>JBQCJR010000516.1:0-9460 GCA_051952595.1 Kofleriaceae bacterium
ACGATCACGGCGTCCCCCATCGCGCGACGGTGTCGCGGCACGCCTCGATCAGCGCCGGCAGGACGATCTCGCGGAGCGCCTTGTCCTCGGGCGTCTGCTCGGTCGCGCGGCACTCGGTGAGGTCGGACAGGAAGTCGTGGATGTGGTCGATCGCGTAGACGCGCGCCCAGAACAGATCCTCGGAGCGGCCAACGTCGTCGGCGATCTCGCCGAGCTCATCCCAGATCCGGCGCGCCACGTCGCGCGATAGGTACCTCTTGCGCGGCTCGCGCCCGTCCTCGATCCGGCGCTCGAGGATCGCACCGCGCAGTTCCGCCGCGGTCTTGTCCGGGCAGAACCGCTCCCCGCCGTCGCCGCCCTGGAGCTTGCGCGCGATGTAGTCGACCCCGCTGCGGGTCGCAATGAAGTGGGTCAGCGTCGGCGCGGCAAGGGACCTCGGGTCGGGCGACCACGAGTGCACCCAGCCGCCCCAGTCGCTCTCGATCGAGAGCTCGCCGGTCGTGTCGTTGACGGTGCAGTGCGCCCACCCGAACCCCTGCGCGGCGGTGAAGGTGTACGTCCTCGCCGTCGAGGTGGACGTGAGCTTGAGGGCGGGCTCAGCCATTGGGCGCCTCCTCGGTGATCGTGAAAGCGACCAGGCCGGACGCCATGAGACGCCGCCGGTGCTGCGCGAGGCTGGTGATCACCTCGTGGCCCTCGGCGTCGCCCTTGTCGACCGGAAGCACGGTCGTGCAGAACAGCGTCTGGTCGCTCGCTTCGTCGTAGCCGAGCGAGAACTCGGCGAAGGCGTTGATGCCGTGCTCCTTGCAGATCGCGATGACCTGCTGCATCAGCGGCGCGATCCGCTCGTCGTAGACGGCTTCCCGCGGCGTGCGGGCGGTGGAGTCAGCTGCGCCGGGCAGCGTCCCGTCGGCCCTCGAATCGAGCGCCTCGTGGCCGACGGCGCACCTCTCGAGCGCCCACGGCTTGCCGCACTCGATCCGCTTCCAGCCGTCCGGGCCGGGCTTGAGCTTCGCCAGCAGCCGACGCGCACGCTGGACCGCACGGCTGCCGCTGTCGCTCGGCGCCTTCTCGAAGGACGTGGCCGGCTTCCATCCCGGCGCGTGCCAGCGCGTGGTGCCGCACTTCGACACGCGCACCTTGTCGCTGTGCGTGTTGATCGCGACGACGACGAACGCCGATCTCTCGTCGAGCACCGTCTGCACGACGTCGCCGACTCCGAAGGTCTGCGCCTTACCCACGGCCGATCTCCTTGTCCTCCGCGACCACGACCGGGTCGACGCACTTCGCGTAGAGGTACTCGACGGTCGCGACCATCGCGTCGCACGTCACTCCGAGCTGATGGCCCAGGATCACGGCCGCTCGCATGAGCGAGGTCGCCGCGGCCATCATGTCACCGTGCTCCAGCTTGATCGCGGTCGCGATCAGCTCGTTCACCGCGTCGACGACGTCGCGCTGATCACCCACCGGACCCATCTCGGGACACGCCGCCACGACATCGGCGATCCCGCGGTCCAGCTGGTCGCGCAGCTCGGCGGCCTGCTGCGCGGTGAGCGACAGCGTTCCGAGCTTGGTGCACAGCGTGAGGCGGGGGCGCGGGTAGTTCAGCGACGGCGTGAGCGCGGCGACGCAGGTCAGCTTGACCAGCTGCGGACCACAGTCATCCGCATCGAACGCGACCACCTGGTCGATGAACGGGTACGCCTTGTGTTCAGTCGGCACCGGACACCTCCTCCCCGGCGGTCACCGGGTGCGCCGCGAGCCACTCGCCGAGCTGGCGGTGGAGGTCGGCGACCGATTCGCGGTGGAGATCGAGTGCGCCTCCGAACAGCGCGCCGATCTTGGATGCGTACATCTCGCCGGCCTCGGGGTGGACGACGAGGAGCACCCGGGGATCCGGACGGCTCAGGGCAGCGGCGAGCTCGGGCGGAGGCCAGTGCTGGAGCACGAGCACGATCCCGTCTGGACCGACACCGTCCTCGTCCATCCACATCGCCGGGATGGCGCCGGGCGGCGCGGGCTGGGGCGGCACGGACGACTCGGGGACGACCTCGAGCTCGTCCCGCATGGCATCGCGCTCGCGCTCCACCTCGTCGTGTACCTCGAGCAGCGTGTCGAGGTGGGCGCGCACCTTGGCGAGCTGGGCGCGGAGCGTCTCGACCTCGCGCTCGAGATCCGGCAGGCGCACCAGCCTCTCCATCAGCGCGACCACATCGCCGTCGGTCGCCTCTGCGCGGACGCGGATCCCGCCGGCGTTGAGCGACCGGCCGCCCTTCGCGAGCGTCCACGCGGCCTCGGCCGGTCGGCTCTCGCGCGCGAGCAGCATCTCCCCGCAGCAGACGAATGCCCCTACGACGTCCAGGCCGCCGACCGTGGTGCCGCGCGCTGTCGGGTCCCACCGGAGCGGCTCGCCGCACGTCGTGCAGAGGTCGCCCTCGCTAGCCACGGGGAGCCTCCTTGCGCAGCCGGTGAGCCTCCTTGCGCAGCTCGGCGATCTGCTCGTACTCGGCGCGAGTGCGACATTCGGACTCGGCCATGTCGCACACCTCGTTCAGCCCGGTGCGAAGACGCTCGATCGCGGCACGCTGCTCGGCGAGCTGGCCGCGGAGCCGCTCGACCTCCCGGTCCGGGTGCTGCGCGCACGACGCCCGGTGCTCGCGGATGATCGTGTCGACCTCCTCGCGCCCGACGTCCGCCCCGATGACCTGCCGCGCGTCGCAGTAGAGGCACGTGAGGGTCTGGACGCTCCGCGGGTCGCCGGCAGACTGGCACGCCATCTCGAGCGCGCAGATCAGCGCGAGCACGGCATCGGGCGTCGCGGCGCTCGCGTAGTCGAGGATCACCTGATGCTCGCTGTCGCTGGGCTCCGCGTCACTGCCGAGGACCTCGCGCGCGGCCTGCGCGAGGGACCGCAGGGTCTCCAGGTCGATCGTCTTAGCCACGGGACGCCTCCTCGACGATGAAGGCGAACGCCTCCTCGTCGGTCTCGAACTCGCGCGCGAGGGCGCCGAAGATCGACTGCCACGAGCAGCCGCTCACGACGAGGAGCTTCCGCTGCGCGTGCGCGAACCCGAGCTCGACGTACGCGCCGCGACCGGCTTCCTTGACCGGCGCCATCATCCAGAGCAGATCGGCGCTCGCGACCTGATGTAGATCGGCGACCGCCCAGGCGAGCCGCTGCCCCGGCGACGCGTCGCGGGGATTGGCATCGCCGACCGCCGCGATCGTCTCGGGCCACGTGGACGTGACCTGCACGCCCGCGGCAACGAGGCGAGAGATCCAGCCCTTCGCTCGTTGAATCTCGCCGGAGGACGCTGCGACGTAGACCTTCACTGCGCACCGCCCGGGGTGGCCTGGCGCAGCAGGTCCACGAACGTCTGGATCAGCGCCATCTGGTCGGTGGCCAGCTTGAGGAGTTGGGTCTGCTGGAGGAGCAGCACCTCGGACCGGGTCTCAGTGGTGCGTGCGCGCTCGGCGAGTTCCTCCGTCCAATCCTCGAGGCTACGCAGCGTCCGGTAGTGCGTCCGGTAGTGGTCTTTCCCGTAGTCGACGAGCCGCTTGTTCTCGGCGGCGATCCGCTCGACCTCGGCCGTGAGGCGCTCGACCTCGTCCCGCGCTGCGCGGTTGCGGTCCTCTAGCTCGGCGCGGAGGATGCGCAGCTGCTCGCGGAGCGCGACCTCGACCAAGTCGGCTTCGATGTTGGGAGGCGCGGCGGCGCCCCCGGTGTTCGGTGATGACACGGTTCCCCCTTCGAATGGTTTTGGCGCGCCCCGATCGCAGATCGCGCGCTGGGTGGTGACGTCGGCTCGGATCGAACGAGCGTCGCGGGCAGCGAATCGACGACGAGGGACGGAGGCCCCACGAACGCCCGCGGTCTTTCCAGCTAGACGACGACGTCTGGTGCGTTCGGGTCGCGAGGAGACGGGCGCCGCACCGCGCGCACGCCTCCCCGGATCATGATGAGTCGGCGTCGCGGTGCTTCACCGCGCTCCTCTCCGCGTTGAGGATCTCCGCGCAGCGGGCGCGGGCTTCCTCCTGCGTCTGTCGGCGACTCCAGAAGCTCTCAGCCCCGACGATTCCACCTCCCAGCGTCAGCGCGTTGTAGGTCGCCTGGCGGTCCTCAAGCGGCACCAATTCGGCGCGCCAGTAGGCGGCCCAAAGGTCGTTGCGCAACTTGCGGATCTGCTCGTCGGTGATCGTGTCGGCGGTGACTTGCGCCATGGCCGTCACGATCCCGACCCGAGCCGCTTGGTGGTCATGCCGCCAACGTCGTGCTGGAGACGCACAGAGCGCCCGTCGTGTACGCCAGCAGCGAAGGCGCTGAACGCGCTCGTGCGATACGTGCCGCTCCGAGCCTTGAGATTGTTCTCCTTCTCGTAGCGCGCGATCGCCTGCGCCGCCGTGCCCACCCATCGCAGACCTGTGTTGCCGCGTACGTCGGTTTGCCAGTGCACGTAACAGCCGACGATGCGCGACACCGCCATCGCCAAGAAGCCCCGCCACCCGCTGTTCGGGGTTTCGTGCGGCGTCACGCCGAACGTGGCGAGCGGATCCTCTGCCTGCTCGACGACATCGGCATCGCTGAGGCCGGCCGCTGCCATGAGGCTCTCGGCGAGCCGGCGCGCGGTGTCGGCCTCGTTCGGCGCGGCGCCCTCGTTGCCAGCGAGGTTGAGGAGCTTGCGGATCTTGTCGATGGTCGTCGCCATCACAGCACCGCCCCGACCGCGCGAGCCTGCACCCACGCGTCAGCGCACTCGGCGAGGGTCTCGCTCGGGATGCGCACGGTCTCCGCGGTGCCCGGCTCGGCCGGCGCGGACACGACGATCTTGATCCCGCCGTAGCGGCGCTCACTCGCATTGGAGGCGAAGCGCTTGACGATCAACCCGCGCTGCCGCGCGGCCAGCGTCGCGCTGATCGCGATCTCGTTGTCGTTCGTGACCAGCGCGAGCCTCCGCTCGCCGTCCCCCGATTCTTCCGTCCAGACCCTGACTCGTTCGCTCGTCGTGTTCGCCATGCCCCCGTTCTAAGTGCGATTGACCAATGTGTCAACACCAATCGGTAATCACCAATGGGAGCTGCTAATTGGTCGCGACCGCAAGCTCTCGGACTCGCGAGCGAATCAGCTGCGCGGGGACCCTGAATTGGCTGGCGAGGTGGTCCACGTGGTCGAGGTAGATCGCTTGCTCGTGCGGATCGCGCGATGGGAGCACGCACAGGCGATGCCGTAGCTCCTCGAGGGGGACCAGGAGCTCGGCCGCGAACGCGTCGGCCCGCCTCTCGGTCGCAGAGCATCGCATCCTACTGCGAAGACACGCGATTTCGTCGTCGTCGTAGACGAGGTGGCCGACCGCGTGAGCGATCGCGACACGCTGCTCGGGCGTGGTCATGCCGCGGCGGTACAAGATCACGATCCCGTCGGGACGCCTCGACACCGCCTCGTCCACCCCAGGTGGCAACCGGTACCCGGTGACCAGCGCATCCGGGAAGCATGTGGTTACGATCTGGTGCGTGCTGTAGGCCGGAGACTTTTGGTTAGCCTTTTCGCGAAGTTCTGCCGCTACCTGTACAACCGTACTGTCCATCCGTTCAGATTATATAAACGGGTCTGATCCTCACCCGCTCCGGGTGTCCGGAGTGAAGCCGCGGCGCGGGGTTACTTGCGCTTCTTGAGCGCGCGGCGCTCGCGCGAGACCTCGTCGAATGCCCGCTGGATAATCGCCTGCTGGTCGGGCGTCAGCACCACGCCCGGACGCACGCGATAGAACACGGGTGGCAGGTCATCCTCCGGCGGAGGAGGAGGAGGGTTTTCCTGATAGAAATCAGCCACGCTGCGCCCAAATACGTGCGACAGCGCCCCCAGGGTGCTGGCCGGCACCGCGTTGTCACCGCGCTCGTAGCGCCCCAGGTTGGCCATCGGCACCCCGCTTAGATCCGCCAGCTGCGCCTGGCTCAGGTTGGCCTGTTCGCGAAAGAGGATCAGGTTCTTTCGGATCAGCTCTTCGATCTGGTCGAGGTCCGGCATCGGAAACATTCTCCAGAAATAGCGTTGATGTGTCAGTAGTTACCGATGTGTCGACTCAAAGTGTGTTGACACACGTGTCATTACGTGGCTACTTGAGCGCGTGGCCCGGAAGTCGAGTTCACGGCGTAGAAGGCGGCTGAGCCGGGGCGCGGAGCTGCTCCGTCAATGGCGTGGTCAGCTCCCTCAGGTCGACGCAGCGCGGCTGCTCGACATGAACGTCGGCGTCTACTGCCGATTCGAGACTGGCAGCAGGACGCCCGGCGGCCGATGGGCGGCCTCCATCGAGTTCATGACCGCTGGCGCGGTCGGTGCGACGAGCTGGTACCAGCCGGCCGCATCGATCGCGGTCGGTGCGCATCAGTGAGCACCGGACTCGTCCGCCGCCGCCACGTCTTCGTCATCGCGCCCCGATGTGGGGCCGACAAACCGCTCCGTCAAGGGACCAGAATCATGCACGAATCATCATCACAGGCTGGTGGTGCGCGATGAGCGCGTGCCTCTCGAAGGCGGCGCGGGACTCAGCGGTCCGCGCGCTGAACGATCTCGCGACGGCCGCGAAGACGGGCCGCGCGCGCGCCGAGGAGGCGTACCGCCGCGACTACGCCGGCCCGGCGTCGGCTGACTTCGTATCCAGCTACCTCGAGTCGGTGCTGCTCGAGCTGGCGAGCAAGGCGGCCGCGATCTCGTCGACGCTCCTGCTGCCCGGAGGTGGACGGTGATCCCTATCCTCCTCCTCGTCTGCTGCCTGTCGCTGGGCGCGGTCCTCGGCGTGCTGCTCCACGAGCTCGCGTGGCTCTGGATGCCGGACAGCATCCAAGGCCGCATCGCCGAGCTTCGGCGGCGTCGACGGAACCGCCGGTCCCGTCTCCCCATCCCGCGGGCTCGGGTGTTCGACCCGCGCGAAAAGGCGGTGCGCTGATGGTCACCGCCGAAACGCTCACCGACGAGCAGCTGGTCGAGCTGTTCGGGTGCCACTGCGAGTGCCGCCCGCTCGACATCGACCGGACTGCCTACGAGCACAGCCACGACTGCGACGTCGACGTGCTCGACGACATCCAGTGCGCGCTCAACAACAACGGCGACGAGGAGAGCTATCACGCTCGGCACCTCTGCGCCGAGCTGATCAACGCCCGCGCGGATGGTGCGCGGTGAGCTTGGCGAGCTCCGCGGCGTCGCACCGGTCCCCGTTGCTGATCAGCTTGAGCAACCGCACGTGCACCGACGTGCTGCGCTCGACCTGGCGGCGGATCGCCAGCTTGCGGGCGGCGGCGCTCGGCCAGGCCGGCCGCGTGGCGCGCACGGACCTCGAGTCGTGGCAGGCGATCGAGGTCACGCGCGACGGGATCCCGGCGCGGCTCACGGCGCACGGCCGCGAGCTGCTCGGCGCGCTCCAGGGAGGTCGGTCGTGATCGGCCTCGTCTCGTGCTCGTCGAGCAAGCTCAACCGTGCGGCGAAGGCGCGCGATCTCTACACGTCGCCGCTGTTCCGCGCGTCTCTGGCGTACGCCGAGCGCCACTGCTCGAGGGTCTACGTCGTCTCGGCGCTCCACGGGCTGGTCGAGCTCTACCAGCAGCTCCAGCCGTACAACTTCCAGCTCGGCGAGCGGCGCAAGACCGATCGCAAGCAGTGGGCTAGCGTGATCGCGGCCCGCCTCATCCATCGACACGGCCGCGAGGTGCCCTACGTCATTCTGGCGGGCGCGCTCTACGCCAACCCGATCTCCCAGGAGCTGCGGACCCACGACGGCTACCACGATGACGGCTGGCGCGGCGCGCGCGACATCCGCGCGCCGCTGCGTGGGATGCGGATCGGCGAGCGCCTGAGCTGGCTCCGCCAGCAGGCGGGAGGCGCCCAGTGATCCGCCGCGGTGGAAGCGACGAGGACGCGGCCCGGGACCGCTCGCTCGAGCGCGACGGCGAGCGCGAGCGGCGGTCCACGCTCAGCCGGCGCCGCCTGCGCAAGCAGCACAGCGAGGAGCGGCTCGACGCGCAGATGCGGACGATGTCCGTCGGCGCGCCGCGCTGCTACGCGTGCGACGAGCTGGCGACGGGCGAGCGCGACCTGCGCGCCGAGGGCGGCGAGCTGGAGCAGGCGTGCGACCGGCACGCGGACCCCGCGGGCGCGGAGGGCATCACGCCATGACGCTCCGCCGGCACACGCCGCTCCGCCGCACGCCGATGCGCCGCGCCCCGATGCGCCGGGGTCGGAAGCGGTCCGCGTACGCGCGCCGCGAGCGCGACACCGTTTACATGCTCGCGGTCAAGCGGCTCGCCTGCTCGGTGCGGGTGGATCCGCCGGTCGCGAACCCGACGTCCTGCCACGGGCACGTCGAGGCCGATCACATGGGAGACCGCGGGCTCGGTCGCAAGGCCGATGACCGCACCTGCGCGCCGCTTTGCTGGCGCCACCACCACGAGCGCACCGACCACACGGGCACGTTCCGCTCGCTGTCGCGCGACGAGTTGCGCACCTGGCGCGCGCGGCAGATCGAGCGGACGCAGCGCGAGGTCGACGCCCTCACCACCACCGGACGATGACCATGCCGTTCCACATCCTCGAAATCCGCGAACCCGATGACACCGTCCTGTTCTCCTACGTCGGAGGCGACGCTCTCCTGGTCGAGCTCGCGCGCCGCCTGGCGCTCGCCAACCGCGACGAGCGCCGGGTGATCGACGCGATCCTCGGCCGGCTCGAACTCGGCCGCTCGCTCTACGGCCACCTCGATCTCTCCAAGCCCCGGGACTGGGAGCGGGAGGCTGCCGAGGAGGTGATCGACGAGCGCTTCTATCGCGCCTGCGACCTGATCCAGCGCCAGGACCGCGAGCGGGCGGCGGCCGCGGCCGCCGAGCAGAAGGCCGCCGAGCAGAAGGCCGCCGAGCAGAAGGCCGAGCAGAAGGCCGCTCTGGTCTGCTCCACCTGCAATGACAGCCACATCATGCCGCTGGGCGAGTCCACGGCGCCGTGCACTCGCTGTCCCATTCCGTGCACGGCGTGCACCAGCAGAGGAGGCGCGTACTGCACGACCACGCCGTGCGGCTGCCGCTGTCACTCAGCCAGGAGCACGCGATGAAGCCGGTCCCCGCGATCGTCGAGACGAGCCTCGACTCCGACAAGGCGCACGCCCGCGCGGTCTACGCGCAGCTGCGCGAGTCGGAGGTGCAGGAAGCGAAGCTCGCGAAGCGCGCCGAGAGCGCTCGCGAGACCACGGCGCGGGTGCGGCTCGAGCTCGGGCGGGCGCTCGCGAAGGTGCGCAAGGGCTGGCCGGCACGCGGCCCGCGCGCGAAGGGCTGGGGGGAGTGGCTCGAGGCCGAGGGCATCGAGGAGCGGACCGCGCGCGACCTGATGGAGCTCGCCGGCTACGTGGAGGTTTCGGCGCCGGGCGAGGACGGCGCCGAAACCCCCGTACCCACCCCCGCCGCGATCCGCGCGGCGAAGCGC
>JBQCJR010000517.1:0-8796 GCA_051952595.1 Kofleriaceae bacterium
GACGAGCGCGTCGCCGAGCACGAGCCGCGGCCCGATCTCGTCGGGCTGCGCCGCGACTTGCTCCCATAGCGCGGCGAGCGACGCCGCGGCGCGATCGCCGGCGTGCGCGGGTGGCGGGGTGCGGGTATCCGGCGAGAGCCACGCGCCCAAGGCCGCGAGGTGGGGTTCGGGCGGGCGGCGGCTCGCCTCGAGCGCCTGCCACGCGCGGGAGGCGTGCCGTGCTCGCGTCATGGCGTTGATGTCTTCCGGGGCGCGGGTGGCGAGGTTGGCGAGATCGGGCAGGACGTGGGTGTCGCCGAGCGCGACCAGCGCGTCCGCGACGAGCGCACACACGGGATCGAGCATCGTGCCCCAGGTCTCCAGCGAGGAGGTCTCGAGCGCAGCGGCGAGCAGCGGCGCGGCGCGTGGGTCCGGCGGCCAGGCGAGCACGGCGGCGAGGCGATCGATCGCGTGGAGGCGGCTGCACGGCGACGCGGCATCGAACCACTTCGGGCTGCCCGCGAGCAGGGCCGCGATCAGTGGGTTGGCGTCGCCCCAGCGGGCACGGATCGCGGGCTTGGTGACCCCGCTCGCGTTGGCGCCGTGGTGCGCCTGCGAGGCCAGGTACGTCACCGCGGCGGGCTCGTAGCGTGCGGCGTGCTCGATCCACCACGCGTGGTGCTGCGCCGAGCTCTCCGGCAGCGGCAAGACGACGCAGCGCGCACCGAGCGCCTCCACCAGGTCGGCGAGCTCGGGCGCGCGGAGCGACCGCCACGCCTCGAGCGCGGCCTCGAGCGCGCGCGGCCAGTCGGCAGCGTCGATCGCGGAGCGGAGCACCTCGATCACGGGTGCGTCATCTTCGCATGGAGCGCGGTCACGCATGGAAGGACGCGTATGGTCGTGCAGTTTGATACCGTGTGGGACTGCATTGTGTGCGGATCATCGACCGAGCGATGCACCTGAATCGCGAGACGACGAGCCGCGGGAGAAGAACGCCATGAGCCACCACGTCACGGACGAGATGCTCGCCTCCATCACCCTCGAGCTCCAGGCCCCCTTCGATAGCCACGCGGTGATCCGCGAGGTCACGCGTCGTCATCCGCGCGAGTACGCGGCCGACCTCGCCGCGAATGGGCACCCGGATCCGTTCGTCGGCTACCACGGCATGCTTTCGCAGCGAGTCGGGCGGCTGGGGACGGTCGTGCCGACGCGTAAGGTGGTCACGCTGAACCTTCGTGGCGAAGACACCGAGAACCAGGAATGGACCCGGCCCTGAACCGATGCGGACCGAGCTCTACGCCACGCGACCCAGGTGGCGTCGCAGGGCGCGCATGTCGTCGCGCTGTGACGCTTCCGGTCGGGAGATTCGACCGAGGCGTCCGGCGTGGTAGAGCGGCAACAGCTTGCGACCGTACCAGTCGTGCAGCTTGCCTGCGCCACGCTTGAGTTTGAGATGATGTGGCTCGATCAGGCCGACCGCGCGGAGCGCGGTAGCACCCATCGCAAGCACGACGGTCGCTTCGCTGTCATCGATGAGTCGTCGCAGCCAGCGCGTGCACCGGCGCATGTGGGTCGCTGTCACCGGGAACCTGTTCCCGTTCCGTCGTGGAAGGCACAGCACCGCGTTGGTGAAGAGCACGTCGGCCATCTCGTCGTGGGTCAATCCTGCTTCGTTCACGAGTAGGTCGCGCACGAAGCGACCCGTCGGGTCCGTCTCGGAGTCGTAGGTCAGGTAGCCCTTGTGGGGGGCGAACGTGTCATCGGCATTGGGTGCTTCGCCGACGAGTACGATCCCCAAGCGCCCGGTCGGGGTTCGGGTCAGGAGCGGGCGTGCGCGGCCACGATCGTCCTCGTGCAGCAGGCCATGCTCGACGCACTCGGCACAGGCGGTTGCTTCCGCGTTGAACACGGCGAGCTTGGTCCTGCGGTGGGGCATCGCGGCGAGTGCGATTCTCGCATGCGGCTGGCGCGCTCGTGCACGCTGACGTCAGCGCGCGCAGACCCTGAGCGAGCAGGCGGGGCCCTCGAGCGCCGCTGCCAAATGCAGTCTCTCAAGAGTCGCCATGTGGCACAAGCTTCCAACGGTCGACGAGGTCTGCGATCAGGGGGCGCATGACGGAATCCCATGCGGTCGTGATCGTCGGCGGAGGTCCGACGGGGCTGATGTTGGCGGGCGAGCTCGCGCTGGCGCGGGTCGATGTCGCCATCGTCGAGCGGCGCGAGAGTCAAGAGCTCGCCGGTATGCGGGCAGGCGGGCTGCACGCGCGCACGGTCGAAGTGCTCGATCAGCGCGGCATCGCCGGACGCTTTCTATCGCAAGGGCAGGTCATGCAGGTCGCCTCGTTCGCGATTCCACTCGATCTCGGCGACTTCCCGACGCGCCACAACTACGGGCTCGCGCTCTGGCAGAACCACATCGAGCGCATCCTGGCCGAATGGGTCGGCGAGCTCTCGGTGCCGATCTATCGCGGATGCGAGGTGACGAGGTTCGCGCAGGACGACACGGGCGTCGATGTCTCGCTGTCCGACGGACGCTTGCTGCGGGCGAAGTTCCTCGTCGGGTGCGATGGAGGGCGCAGCCTGATCCGCAAGAGCGCCGGTATCGACTTCGTGGGGTGGGAGGCGTCGACGAGCTACTTGATCGCCGAGGTCGACATGACCGACGAGCCGGCGTGGGGCATTCGGCGAACCGAGAAGGGGACCCACGCGCTGGGCAAGCTGGAGGACGGAAAGCGCGTGCGCGTCGTGTTGGAGGAAGAGCACGTGGGGCAGGGCGAGCCGACGCTCGGCGAGCTCCGCGAGGCGCTCGTCGCCGCGTATGGGACGGACTTCGGTGCTCACGACGCGACGTGGATCTCGCGGTTCTCCGATGCGGCGCGGCAGGCTGCCTCCTATCGCGACCGACGCGTGCTGCTGGCGGGCGACGCGGCGCACGTGCATTCGCCGGTCGGCGGACAGGGCCTCAACACCGGCGTGCAGGACGCCGCGAACCTGGGATGGAAGCTCGCCCAGGTGGTCCACGGCACATCGCCCGAGAGCCTGCTCGACACGTACCAGGCCGAGCGGCACCCGGTCGCTGCGCGCGTGCTTCGCACCACGATGGCGCTCACCGCGCTCCATCGGGGCGACGACCGCAGCAAGGCGTTGCACGAGTCCGTCTCCGAGTTGATGCGGATGGACGAGCCGCGCAAGCGGTTCGGCGCGATGATGTCGGGCCTCGACATTCACTACGATCTCGGCCCGGGACATCCGCTGCTCGGTCGTCGCATGCCCGATCTCGAGCTGATCACCGACGCTGGCACGCAGCGCGTGTTCGCGCTGCTGCACGAGGCGCGGCCGGTGTTGATCGATCTCGGTGGGTCGCTCGACATCGCCCCATGGGCGGATCGAGCTCGGAAGATCGACGCACGCTACGAGGGCGCGTGGGAGCTGCCGGTGCTCGGCGCGGTCGCTGCTCCGAGCGCCGTGCTGGTCCGCCCCGACGGACACGTGGCGTGGGTCGGAGCGGGCACGGACCAGGGCCTTCGTGACGCGCTGGCGAAGTGGTTCGGCGCGGCTCGCGCGTCGACATGAACTGCGATGCGATCCGTCCCACGGCGCCGGGCAATCTCGAGCGCGCGATGCGGTGGAGTTCCTGGGTGCCTCCCCAGCCAGCTAGGAGTTCGTGATGGCCCACATCGTCTGGTTCTATGCGCCCTTGACCTGCCTCCACTGCGGCGCGCACGCGGGCGAGCGGGAAACGCGTTTGCACACCTCGGAGCTCCACTACGATCCGGAGAGCATCAGTGTGCGGCCAGGTGCGCGCCTGGAGCTGCATCCCGAGCAGTTCGACGACGCGTACTTCACGCTCCGGGCGCCCGCTGGAACGGAGGACATTCACGCGATCGAGGAGTGGGCGTGCCCGGTGTGCCACTGGGCGGAGTGGGCGCGCATCGTGTTCCGGTACGATGCCCCGAAGCACTACCGGTTCATCTCGGCGGAGACGGTCGCGCTGACGCCGGAGGCGCTGCGCGATGCGCACTTCCTCACCCGACGCTTCGAGCTCTGGGCGGAGCTCGACCCCGGCGAGCCGCTCGATCGGATCCTCCCGCTCATCAAGCACCTGCTGTGACCGGCGCTCACTGGATGACGGGCGCGTCGAACCGCGCGTAGATCGCGCGGAACGCCGGCAGCTGCTCGAGGCGCGCGTGGTGGGCACGCAGCGCGGGGAGGGCGGCCTCCTCGACAGGCAGCCCGACCGTCTCGGTCGCATAGGTGAGCGCGCACGCGAGCGTGATGTCGGCCTGCGTGAGCGCATCGCCGACCAGCCAGTCGGCACCGGCGCGGGCGGCGCACGCGCGCTCGAGCTTCTCGCAGGTCGCGAGCATCTGCGCGCGCAGGCGCAGCCGGAGCGGCTCGTGCTGGAACCCCGGGGGGCGGAAGATGCGCTCGGAGATCTGCAGCCGCGCCTTGTCCGCGACACCGGCCGCGAGGGTGGTGAGGCCCAGGACGCGACGGCGGGCATCGCCGCTCGGCGGAACGAGCGCGCGCGCGGGCCCGACGACTTGATCGAGATGATCGAGGATCGTCGCCGAGTCGACGATCGCTTCACCATCATCGAGCACGAGCACCGGCACCTGCCCGAGCGGATTGAGCTCGGTGATCCGAGCCTGATCGCGACCGATCGACCAGTTTGCGTGCTCGAACGGTAGATCGAGCACGCGCATCGAGATCCCGACTCGACGAACGTACGGAGAATCGAACATGCCGACGAGCAACATGGCCGCGGAGCTTACCGCCGTTCGTGCGGCGGCACGCGAACATCGAGCAGGTACCGCTGGACTCACCCAAGGCGGGGTCGGATGCCAGCGGCCGCGTTTCTTGCGGGCCGATAGTATCCTTTCGCGACCCTCGCTCGATTACCCGGCATGACGCTCGCCTCCGCCGTTCGTGGCTCGTGGCACCAGTTCCTCGAAGCGTTCGAGGGACTGCGGCCCGAGCTCTATCGCTATTGTCGCCACCTCACACGGTCGCCCTGGGACGCCGAAGATCTCGCACAGGACGTCCTCGCACGTGCGTTCGTCACGCTCGGTAAGCTCGGCGCCGCGCCGCCGAATCCGCGGGCCTGGCTGTTCCGCGTGGCGAGCAACGCGTGGATCGATCAGCAGCGCCGGCCACGCGGCGCGCCGGAGGTCGAGCCGACGGGCGCGGTGGACCCGCGCACGACCCGCGAAGCGGCGGGCACGCTGATCGCGCGGCTGGCGCCCCAGGAGCGCGCGGCCGTCGTGCTCAAGGACGTGTTCAATCTATCGATCGAGGAGGTCGCCGAGGCGCTGTCGACGACGCCGAACGCGGTGAAGGCCGCGCTGCATCGCGGCCGCGGCAAGCTCGTTGACGAGCCGCTCGCCGAGGACCGCGTGCCGACTCCCGCCGCGCTCGATGCGTTCGTCGCGGCGTTCGAGCAGCGCGACCTCGCGGCGGTCACGGCGCTGTTGCTGGACACCTCGACGGTCGAGGTCGTGGGCGTGACGACCGAGTACGGCAAGCAGGGCAAGATCGCGTGGGGCATGATGTTCGGCAGCGAGCGGCTCGCCGAGTCGGTCGGCGTCGAGGCGCGGTTCGTGCAGGGCGCGCTGCCGACCCCGCCGCGCCGCGAGCTGCGCGTGCACCGCGGCGAGCCGATCGTGCTCGCGTGGTACGCACACGCGGACGGCGAGTACGTGCGCGCGATCGATCGGGTCGAGCTCGACGGCGATCGCATCGCGCGTCTGCGCAACTACTTCTTCACGCCCGACGTGCTGGCCGAGGTCTGCGCCGAGCTCGGCGTCCCGTTCCGCAGCAACGGCTACCAGTTCTCGATGGGAGGATGCTGATGCTCGAGCTGTACATGCATCCGCTCGCGTCGTACTGCTGGAAGGCGCTGCTCGCGCTCTACGAGACCGACACGCCGTTCACGCCCCACGTGATCGATCTCGCCGATCCGGCGCAGCGCGCCGAGCTGGCGGCGCTGTGGCCGTTCGCGAGGTTCCCGGTGCTGCACGATCACGCGCGCGGCGCGGTGGTGCCCGAGTCGTCGATCATCATCGAGTACCTCGCGCGCCACTACCCGAACGCCGCGCACCTCGTGCCCGACGATCTCGATGTCCGCGCGCGCGATCGGTTCTTCGATCTCTACGTGCAGGAGCCGATGGGGCGCATCGTGCGAGACATGCTGAGGCCGGGCGATCCGGCGATCGTCGTCGAGGCGAAGCAGATGATCGCGACCGCGTACGGCGTCGTCGAGACGTTCCCCGAGCGCGACGACTTCACGATGGCGGACTGCGCGGCCGCGCCGTCGCTGTTCTACGCCGACCAGCTGGTGCCGATCGAGCAGCCACGCACGCGCGCATACCTCGATCGCTTGCTCGCGCGGCCGTCGATGGTCCGCGTGCGACGCGAGGCCGAGCCGTACTGGCACAACTTCCCCGGGGCGAAGAAGCCTCCACGCTGACCGCGATTCAGGTCGTGCCAGGGCGGCGCCGGGGTGGTTGACAACGTTCAACCATCTAGTTAAACAACTGGCCGTGGAAACGCTCTCCAAGACGCTCATGGCCATCTCGGACCCGACGCGGCGGGCGATCGTCGATCGCCTCGCGCGTGGGCCGGCGCGCATCACCGATGTCGCCCAGCCGTTCTCGATGTCGCTCGCCGCGGTATCCAAGCACGTCAAGGTGCTCGAGAACGCCGGGCTGGTGCGGCGCACCCGCCAGGGCCGGGAGCACACGCTCGAGCTCGACGCCGCGCCGCTGCGCGAGGTCGCGAGCTGGGCCGCGCGCTACGAGCAGTACTGGACCGAGCGCCTCGATCGCCTCGAAGCCTATTTCGCGAACAGGAGACCCCGATGAAGCTCACGAACATCGAATGCACCCGCCAGATCCCCGCCTCTCCAGAAGAGGTCTACGACGTGTGGACCGATCCACACTGTCCGGGCGGGCCCTGGTTCAGCCCGCAGACCGAGCACCAGCAGTCGAAGATCATCTTGGACGCGAAGGTCGATGGGCTGTTCTACCACTGCGTGATGGCGGGCGGGCAGAGCTGGATCCACTACGGCCGCTTCACGCAGCTCGATCGCGGCAAGCTCGTCGAGCACACGTGGGTGTGCGAGGCGACGAAGGGCCGCGAGAGCATCGTGACGACCACCTTCGAGGCCCGCGACGGCGGCACGTTCGTCAAGCTCGTGCACGCGGGCGTTCCCGATGACGAGGAGGGCCGCGGCCAGATCGCCGGCTGGAGCTGGGTGCTCGGCGCGCTCGCCGATGCGTTCTCGAAGCGGCGCTAACTCGAACGGAAACGACCAGGAGCATCCAAATGCTATCGAAGATCCTCGCGCTCTCGCTGATCCTTGCCGGCGCCTGTGGAACCTCGGCGCAGCCCCGCGCGGCCTCGCCACGGGCCGCCGACGGCGCGGCGGCGGGGCAGGCCTCCCCGCTCCGCAAGGGATTGAACATCAAGCTGACGAGCGTGTACGTGGACGACCAGGAGAAGGCGCTGCGCTTCTACACGGAGGTGCTGGGCTTCACCAAGAAGGACGACGTCAGCAACGGGGGCTATCGCTGGCTCACCGTGGCGTCGCCCGAAGATCCGGAAGGAACCGAGCTGCAGCTCGCGCTCAACGACAACCCGGCGGCGAAGGCCTACCAGCAGGCGATGTTCCAGCAGAGCCAGCCGGCGGTCATGTTCTTCACCGCCGACATCCAGGGCGACTACGAGCGGATCAAGGCGCGCGGCGCGGAGTTCACCATGGCGCCCACCGACGTGACGGCCTCGATGATCGCCACGCTGAACGACACCTGCGGCAACATCATCCAGATCACGCAGCTGGCCCGCTAGCCATGAAGAAGAGCAGATCTCAGAACGGCAAGTCTCCTTCGCAGCTGATCGACGCGAGGATTCGAGAGCTCGGCGACTGGCGGGGCGAGTTGCTCGGCCGGCTCCGGGCCTTGGTCAAGGAAGCGGATCCCGAGGTCGTCGAGGAGTGGAAGTGGAGAGGGGTGCCGGTGTGGTCGCATGACGGGATGATCTCCACCGGCGAGACGCACAAGAGCGTCGTGAAGATGACCTTCGCCAAAGGGGCGGCGCTGAAGGATCCCTCGGGCCTCTTCAACTCCAGTCTCGAGGGCAACACGCGGCGTGCCATCGATTTTCGCGAGGGCGACAAGGTCAACGCGAAGGCCTTGAAGGCGCTCGTTCGCGCCGCGGTGGCCCTGAACAAGGTCACGAAGGCGACGAAGGCGACGAAGGCGACGAAGGCGACCAAGCGCTCGTAGTGACACGCCTCGCCGCCGAGACTTCATCGGTGCCCGAGGGCTTGCCCGCGCGGCCGATCGTGATCTTCACTCGCGAGGCATGGCGAAGGCGAAGTCGAACGCGAAGAAGGCAGCTGCTCCAAGCGGAGAGCCCGGCGCAGGCCAGCCCGACGCCTTGCTCGCGGAGATCTTGGCGGCGCCCGACGATCGCGCACCGCGCCTGGTCTATGCCGATCGGCTGATCGAGGCCGGCGATCCGCGAGGGACGTTCATCGCGCAGCAGTGCTTGCTGCTCGACATCGATCCACTCGACGAGCGCTACGCGCCGATGCTCGCGAGCACCCGCCGGCTCGAGGCGGCCCACGCGCGAGGCTGGGTCGCCGATTATGTCGAGCGCATCAGCCGCGCTCCGTCCGACGACAGCTGGGTCTCGTACGATCGCCTCGCCAACGCGCGCTTCGAGGGTGGGTTTCTTCAGCGGATCGCGATGCGCCCCGAGCACATCGCGGACGAGTGGCCGAGGCTGCGCTCGCGAGAGCCGATCCGCGGGATC
>JBQCJR010000518.1:0-2133 GCA_051952595.1 Kofleriaceae bacterium
GATCTTGAAGGATGGCGACATCATCGGGATCGACTTCGGGATCTTCATGCACGGGTTCTGCGCCGACAACGCGCGCACCGTGCTCGTGGGGAACGTGAGCGAGGAGAAGCGCCGCCTGGTCGAGACCACCGAGCAGGCGCTCGAGGCGGCGATCTCCCTGTGCTACCCGGGCAAGCGCCTGGGAGATCTCGGCCACGCCGTTCAGAACCTATCGGAATCTCGTGGTTATTCGGTGGTCCGCGACTTCGTGGGCCACGGCACCGGCCGCCAGATGCACGAGGAGCCCCAGGTGAAGAACTACGGGCTCTCGGGCACCGGCAAACGCATGAAAACCGGTCTTGTCATCGCTGTCGAGCCTATGGTAAACGCCGGGACCCCTGAAATAGAGGTTCTCGACGATAAGTGGACAGCCGTGACCAAAGATCGCTCGATGTCTGCGCACTTCGAGCACACGATCGCGATCACGGATGACGGCCCCTGGGTCCTGACCCGCCCGTCCTCCTCCCCCGGGAAACCTTGATCACCTTCTGGAAGCAGCCATGAAAGTTCGAGCTTCGGTCAAACCCATCTGTCCCAAGTGCAAGGTCATCAAGCGCAAGGGCGTCGTCCGGATCATCTGCACCAACCCGCGCCACAAGCAGCGCCAGGGTTAAGAGGAAGTCATGGCTCGCATCGCAGGCGTCGACCTCCCGCGCAACAAGCGCATCGAGATCGCACTCACGTACATCTACGGGCTCGGCCGTCACGCCGCGCGCGTCGTGCTCAACCACGCCGGGATCTCCTTCGACAAGAAGAGCGACGATCTCGACGAGAACGACGTCCGCAAGATCCGCGACGCGATCGAGCAGAACTACCGCGTTGAAGGCGATCTCCGCCGCGACACGCAGCTCAGCATCAAGCGCCTGATCGACCTCGGCTCGTACCGCGGTTCGCGCCATCGCCGGAATCTCCCGGCCCGCGGTCAGCGCACCCACACCAACGCTCGCACCCGCAAGGGTCCTCGCCGCATGGCGGTCAAGAAGCAGGGCGCGGTCACGAAGAAGTAGCCCAGGCGAGAGGGAAATCGATCCATGTCGCAGGTCAAAGGCAAGCAGAAGAAGAAGGTCCGGAAGAACATCCAGACCGGCGTCGCGCACATCTCGGCGACGTTCAACAACACGATCGTCTCGATCACGGACGTGTCCGGCAACGTCGTCGCGTGGTCGTCGGCCGGCACGTGCGGCTTCAAGGGGTCGCGCAAGTCGACTCCGTTTGCCGCGCAGCTCGCCGCCGAGGACGCCGCCAAGAAGGCGATGGAGCACGGCGTTCGCAACGTCACCGTCTACGTCAACGGCCCGGGCTCGGGCCGCGAGTCGGCGCTCCGCGCGCTCAACGCCGCGGGGTTCAAGATCAACCTCATCCGAGACGTGACGCCGGTCCCGCACAACGGCTGCCGCCCGCGCAAGCGTCGTCGCGTCTGATCACCTCCGAGAAGCTCGAGAACCAGGACTACTGAAATGGCTCGCTACACTGGTGCAGTTTGTCGGCTCTGCCGGCGTGAGGACATGAAGCTCTTCCTCAAGGGGGAGCGTTGCTACACGGACAAGTGTGGCTACGAGCGCCGCTCGTATCCGCCGGGGCAGCACGGCCAGAACCGCCGCCGCAAGCGCTCGGACTACGGCGAGCAGCTGCGCGAGAAGCAGAAGGTCAAGCGCATCTACGGGATCGCGGAGCGTCAGTTCCGCGGTTACTACTACAAGGCGCTCCGCACCAAGGGCGTCTCGGGTCACACCCTGATCCAGCTGCTCGAGCGCCGGCTCGACAACGTCGTCTACCGCATGGGCTTCGCGAGCGACCATGCCGAGGCGCGCCAGCTGGTCCGCCACGGCCACTTCACGGTCAACGGCAAGAAGGTCAACATCCCGTCGTACCTGGTGCGCGCGCGTGACGTCGTGCAGGTGCGCGAGTCGTCGCAGAAGATCGCCCGGATCAACGAGGCGCTCGCCGCCGTCGATCGTCGTGGCGTGCCGCAGTGGATCCAGCTCGACAAGGAGAACTTCCGGGGCGCGATCACGCAGCTGCCGTCCCGCGAGGACGTTGTCCTTCCGATCCGCGAGCAGCTCATCATCGAGCTCTACTCGAAGTAGTTGCCTT
>JBQCJR010000519.1:0-4955 GCA_051952595.1 Kofleriaceae bacterium
ATCGCCGTCGAAGCTGAGCATGTCGAAGACGTGTGCGGCCGCCACCGTCGTGCCGCTGCTGGCCAGGGCTGCCGCGTACGCGCGGCTACCGATGAGGCCGCTCTCCTCCTCGTCGAACAGCGCGAACGCGATCGGATGCTCGCGCACCGGGAGGTCGCGCACCCGGCGCGCCACCGCGAGCACGATCGCCACGCCCGTTGCGTTGTCGGCGGCGCCCGGGACCGCCGAGACGCTATCGAAGTGCGCGCCGACGACGATCAGCTCGCCGCTGCCCGTCGTCGCGTCGAGCCGCGCGACCACGTTCGCGCCCGTCGCGTAGGTCTGGAGCTCCGGCGCGAAGCCCAGCGCGGTCAGCTCGTCGAGCAGGAACTCGCGCGTGGTCGTCCGCTCCGCGGCGCTCGCGCGATGCAGCAGCCGGACGCCGGGTGTGATGTCCATCGCGCCGGACAGCTTCGCGACGATCTCGCGCTGGAACGCCTCGAGGTCGCACTCGTCAGGCGAGAGGCAGCTCGACGCGTCGGGCGCGTCGGGCGGGTCGGGCGGCGCGTCGGGCAGGGCGGCGACATCCACCGGCGGCTGCGAGGCATCCGGTGCCGCGCGCCCGCCGTCGCAACCAGCACCCAGCAGGACCAAGGCGACCACCACACGCGCGTTCATCCAGGCGAGGCTATCAAAGGTGCGCCAGGTCGCGCACCCGAACGCTGGCTCGCTCCCTGGGTGGGCACTAAGGTGCTCCCATGAGAATTCTCGTCATCGGAGCCACTGGCGTGATCGGATCCGCGGTCGCCGACGCGCTGTCCAGCCGCCACGAGGTGCTGCGCGCATCGCGTCGGGCCGCGCTGCCGGTCGACCTCGACGATCCCTCGACGATCCGCCCGCTGTTCGAGGCCGCCGGCGCGCTCGATGCCGTGGTGTGCTGCGCCGGCAACGCGCGGTTCGGCGCGCTCGACCAGCTGACCGACGACGACTTCGCGTTCTCGATCCGGAGCAAGCTGATGGGCCAGGTCGCCGTGATCCGCGAGGCGCGCACGCGCGTCCGCGACGGTGGCTCGATCACCGTGACCACCGGTGTGCTCGCGACCAACCCGATCCCGGGCAGCGCGGCGATCTCGCTGGTCAACGCCGGCCTCGAGGGCTTCGCGCGCGCCGCGGCGCTCGAGGCCACCCGCGGCGTGCGGATCAACGTCGTCAGCCCGCCGTGGATGAAGGAGACGCTGCGCGCCATGGGCCGCGACGACGCGCCGGGCACCGCCGCCGCCGAGTTCGCGCGCGTGTACGTCGAGGCTGTCGAGGGCACCGCGAACGGGCAGGTGCTCGGCTCGCGCTGAGCTGCGCCCGTCGGGCGCGGCACGTGGTGTGGGCGCCGCGGAGCTCGCGGCTCCGGGCTGCGCCGGGGGGCCACGCGAACCGCACCAGGTCGCCGATCCGGGTCGCGCGCGACAGCAGCGCAAGCCCACCCGCGAGCGGCTCCTGGTCAGCTCGCCTCGCGCAGCAATGACTCCACGACCTGCCGTGCGATCGGGTGGTACCGCGGGCGGAGCCGCTCGAACAGCTGGCGCGCGACCGGTCGCAGCTGCGGATCCCGTGCGAGCGCGCTGTACAGCGGGCGCAGGAACTTCATCCGTCCGACCTCGCCGAGCACCGCCTCGACCCGCGGCACGACCTGCGCGTAGCCCGATTGCAGGGCGAACACCAGCCACGCGACCAGCACCTCGTAGTTCGTGCTGCTCGTCAGCTAAAACCGCCGGTCGAGCGCCCGCCATTGCGCCACCGAGGCCGGGCGCCCGATCGATTCCAGGTACAGCAGCCACTCCGTCGGCGACCAGGTCGCCGCGACCTCGCGCGTCGGCAGCTCGCCCGCGAGTTGCTCGATCGCCGCCAGTCGGGTCGAGTGGGGCTGCGGTGCGTTCGGCGGCACGCCCTCGCCGTCGATCCAGCGCGCGGCGTCCACCTGTGCGAGCACGCCTGGCAGCTCGCGTTCGAAGTGGGCCACGAAGTCGTCCGTGGTGATCGCGCCGAACCGGAACGCGTCGAGGTAGCTGCGCAGCCAGCGATCGAAGCGCGCGCGCCCGACCGCCTCTTCGAGCGTGCGCAGCAGCAGGTAGCCCTTCTGGTAGGGGACCTGCGAGAACGCGTCATCCGGGTCGATGCCCGCGAGCTGGGTCCGCAGGCGCGTGAGCGCCGGCGTGCGCTCGAATCGCGCGACCGCCTCGTCGAGCGCGCGGCGCCCGAGGGCGATCGGGAGCGCGGCGACCTCCTCGCCCTGGAGCGCCTCGACGATGCGTCGCTCGGCGTACACCGTGAAGCCCTCGTTGAGCCAGAAGTGCTCCGCGTTCGCGTTGGTGACCAGGTTACCGGTCCACGAGTGCGCCAGCTCGTGCGCGAGCACGTTGACCAGCGAGCGGTCGCCCGCGATCAACGTCGGCGTGAGGAACGTCAGCCGCGGGTTCTCCATCCCGCCATAGGGGAACGACGGCGGCATCGCCAGGATATCGAAGCGCTCCCAGTCGTAGGGCCCGAACAGCGCCTCCGCCGCGCCGATCATCTCCTCCACGCCCGCGAACTCGAACGCCGCGCGCTCCAGCATCGCCGGCTCCGCCCACACCCTCGAACGGTGCGACAGGTCGCGCGCCACCAGGTCCCCCACCGCGAACGCGAACAGGTACGGCGGGATCGGCTCCGGCATCTCGAACACCTCCGCCACGCTCCCGCCCTCCTCACTCGTCCCCCTGTGCGCCGCCGCCATCACCACCCGTAACCCCGGTGGCACCATCATCCTCGCCCGATACCGGATCCGTAACCTGGGAGTGTCCTGAAGCGGCACCACCGACCGCGCATGGATGGCCTGGCATTGGCTGAACAAAAACGGAGCCTTGCCACCCGTGGTCTGCTCCGGATCGAGCCATTGCAGCGCCGACGCATCGGGCGAGGTCCGATACCGGATCCGAACACTCGTCGTACCTCGCTCCAGCGCGATCGAGAGCCGAGCCCCCAAGATCGGCTCTTCGTTTGCGAGCTCGAAGCGGAGCTGTCTTCCCTCTCCGTCCTCCACCCGCTCGATCTCCAGACCTCGCGTATCCAGATCCAGCGTGCGCTCGCCCTCCGTCTCCGCCGCGCGTCGAAACTTCAGCGTCGCATCTCCGTGCAACACCTTCTGTTCGAAGTCCACGCGGGCCAGCAGGTCCAGACTCTCGGTCTCGACCTGCGCGTCGTCATTGTACGAATGTGGATCGCGACGTCCCATCCGCCCGACCGTACACCTAACCGACGTTATGGCGGCGATGGCAGTGGAAGGCGGCCAGCGGAGCGAGTGGGGAGCGATGGGCGGCGAGGATTTTTGGGGGTCGCTGCGCTGCGGATCAGCCGCGGCCCGGTGCAATCGCTGTGGCGGAGGCGACGTTTCGAGATCGTTGGGTGGAGCTTCGCCGTTGAGGGCTACCGGCGAGTGGGAGAGCTGGGTCAGTGGGTCGCGATGGAAACGCCTGCGAAGCGCCACAGCCAGTACGTGCCGGGTGGGAACGGGACGGTTTCGCCGGCGAGCCAGCGGCGTCGGGCGTTGCGGTACTCGCGCTGGAACTCCCGGTTGCGCTGGAGGGCTTCGATGCGGACCCACTGACTCTTCGCGGCCACGCGTGGACGCAATGTGCGTCGCGGGGCGGGCGTCGAGGGGCGGCGATGCGGCGACTGCATGCGGACCTCCCTGCGCCCGACGATGCGACGGCCGGTCGTGTGCCGCTCGGAAGCCATGTTGGCCTGAACGCGTTCGATCTCGACGCGGAGTTCCTCGACGAGCTCGTCGCGATGGCCAAGCTCGGGCGGCACGACCAGCTCGAGGGTGACGCGCGCCGGGAGGTCGCCGTGCGCGCGGAAGAAGAAGTGCGGGCGGACGGCCTCGAGCGGGCGGTTTGCCTGCAACTCGCGCCAGCCGTTGACGCCAGGCCACTGGTGGGCGCGCTCGACGAGGTGGTCCTTGACGGGATTGGTCGCGGTGTAGACCAGCTTCGCGATCACGTCGGAGCGATGGACGAGGCGGACGACGCACGTCTGCTCCGAGGCCCAGAAGTTTTCCCAGCGAGAGCGGTGCACGTTGAGGCAACGGGCGAGCAGCTTGTGGAAGTGCTCGATGAAGGCCGGGTAGGTACCTTCGCGGTCGAAGATCACCGTGTGGTGGTGGTTCGACATCGCGACGGGGAGGAGCACGTCGATGTGGAAGCGCTTCGCTGCCAGGGCGAGGCAGTAGATGAAGGCGTTGTTCGTCTCTTCATCTGGGCGCAGCAGGTACATCCGCTGTGTGCAGCGCCGAGTGATCATGTAGAAGCGGCCGGGGTGGACGTCGCGCGGGAGAGACATCGTCCCGCTTGTCGGCCGGAGCGCTGGCGGGTTGCGCGCGAAACTAACGTCGGTCGGGTTGCGCGGGAGCGCTGGCGGGTTGCGCGGGAAACTAACGTCGGTCGGGGAGGGCGCGCTGGGTGGCGGTGAGCAGGGGGCCGGCGCTGACGGGCTTGCCGGTGGCGAGCTGCATCCACAGGTCGGGGAGGATGGCGCCGATGCGGGCGACGCGCTCGAATTCCTTGGCAAAGGTGGGCTTGTTCTTGCCGGCGAGGTGCTCCTCGACCTGGAACGCGATCAGGTGGCCGAGCACGTAGTTGAACAGGTAGAGGGGGGTGGCGACGGTGTGGCTGTAGATGCCAAGCAGGGTGGTGCCCTTGCCACCCAGCAAGGGTGCGTAATAGCGATCCCAGGTTTCGCGCGCGATGCGGACGGTGGCGTCGCGCAGCTCGCTGGGGGTGGCGGTGGGGTGGGCGTAGAGCCAGCGCCAGACGTCGAGCTCGACGAGGGCGGAGCCGGCGATCTCGCGGGTGTTCCAGAACGCGTCGAGGACGCGCAGGCGCTCGGCCTCGGCGCCGCGCGACGGGCGGCCGAGCAGCTCGAGATCGCGGGCCTGGAACAGGAAC
>JBQCJR010000520.1:0-2003 GCA_051952595.1 Kofleriaceae bacterium
CGAAGTCCGCGCCGCACGCCGCCATGAACCGGATGGCCCGGTCGATCTCGGCGGCGATCTCCTCGTAGCGGGCGTACGCCGGGTTGGCGGTGAAGCCCCGGTTCCACTCGTGCACCCGCAGCAGGGACGCGAAGCCCCCGGTGGTGAACGCGCGGATGAGGTTCAGGGTCGACGCCGACGTGTGGTACGCGTCGAGCAGCCGCTCCGGGTCGGGCGTGCGGGCCTCGGGCGTGAACTCGAAGCCGTTGATGATGTCGCCCCGGAACGCGGGCAGCGTGACGCCGTCCCGGGTCTCGGTCTCCGACGAGCGCGGCTTGGCGTACTGCCCCGCCATCCGGCCCATCTTGATGACCGGCAGGCTGGCGCCGTACGTGAGCACGACCGCCATCTGCAGGATCGTCATGATCTTGCCGCGGATGTTGTCCGCGGTGGCCTCGGCGAAGGTCTCGGCGCAGTCGCCGCCCTGCAGCAGGAACGCCTCGCCGCGCCCGGCGGCCGCGAGCTGGCCGCGCAGCGCGTCGGCCTCCCCCGCGAACACCAGCGGCGGCAGCCCGGCGAGCCGGTCCGTCACGCGCTGGAGCGCGTCCCGGTCCGGCCACGCCGGCTGCTGCGTCACGGGCAGGTCCCGCCAGGCCTCGAGCCCCTGCAGGACCCGCGGGTCCGCCTCGACGCTCATCAGTGCGCCGTCGCGGGCACCAGGGGCTGCCCGATGCCCTCCAGGATCGCGCCGAACCACGGCTGCGAGACGTCGAACGCCTTGCCGCCGGCGATCCGCGGGAACGCGATCGCCTTGAGGCGGTCGCCGTCCTCCTCGTCGTGGCCGATCACGCCGGCCTCGCCGCGCAGGGCGCACTCGACGGCCAGGTCGGTCATCGACTTGATGAGGCGCAGGTCCTCGGCGTTCGCGGCCGCGGCGCGCGAGTAGTAGCCCGACTTCTGGACCATGACCTTCTCGGCGCCGAGCTTCTCCGCGAACTGCTTCGCGAACCACTGGCCCGGGTTGATCGTGTCGAGCTTGACGTGGCCGAACGGGTCGCGCGGCACCTCGGCGCCGGACGCCTCCAGCTGCTCGACGATCTCGTGCATGCCCGCGCCCTCGGACAGGAAGATGTTGACGTTGCCCTGGGTGTCCATGATCGCCTTGAGGCGCGCGGCCTCGGCGTCGATGTCGAGCGCCAGCTCGGGCAGGAACACGGCGTGGATGTCCCAGCGCTCGCGCGTCAGGCCCAGGGCCGGGGCCCACTCCTGGCGGTCGAGCCACTTGCGGTACTCGGCGGCCGCGGCGGCGGTCAGCCACCCGCAGTGCCGGCCCATGACCTCGTGCACGATCAGCATGCGCGGGCCGGAGCGGTGCTCGCCGATGACGTTCGCGGCGAAGCCGGCGGCCTCCTCGGCGGCGGTCCACGCGCCGAGCGACTGCTTGATCGGCACCACGTCGTTGTCGATGGTCTTCGGCAGGCCGACGACGGTCAGGCCGTAGTCGTTCTCCGCGAGGTACGCCGCGAGGTCCGCGGCCGTGGTGTTGGTGTCGTCGCCGCCGATCGTGTGCAGCACGTCGACGCCGTCGGCCTTGAGCTGCTCGGCCGCGACCTGCAGCGGGTCCTGGCCCTCGGCCACGAGGCCGCGCTTGACGCAGTCGGCCGCGTTGGTGAGCTTGACGCGCGAGTTGCCGATCGGCGAGCCGCCGAACCGGTGCAGCAGGTGCGCCTGCGCGCGGCCCTCGGCGTCGATCACGATCTTGTCGCCGCGCAGGAGCCCGTGGTACCCGTGCTGGTAGGCGATGATCTCGACCTCGGGGGCGATCTCGGTGTAGCGCTCGATGAGGCCACCGACGGCCGAGGACAGGCACGGAGCGAAGCCACCCGCGGTCAGGAGCGCGACGCGACGAACCGACATGAGACACACCTCTCGATAGAACAGCACAGCTGGGTCATCCCAGCCCCGGGGCCACTGAAGGGCACCCCGCGGGACCGGACCCGGGACCGAGGTCCTCGGGTCGCGCC
>JBQCJR010000521.1:0-12214 GCA_051952595.1 Kofleriaceae bacterium
ACGCCCCCCAGCGCGAGGATCATCTGGTCCGTCACCGCGAACCCCGCCAGGAACCCCCGCTCCTCACTCGCGCGCGAAAGTACCGTCAGCTCCAAGTCCGCGTTCATCGCGCGCATTCTCACTCACGCGATGTGCCGCTCGCCTCCGGAGTGGCGTCTCAAAACACGGCGCGATCGACCCACTCGAGAGGAGTAGCGAGTGGGCCGATCGCGTCGACACAAGAACCCGGCCGGAGATCTCCGCGGGCCAGCGCACCATCCGTTATCACGGACGAATTGTCAACCATGTTCGATCGCAGGCCCGCACGGCTAGAGTGGGCGATGGCAGACCTGTGGATCGGCAACGAGCTCGATTTCCTGGTCCGGCTCGGGATCTGCCTCGTCTTCGGCACCGCGATCGGCATCGAGCGCGAGCTGCGCAACAAGCCCGCCGGGATCAGCACGCACGCGGTCGTGATGGCCGGCTCGTGCCTGTTCAGCTTCGCGTCGGTCGCCATCGACCACGGCAGCCCCGCCCGGATCGCCGCCCAGGTCGTCTCCGGCGTCGGCTTCCTCGGTGCCGGCATGATCCTGAAGAGCGAGGGCAACGTCGTCCGCAACCTCACCACCGCCGCCTCGGTCTGGTTCTCCGCCGCCGTCGGCATGGTGATCGGCTTCGGCTGGTACATCACCGCCGCCGTCTCCACGGTCTACGCGATCATCGTGCCGCGGCTCCCCGACCTCCGCACCTGGCGGCGCACGCAGGGCGACGAGTGACTAGAAACCCGGATTATCGGTGCACTGGAACAGGCCGGAGTTCATCGCCGGATACCGGTACAGCCCGGCGAAGCACATCTCCTTGTTGGAGCTATCACCGAACGTCACGATGCTGCCGGTATCGTTGACCCACGTACACGACACGTTGATCCGGTCGTTGGGCTGGACCTGCACCATCGGCGACTGCGGGTAGTACTTCTGCTCGTTGAAATCGAACGCGCTGTCGTGCAGCACCGTGGTCTGCCCGGTGCGGATCAACTCCACCTTCTGGTGCGTCGCGAGCTGATGCATGTGCGGCCACACCGCGAACAGCGTGTACGGCTGGTTCACGGTGCAGCCACCACTCGTCGTGTACGGCTGGTTGTTGGCCGGGATCGCGAAGGCGAACTTCCCAGCGAACACCATCTCTGCCAGCATCGGCGGCGGCGTCGGCTGCGCCTTGACGAGGATCGCCGAGTCGCCGCTCAGCGGCGCATCGGTCGCGTTGAACAGGTGCAGGTTGAGGTGGATCTGCTGCCCCGCGCTGATCTTGACACCGACGCCGTCCGGGAAGTCGAGCGGCGACGTGCCGACGCCGGAGGCGTAGAGCATCACCATGCCGAGCGTGCCGACGTTGCAGTCCTGCTCGCCGTCGGGGCCCGGGGGCGCGTTTCCTCCGACGAAGGACAGCACGGTGTGGTGGGTCCCCAGCGGCGCCTGCGCGACGATGTTGGTGATGTACATGTCCTCGGGGACGGTGAACCGCACGCACTTGTACTTGTCGAGCGAGCCGGCGGGGATCGACCACGTGCGCCCGATCAGCCGGGTGTAGCCCTCGGGGATCGGTGGGCCATCGGGCGTCACCGGCGGCGCGTCGCCGGGCGGCGCATCGTCGCCGGCGTTCATCCCACCATCGCTGCCACAGCCGACGGCCAAGCTCGATATCACCGCCACGACCAGACCGATCCTCGTCATGCGGCGATGATGGAGGAAACGACCGGAGCGCGTCCACGATACGTTCGACCGCCCTCGGTGGTCGGACCATTGACCGGTGCTTAGTAAGGCGACTCGTAGGCACCTACATCGGGCCGTGTACCTAGTGGCAGAGGCCGTGGATTGCCATCGAAGTCGGTCGTGACCAGACCAGGAACACCGCCCTCGATGGCCGGGCTATCGGGCGCCAGATGAAAATCGCCGCCCGGGCCATCGACAAAGAACGTCGCAATCTCGCCAGATATGTTCCCGATGCCCCGAGAGACCTCTCCGGCGCCAGCAGCATCGAACAACGAATACTGGGCCACACACGTGATGGGGCTCGATGTGTTGTAGGCAATGATGTTACTCGTCACTTCGAGGCCCTCCGTGCATTGAACCGCGGGCGCACTGGTCGTAACGATTGCGCTGCTGACGAGCGTATTGAAGCGGAACGAGCTATCGACCGACAATCCGAGGAGTCTCACCGCGCTATACATCTCCGTCGTTTCGACAAAGATATTGTTCTCGATCGTGACCTTCCCGCCGCCCGCCACGACACTCGCAACCAGCGGCGGCGCGCCAGAAGCCGCTGGTCCGAGCCGACTCCGCGTGATGTCGAGCATGCAGCTATTCGCATCGATCGTACTTCGCTCGATTCGAGCCCGCGTGACCAAGACGGTACCGTGCTCGCAATCCATGTTTCCGTTGTTCAACGAAGAATCTGTCAATTCGAGCACCCCGGCCGCAATCCGCAACTGACCAGATTCGATCGTTGCGTGTGAGAGTCGCAGCGATCCGCCTGCAACAATCGACACGATCTCGCTATAAGGAGATTCCGAGGATAGCCTTACGCTCTCCAAGGTCGCGCGACCCGAAAGCGAGAAGACGGGCCTACTCGAAGACCCGATCAGCGTGTTGGTACCGTCGATGATGGGAGCCCCATAGAGGGAGACAGTGGATGACCCCAGCGAAATCTCGCCGGAGAGAAGCTTCACGACCCGCTTCACGGAGTCGACCCTCTGGAGCGCGTGCTGGAGCGTCTTGCAGGGAGACGATCGAGAGCATTCACCACCATCCTGCCCCGTGTTCGACACGTAGAGGATGGACTCTGGCGTCGCGCAACCTCCGTCGACCTCGAGGCACACACCGCTCGCACACTGTTGATCTGCCGTGCAGCCTCGGCAGGCTCTCGTATCAGAATCGCAGATCGGTTCTGCCGCAGAACACTGCGCGTCGGAGATGCAGCCGACGCAGCTTCCATTCGCGTCGCAATAAGCTTGACCCGCAATCCCACGGCAGTCCTCGTCGAGCTCGCAACCTGCGACACACAGCTGGTTGAGACAGGTTGGCGCATCTGGAGAATCGCAGTCGATCGATGTCTCGCACTCCGCAGCAACACATGAATAAGCCTTGCAAGCCTGGCCAACTCCGCACGGTCGAAGCTCGACTGCACCCGCGTTGGAGCATTGCTGCTCGGTCACACAACAGAACTCAGGATTCTTCGCCGTGCAACCGAGCATTCCCGACAGAAGCCCTACGAATGTCACTACATGAACGACGTGCATCATCCCCTTGTCCTCCTTTCGATATCCTATTCGTGCGACCCGCGCGCGTGTCGCCCATTAGCCGAGCTATCGGGCGCACGCCGCGGCGGTTGCGTCGGATCGACGCCGTTTCGCATGGCGCGCGTCAGTCGTTCCGTGTCCCAGTAGTCGACCTCGGCCTGCACCGGCGTCGACAGATCCTCCCCGTTGCCACCTTGATCGCCCACAGCTAGTCGGCGAAGAAGTTGTTCCGCACGCGGGTCGAGCCGTGCACGGGCTGCTCGGCGAGCCGAACGCCGATAGCGAGGTGCCGCCGTGCTGGTGGCAGCCATGCTGGTGGCCCGCGTTGCCGCGGCGCCACCTCACTCGACCAGGCGCCGCCACCGATCGGCGTAGCGGCGGGCGAGCACGCGCTCCACGGCGAGCATGCTGATCCCTGCGGTCGCGGCGACGATCCACACGCGCGGCTCGTCGGTCGCGAGCGAACCGGCGACCAGGCCCCCGACGATCACGAGTGGCCGCGCGAGCGTGAACGGGCCGAGCACGAGGATCGACGCGAGCAGCCGGTGCTCGACGCTCGGCGAGAACCACCACAGCAGCGCCGCGAGCGTCAGGGTCGCGAAGGCGCCGAGCACACACACCGCGGCGGTGCCTGCGTCCACGAACGCCGCCCACGACGCGCCCGGATCGGGTGCGGTCGCGACGAGCCCGGCGGCGAGCACCGCGTTCGCACACACGATCGCGAGCGCGAACCAGGCGCTCCGCGCGATCGCCTCGCGGAAATACGCCGCCTTCGCGAGGCGGCCTTCGCGCCCGGCGGCTGCGCGAAAGCCAGCGAGCAGCACGTCGAAGCAGGCGAGCACCGCGAGCAGCAGCGAGATCAGCACGGCTCGAACCTCGCCCCGAGTGGTGCAAAGGCGGCGGCGAGCTCGTCGGGCGAGACGCGGCGCACGCCGACGATGGCCTGGAAGATCCGGACCAGCGCGAGCAGGCCGGCGCGCGCGTCGATCGTCGCGAGCGCGTAGTCGGGGGCCTCGCGCGCGGCGGCGACGAGCGTCGGCGCGGCGTGCGCGCGGACGGCGGACCAGTAGCCATCGAACTGGGCGAGCGGCTCCCGCATGCGCGCGCGGTGGTAGATCCACGAGCCGAGCGGCGCGAGGAAGCTGGGGCGAATGTCGAGGTGAACGAACGCGGCGACGCCGGCGCGCGCGTGCTCGCGGAACACGGCGGCGAGCGCGTCGCCGCGGAAGTGGTGCAGCACGCCGGTCGAGATGACGATCTGCGCGGGCTCGCGCAGCGCGAACGCGTTGCCGACCACGAACCGGCACGGCAGCTGCTCCTCGTCGGCGAGGCGCTGCGCGGCGGTGACGAGCGCGCGGTTGTAGTCGGCGCCGATCAGCTCGACCTGGTCGCCGAGATCGAGGTGGCGCGCGAGCCAGCGCGTGATGTAGCCCATCCCGCAGCCGAGATCGACGATGCGGATCGGCGGCGGATGGCTGCGCGCGACGAGCGCGATCACCGGCGAGAGCAGCTGTCGCACCAGCGCGCCGACGCGGAGCTCCTCGTGCAGCCGCTGGAGCTCGAGGTGCGAGCGAACGAGCACGCCGTCGATCGCGTCGGGATCCAGCTCGTCGCCACGCGCCGGGAGCCCACGCACGATCCGGCGCGCCTTGCGCGGCAGCCTCGCGTCGCGGAGCCGCTCGAGGGCCGCCGCCTTGCCAACGGCGCACCGCGCGAAGGTCGCCGGGTCGTAGTCGACGAGGACGTCCGAGAGCTCCGGCCCGTAGCGATCCGGCGCCATGCGAGTCAGTCGTTCGCGTCCCAGTAGTCGACCTCGGCCTGCACCAGCGCCGACAGCTCCTCCCCGTTGCCGCCCTTGATCGCCCACAGGTAGTCGGTGAAGAAGTTGTTCCGCACGCGGGTCGAGCCGTGCACGGGCTGCTCGGCGAGGATGCGCTCGGTCGAGAGCGAGGTGCCGCCGTGCTGGTGGCAGCCGATGCAGTTGGTGGCGGCGTTGCCGGGGCCCAGCTCGATGTACGGGTTCGAGCACCAGGTCGCGCCGCCGGCGCCGCGGTGGACGGCGGCCATCGCCTCGCCGAGCGAGCCGCCGAAGCCGCCGCGCGGGTCGGGGTCCTGCTCGACGTAGCCGGTCGCGACGCACATCTTGTAGTTCCGCCACGGCCCGGGCAGCGCGGCGATCGACGCGGGGCGGTCGGCGCCGAAATCGGTGTCGGGCTGGGGCGACCACCACAGCGTGATCCACATCCAGTGGTCGAGCTCCTTCGACATCACGTGCAGCCCGGGCATCCGGAACGCCCCGCCGGACGGGAGCTGGATCGTGTAGATCTCGGCGGCCTGGGGATCGGCGGCGCCGTCGGGGTCCCACGCCGCGTCGCCACCGGGCGCGAGCACGGCCTGCATCCGGGCGGCGCTGGTGTCGAACGTGGGCAGCGCCTCGTCGGGGAACTGGCGGCGCCACTCGGCCTTCACGACCAGCGCGTCGCGCGGCATCTCGCCATCGAGGCACGCGGGATCGACGACGTCGGCGGTGAGGTACTCGATCTCGACCTCGACCTCCGCGGCGTCGGCGCCGAACACCGCGACGTAGATCGGCCCGCCGCCCTCGACGGTGCAGGTCTCGTCGGCGCGATCGCCCTGCGACCGGCAGTCGTACGCGTCGAGCTCGGGGGGCGCGCCGCGGCGCACGTACAGATCGGCGTCGCCGCTGCCGCGGGTCGTGACCACGACCGGCGCTTCGCCGGCCTGGAACGGACCGAGCACCTGCCAGCCGCAGTGCGCGACCTCGATGGCGCGGGTCTCGGCGACGCGCTGGCCCTCGCGCACGGGATCGCTCGCGAACGGCTCGGGCGGCGGGACCAGCCGGCAGCGATGCAGCGGGTCGTAGCTCTCGAGCAGGTGCCCCATCGCGCCGGGGCTGTAGCCGACGCGCGAGACCCCGCCGAGGCCGTTGGCCTCCTCGCGCGTGTCGACGGCGGCGAGATAATCGAGATAGCGCTGCTCGGGCCACGCGGGATCGCCGTCGAGCGCGACCGCGTTCCACGCGAGGCCGGCGGCGGCGTCGATCGGCGCGCGCACCATGCGGCCGGCGGGCCCGAGCCCGCGGTACAGGTGCTTGAACGTGCGATCGAAGTCGTCGCGCGCGTACCAGGTGTGCCACGCGGGGATCGCCGGCTGCGCGCCGCCGAAGCTGGACGCGAGCCGCGGATCGCCGAGCGGCACGGGGCGCAGCACCCGCTCGACGACCTGCCAGGCGGCCGCGCGCCGGGCGGCCATCGATCGCCCGAGCTCGGCGTCGCGCCCGGCGAGGCCGAGGTCCGGAGCGTACGGCGCGGCGAGGCCGATCGCCCGGCGATCCTGGATCGTCGACGCGCTGGCGGCTGCGCCGAGCCGGCACGCGGCGGTCTTGTCGGGCTCGACGACGTCATCGCCGCACCCGACGGCGCCGAGCGAGCCGGCGGCGGCCGCGAGGGCGACCAGCGATCCGAGCACCCGGCGCGCGCGCGTCACGGCGGGACTATAGCGCCACGACCCTCCCGTCCGCGATCCCTGTCGCGGCGACCGCGCTGCGCGTCACGCCGCGGAGTAGCGCCGTCGCGCACGCGCGGCGGCCCCGCAGGTCCGGCCCGCCCTGCCCGCGACCCGCTCGCTCAGACCGGCGCGAACGCGGCGGCCGGGATGTCGAGCGCCGAGCGGTCCTCGCGCGCGATCAGCTGCGCCTTGGCCGCGACGCCGGGCAGCACGTTGAGCGCGAAGTACTGCGCCGCGTAGCGCTTGCCCTCGTAGAACGCGCGATCCGGGTGGTCCGCAGGCAGCTTGGCCGCCGCGGCCTCGGCGATCACGGCCTGCTCGAGCAGCAGCCAGCCGACCACGGTCTCCGACATCATCTCGAGGAACCGGTTGGCGACGGTGGGCACCATCTCCATCCGGCCACCGCCGAACCACTGCATGAACTTGCCGCCGGTGCCGGTCAGCGCCTCCATGGCCTGGCCGAGCACGACCACGGCATCCTTGAGCGTCGCGTGATCCTTGTTCGCCGCGACGAACTGCGCCACGTCCTTGCCGAACGCCTGGACGTTCGCGCCGCCGCGCTGCATCAGCTTGCGGCCGACGAGGTCCATCGACTGGATGTGGTTGGTGCCCTCGTAGATCGAGAAGATCTTCGAGTCGCGGCAGTACTGCTCGACCGGCCAGTCGTGCAGGTAGCCGGCGCCGCCGTACACCTGGATCGCGGTGCCACAGATCGAGAACGCCTGGTCGCTGCCGTACGCCTTGATCAGCGGCACCAGCAGGTCGACCTGGCCCTGGTGGTACTCGATCTGCGCGGTGTCGCCACCGGACTTCTGCAGCGCGTTCGCGCGATCGATGTGCATCGTCAGCTTCACCGCGAGCGCGCGGATGCCCTCGACGCGCGACTTCATGTCGAGCAGCATGCGGCGGACGTCGGGGTGCTCGATGATCGGCACGCGCGGCGCGGTGGCGTCCTTCCACTGCTTGATCGAGCTGCCCTGCTTGCGATCCTTGGCGTAGTCGAGCGCGTTCAGGTACGCCGACGACGCGATCGCGAGGCTCTGGATGCCGACGCCGATCCGCGCGTAGTTCATCAGGTGGAACATCTGCGGCATGCCGCGATGCTCGACGGTGCCGACCAGCTCACCGATGCAGTTGTCGTTGTCGCCGAACACCAGCTGCGCCGTGGCCGACGCGCGGATGCCCATCTTGTGCTCGATCCCGGCGACCGCGACGTCGTTCGGCGTGCCATCGGGGCGGACCTTCGGGACGATGAACAGCGACAGCCCCTTGGTCCCGGCGGGCGCGTCGGGCGTGCGCGCGAGCACCATGTGGACGATGTTGGACGTCATGTCCTGATCGCCGCCCGAGATGAAGATCTTGGTGCCCTTGATGTTGTACTTGCCGTCGTCGCGGCGCACCGCCTGGGTGCTCGAGCTACCGACGTCCGAGCCGGCGTGCGGCTCGGTGAGGCACATCGTGCCGGCCCACGAGCCATCGACCATCTTCGCGACGTAGGTCGTCTGCTGCTCGGGCGTGCCAAACGCGAGGATCACGTCGGCCGCGCCCTGGGTCAGCGCCGGGTACATGTTGAACGACGTGTTCGAGCCGCACATGAACTCCTCGACCATCATCGCGAGGGTGAACGGCCCGGCCTGGCCGCCGTGCTCCTCCTCGACGGCGAGCGTGCGCCAGCCGGCGACATAGAGCTGCTTCCAGATCTCCTTGAACCCCTCCGGTACGAGGACCTGGCCATCGACCAGGCGACAGCCTTCGTTGTCGCCGGACGCGTTGTACGGCCCCATGTGCTTCTGCACCCAGCCGTAGGCCTCCTCGAGCACGGCGAGCACCTCGTCCTTGCCCCAGTTGGCGTAGGGGGCCTTCCCGAGCAGATCATCGAGCTTGAACTGCTCGAACAGCAGGAAGGTCAGATCGCGAAGGTTGGCCTTGTAATAGTTCTGGTGCGACATCGTTACCTCTCGTCGGGCTTCGCGGGCGTAGGGATGAATGAACCGTCATTCATTTTATGTCCGACGTAATGCGTTGCGTCAACCCCCGACGAGGCCGGCGGGAGTCGGAGATCAGCGGCGGAGCCGCTGCGCGAGGTGGTGCAGGTTGCTGCGGTGCATCCCGAGGCGACGCGCCGCCTCGGCCCAGTTGCCGCCGCTCGCCTCGAGCGCCTGCGCCACCGCCAGACGCTTGAGCTCGTCGACGGCGTCGCGCAGCGGCAGCTGGCCCCGGGCGACCTGGCCGGCGAGCGACTCGGTCGCGGTCGGCGCCGCGACGGCGTGGGTGGAGGGATCGAGGTCGCCGGCCTCGATCTGGATCAGCCGGCCCTTCGGCGCGCGCGCCGCGGCGCGCAGCAGGCCGCGCGCGAGCACGTGATCGAGCTCGCGCACGTTGCCCGGCCAGGTGCTCGCGTCGAGCGCGGCGCTCGCCTCGCGGCTCAGCACCACGCGGCCGAGGCCGAGCTGCGCGCGATACCGATCGAGGAAGTGACCGGCGAGGATCCCGATGTCCTCGGGGCGCTCGCGCAGCGGCGGGATCCGGAGCGGAAACACGTTCAGCCGGTGGTAGAGGTCGGCGCGGAACCGGCCGTGCGCGACCTCCCGCGCGAGATCGCGATTGGTCGCGGCGAGCAGCCGCACGTCGACGCGGATCGGCGCGTCGGAGCCGACGCGCTGCACCTCGCCCTCCTGGAGCACGCGCAGCAGCGTGGCCTGCACCGCGAGGGGGAGCTCGCCGATCTCGTCGAGCAGGAGCGTGCCGCCATCGGCGAGCTCGAACTTGCCGGGGCGATGTACGACCGCGCCGGTGAACGCGCCGCGGACGTGGCCGAACAGCTCGCTCTCGATCACGCCGGACGGGAGCGCCGCGCAGTTGATCTGGATCAGCGGGGCGTCGCGCCGCGGCGAGCCGGTGTGGATCGCGCGCGCCGCCAGCTCCTTGCCGACGCCGGTCTCGCCGAGGATCAGCACCGGGAACGGCGTGCTCGCGACCATCTCGATCTCGTGGCGCACCCGCTCGATCGCGGGGCTCACGCCGAGCATCGGCATGGTGTCGCGGCTGGTGGTGAGCTCCTGGACGACCAGCCCGCGGCGCTCGGCGAGGCCCTCGATCGTCTCGATCAGGCGCGCGGTCTGGAGCGCCGCACCGGCGAGCGCGCCGAGCGCGACCAGGAACTCGTCGTCGAGCCCCGCGAACGCATCACTCGCCAGCGCGTCGGCGGTGAGCACGCCGATCACCGCGCCATCGGCGATCAGCGGGCAGCCGAGGCAATCGTGCACGTCGTGCAGCGCATCGGGCGCGCCGGCGACCAGGCCGTCGAACGGATCCGGCAGCGCCGTCCCCGACGGGAACCGCACCGGCCGGCGGCTATCGACGATCGCGCGCAGCCGCGGGTGCTGCGCGAGGCGGAACTGCATCCCGAGGGCCTGCGGGCGCAGGCCGTGGACCGCGAGCGGCACCAGCGCGTCGTCGCGGACGGCAAGCAGCGCGGTCGCGTCGCACGAGATCGCGGAGCGCACGACCTCGAGCAAGCGCTGGTAGCGATCGCGCGCGCCGAGCGAGCGGGTCAGGTCGACCGCGATCTGTTGCAGGGCGAGCTGCGCCGAGAGCATGCTGTCGTTCTGACAGCGCGTTGTGGTTTCGACAACGCGTGCTGTTGTCGCAGTGACAACAACCCTCGTGATCTCGATGGGTTGCCACGGGTACGAGCGCTGCAATCAGCGGCAGACATGGACCCGACCACGACCCTCGGCGATCTCGCCCGAGCCCACCCCTCCGCGACGCGCGTGTTCCTGCGGCACCGCCTCGACTTCTGCTGCCGCGGGCATCGCACCCTGGCCGAGGCCTGCGCCAACGCCGGCCTCGACGCGGCGACGATCGCGCGAGAGATCGCCGCGGAGGGCGTCAGCGACGATCTCCCGAGCTGGGAGAATCGCTCGCAGCGCGAGCTCGCGGATCACATCGAGGCTCGCTACCACACCGGGCTCCGGCGCGACCTCCCGCCGCTGGTCGAGGCCGCGCGGCGGGTCGAGCGCGTGCACGCGGGCAAGCTGGGGGTGCCGGCCGGCCTCGCCGATCTGCTCGAGTCGTTCTGGGACGAGCTCGAGGTCCACATGATCAAGGAGGAGCGCGTGCTGTTCCCGATGCTGCGCAAGGGTGCGCGCGGCCCCGCGGTGTACATGCCGGTCCGCGCGATGGAGGGCGAGCACGACCTGCACCGCGAGAACCTGGTGCGGATCCGCGAGCTGACCGGAGACCTCGCGCCGCCGCCACACGCCTGCGCGACGTGGCGCGCGCTGTACAGCGGCCTGGCGGAGATCGAGGTGGAGCTGGTGCACCACATCCACCTCGAGAACAACATCCTGTTCCTGCGCGCGGCTCGCGAGGGCTGAGATGGCGACGCCGATGCAGTTCGGGGTCGGCAGCAGCTCGTACGAGGCCGCGGGACAGCGCGACGGGCTCGCGCGGCTCGTCGACGCGTTCTACGACTACATGGACGAGCTTCCCGAGGCCGCGGTGATCCGCGCGATGCACCCGTCCGAGCTCGCGCTCTCGCGCGAGAAGCTCAAGGTGTTCCTCTCGGCGTGGCTCGGCGGGCCCAACGAGTATCGCGAGCGGTTCGGCCCGATCTCGATCCCACGCGCGCACGCGCACCTGGCGATCGACGAGCCGGAGCGCGACGCGTGGCTCCACTGCATGCGCCGCGCGGTGGACGACCAGCCGTGGACCGCCGAGTTCAAGGCGTACTTCCTGCGCGCGATCGCGGTTCCCGCCGAGCGGGTCCGGGCCATGTCGCGGTTCGCGCGCGCCGGCGGCGAGGCGGAGTAGCTCCGCGGCTGCTCAGCCGCAGCCTTCGGGGCCGCAAATCGCGCCGTCGGCGTAGGTCTGGATCGCCGGCTGGTGGGCCTGCCACGCGCGCTCGAGCGCGCCGAGCAGCACGTCGGCGGACTGCGCGCCGGACACGCCGAGCCTGCCGCCGAGCACGAAGAACGGCACGCCGGAGATCCCGAGCTCACGCGCCATCGCCTCGTCGGCGCGGACCTCGCGCGCGTAGACATCACTCGACAGCACGTCCGAGACCTCGACCTCGTCGAGCCCGGCCTGGTGGGCGATCCGGCGGAGCACGCCGCGATCGCCGATCGGCTCGCCCTCGGTGAGGTACGCGCGGAACAGCCGCTCCTTGAGCGTGTCCTGCTTGCCGCGCTCGTGCGCGAGGTGGAGCAGGCGGTGGGCGTCGAACGTGTTGCCCGGACGGATCCGGTCGAACCGCATCTCGATCCCATCGGCGGCGGCGACCTCGGTCATCCGGTCGATCATCCCCTGCGCCTGGTCCTCGTCGCAGCGGTACTTGCGGGCGAGCCGCGCGGCGTACGGCAGGTCGGTGGGCTGGACCGCCGGCGCGCTGGGATCGAGCTCGAACGAGCG
>JBQCJR010000522.1:0-4401 GCA_051952595.1 Kofleriaceae bacterium
GCGCGCCGTCGATCGCGCGGGGCGACACCGCGGCGGCGCTCTCGTCGGGGCGCCGGAACTCGCACGCCGCGAGCGCGACCCGCGCGATCCCCCACGACGGGCTCGGGATCGCCGCGACCAGCAGGTCGAACTGGCCGGCCTCGAGCTCACCGTACGCCTGGCGCTCCATCGAGAGCTCGGGGCTCGGGCGGATCGGCGGGGTCTCCTGCGCCACGATCCGATCGAGCGTCTCGATCAGCTCGGCGGCGAGCGCGCCGTTCGGGCCGAGCTCGCCGGCGGCCTTGGCGTACGGGTGTGCGTCGACGTGGCGGCCCTGACCGGCGAGCGCGCGCGCCATCGCGTGGAGCCCGGCGACCCGGACCTCGCGGGGGCCGCCCTCGGCGATCAGCTGCTGCGCGATCCGCTCGCAGTCGACGAACTCGCCGATCCGGTACAGCCCGGTGACGAGCGTCGTCAGCAGGCCGGCGTCCTTGGCGCCGACCGCGAGCGCGCGCCGCGCGGCCTCGACGGCGATCGCGTCGTGATCGCTGCGGCTGGCGGCGCCGGCGAGGCTGACCCAGTCCTCGGCGGTGCGGAACCGGCGCGACGCGTAGCGCAGGAACACCACCGCCTCGGCGTCGCGCCCGGCCTCGACCAGCGCGCGCCCGATCAGCCGCGGCGCGTCGCTGCGCTCGTGCTGCGACAGCACGCGGAGCGCCTCGCGGGACTGGCCGGTGCGCGCGAGCGCGACCGCGAGGCTGTGGGCGCGCTTGGCGTTGCCGGGCTCGAGCGCGGCGGCCCACTGCAGGTGGATCACCGCGATGTCGAACCGCTCCTCCTCGGCGGCGGCGAGCCCGGCCTCGTAGGCGGCGTTGCCGTCGAGCGGCGTGCCGATCTGCACGGTCTTCCACACCGGCGTCAGCTCGGCGATCGCCGCGGCGCGATCGCGCGGCGAGGCGGCGGCGATCCCGCGGCACGCGGCGAGGAAGCCATCGCGGGTCCGCCCGGAGGCGAGCAGCACGCGGGCCAGCCGCAGCCACGGCGCGCCGGCGCCCGAGGGATGCGCCATCGCGGCGACCCAGTGGACGTCGAGCTGCTCGGCGGACGGCGCATCGGCGGCGGCCGCGGCGGCCGACCACGCGAGCGCCACGACGCCGGCCTCGACGGCGCGCGCGCACCGCGCGAACAGCATCGCGGCGGGCTCGTACTGCGAGGGATCCTGCGCGAGATCGTGAGCGAGCCGGAGCTCCCAGCCGGTGCGCTCGTCGCCGCGGAGCAGCCGCTGGACCACCGGCAGGCCGGGCAGCATCCCGTCGAGGTAGGCGCCGTGCTCGGCCTCGAGATCGAGCGCGCGCTCGACGCGCAGCAGCCAATCATCGAGCAGCCACTCCGGGGCGCCGCCGAGCCGGTCGATCAGCTGGAGCAAGCCGCGGATCGCCGCGGGCTCGATCTGATAGCGCGAGCGGCGCACCAGGTGGAGCGCCTCGGTCGCGATGTGGCGGTAGGCACCGGCGATCGGCGTCGGCGCGCCACACGCGGCGGACAGGTAGCGGGCGAGCGCGATCCCGAGCGCGAGCACCGCGCCGGCGGCGTGGGCGTCGCGATCGCGCGCCGGAGGGACCAGCGCGGTCCACCACTCCTGGGCGAGCGCGTCGGCGGCGGCGAGCGTGCTCTCCTCGGGCGGCGCGAGCCGGTCGACGATCGCCTGCGCGCTCGCCTCCACAGCGGGCACCGCGGCGATCAGCTCGGCGATCAGCTCGTCGATCCACGCGGGATCGATCGCGAGCTCCACCGGCTCGCCGAGCACCCGGCGAATCACCGGGGTGTCGAGGCCGGGCACGAAGTCGGCGAGGTCGCGCGCGGCGAACCGGGCGAGCGTCCGCGCCCCGCGATCGAGGCGGTGCACGATCGCGCGCTCCCAGTCGGCGGCGGGGTGGATCGCCGCGAGCCGGAGCAGCCGGTTGATCTCGGCCTCGAGGCGGCTCTGGCCGCGGCGCAGCTGGACGATCTGGATCTGATCGAGCGCGTCGTCGAGCGCGCCGGTGAGGATCAGCGCGCGAGCGGCCGCGAGCCGCGCCTTGCCATCGCCGAGCACGCCGCTGCCGTCGAGCCCGGCGCACTGCCACACCGCGAGCTCGGCCTGCTCGGGGCGGCCGATCGCGATCAGCGCGTCGATCCACATCATCGCGTCGTCGTCGTCGGTGAGACGGGTGCGGGTCAGCCCGGCGAGCACCCGGCCCGGATCGGCGCGGTGGTGGGCCTCCCACGCATACGAGCGGGCGAGCAGCCCGGCGTCGCTGGTCCAGTGCGCGAGCCGCTTGCGCGCCCAGCCGAACGCGTCGCGGATCGCGGCGTCCTCGGGCAGCCGGGCGAGCGCGGTCTCGGCGAGCTGGATCGCCTCGGCGAGCCGGCCGACATCGAGGTGCGCGAACGCGAGCAGCAGCGCGGCGTGGTGGGGCGCCTGGCCATCGTTCGCGGTGAGCTTGCCGGCGGCGTGGCGATCGAGGACCTCGCGGCAGCGGTACTGCGCCTCGGCGAACGCCTGGCCGGGACGGCCGACCTGGCGGAGCCGCCGGACGCAGTCGAGGTGGGCGGCGCCGAACTGCGGCGCGGCGACCGTCGCGCGGTCCGCCCACCGGTAGCTCTCCTCGCGCCGGCCGACCTCGGCGAGCTGCAGCGAGTAGTTGTGGCAGGCGTACGGATTGGCGGGCATCAGGCTCGCCGCGATGCCCTGGTGCCGCACGCCCATGTTTTCGAGTGGGCGGTCGCGCGCGAACGGCGCGCCCCAGATCGAGAGGTGCGGCTTGGCGTACATCGGCGCCTGATCGACCAGCGGCAGCACCGCACGGCGATCCGCCGTGCCGGCGACCAAGGTGGCGACGTAGTGGTTGCGCCGCGCGACCGGATGGCCGGGATCGATCGAGAGGATCTTGGCGTCGATCGCGCGCGCCTCGCCGCGCGCGATCTCGGCGAGCACGCGCAGGAACGGCACCGCGAGGCGGGTGGGTGGCGCGGTCGTGCGGGTCACCTGGGCGAACGGCTCGCCGGTGGCGAGCTGGGTCTCGATGCGATGCAGCCGCTCGGTGGCGGTGCGCAGATCGTCGAGCGTGAAGTTCGGGAGCGGCGCGACCTGCGGGAGCCGGCGGGTCGACAGCCACTGCGCGAGGCACTGCCCGAGCTGCTGCGACAGCGCGAGCTCGCCGGTCGACTCCCAGCGATCCGGGTGATCCGGATCGTGCTCGGGGCGGCGCGACCGCAGCACTGGCGCGGCCGGCCGGGCCGGATCGAGCGACAGCTCGAACCACAGCACCTCGTGGCGCCGCGAGATCCGGAAGAACCAGTCGATCGAGTCCTCGATCTGGGGGTGGTGGGCGTCGAGCAACCGGCCCTGGTCATCGACGAGCCGCTCGTCGTCGTGATCGCCGAGCGTGATCGTGCGATGGCGCACGAGGTGGTCGAACACGAGCACGGAGATCAGGCGCGCGGCGCACGCGGCGGCGGGCTCCATCGACGAGGGCACGGTCAGCGTGCTCGCCAGGAACGTCGCGCGGTGCGGGTACGGTAGCGGACCCATGACGCCGGCCAGAGGATAGAGCATGTGGGGAGCGGTCGTTGACTCAAGGTGCCCGAATGCCCGGGCGCTCGGGCGCACCCGGGGGCGGTCTCACTCCGACCCCACGGGCTTCCGACATTCCCCGTCCGTCCAGGCGGAAAACCCCGAGCGCGCCATTGTGCGCTCGATGCGAGGCTGCTGTGATAAGGTCATCCAGCGCGGTGGAATGGCTCCACCTAGCGCGCACCAACCGTCAACCCGTCGCAGTTACCGAATCTCGAGGAGACCGTCCGTGGGAACGAAGCTCTACGTGGGCAACCTGAACTACAACACCACCGAGGACTCACTCAGAGAAGCATTCGGAGCCAATGGTAGAGAGGTCACGAGCGTGTCCATCATCATGGACCGCGAGACCGGTCGCTCTCGTGGCTTCGCGTTCGTCGAGATGGCGACCCCGGAGTTTGCTCAGCAGGCGCTCCAGGAGCTGGACGGTCAGAACCTCGACGGCCGGATGCTCCGGATCAACGAGGCGCGCGAGCGCGAGGCCCGCGGCCCGCGGTCGTTCGGTCCGCGCCCGGGTGGTCCCGGCGGCGGCGGCTTCGGCGGCCCGCGCCCCGGCGGTGATACGGGCGGTGGTGGCTTCGGCGGCCCGCGCCCGGGCGGTGGCTTCGGCGGCGGTGGCGGCGGCTTCGGTGGTGGTGGCGGCGGCTTCGCCGGTCGCCCCGGCGGCGGTGGCCCGCGGCCGGGCGTCGGCGTCGCGCCCACGGGCGACCAGCGCCGGCGCAAGAAGGAGAGCGAGCGCGATCGCGATCGCGACGACGAACGTGGGGGCAAGCGCGGGCGGCGGCGCGACGACGACGACGGCGACG
>JBQCJR010000523.1:0-4699 GCA_051952595.1 Kofleriaceae bacterium
GTCGCGGATCTTGTGGGTCGCCGGGTCGACGAGCACGACGAGCAAGCTGCCGACCGGCGCCTCGGGGAACGGCGTGTCGTCGAGCCGCAGCCCGGTCGCGAACGCCGCCGTGTTCCTCGACTCCGTCGCGACGCTGCTGCTCCACGAGGTCGAGTGCGACGAGGTCAGATCCGCGTGGACGCAGATCTCGACGGTCAGACCAAAAGCCTGCCCGGCTGCTCCGTTGGTCGCGCACAACCTGGAGGACAGGCCCATGCTGGTCGTGGTGCTGCCCGAGCGGCCGGACGAATGCGCCTTGGCACCCGTGGCGCTCACCGACAACGCGTAGCCCTCCGGGCCGATCACCGCGTCGCGCAGATCCGCCGCCGCGGCATTGCCGTTCTCGTCGTACAGCCACTTCTTCGTGCTGATCGAGCACGTCGGCGTCCACGACCCGGAGGTCTGGACGAGCAGCATGTCACCCGCCTCGAGCGGCCCCGCCGGGTCCGAGAACGTGTGCGCGGCGACCGCGGCCGGATCCCGGGACCCGGTGAACTTGCCGGACCTGCCGTCGAGGTTGAAGGTCCTGGTGTCGCCAACCTGGACGACCGCACCTTGGTCGAGCGCCGCCTGGACGTCGGCGAAGCTCTGCGACAGGCTGCCGAACGCCTTGGCCGCGTCCGCGCCGCTCGCCCGCAGGCCCTCGACGTTCGCCGCCTTCTGGCTCATCTCGGTCGCCTTGCGCAGCCGCTGGTTCTTCAGATTTGCGATCTGCGCGCCGGCGTCCACCACGGCGAGCTGGGCGTGCACCGCGGCGATCAGCCCGCTGCGGTACTCGGTCACGGTGGCGTCGAGCGCGTTGGCGCGCGTGCGCAGCGCGTTGACCACGTTCTGCTGATCCTGCTGGAGCAGCGATCCCTGGAGCCGGTTCTGCGCGGTCGACTCGAACAGGCCGGTCGCCTCGTAGTGGTCGTGGAACGCCCGCGCGTGCTTGTGGAGCAGCCACAGCGGCCGCGCCAGCGGGTGCACGTCGCCCTCCTCGGTGGCCCCTGCCAGCCCACCCGGCCCGCTGACCGCGTCGGAGATCGCCTGGGTCAGCACGGACTGCCGGAGCGCGAGCGCTTCGAGCACGGGTTTCCAGCCGCCGAGCGCAGACGGACTGGCCGACACGGCGGCGCCCAGGCTGGACTTCTCGAGCGCGGCGAGGATGTTCCACGCGTTGCGGCTCGGCGTGTTCGTGGTCGGCGCGCGGCAGTCGCGGAACTGGCACGCGATGTCGTGATAGATCGCGAGGCCGTCGAGGTCATCGACGAACGGCTTCAGTGCATCGCCGAGCAGCGCGAGCAGCGGCAGGCTGCGCAGCGGCGGCCGGGTCAGGGTCACGGCCTCGGGCATGATCGTGCCGGGCACGGTGAACAGCGCGCTGACCACGGCCTGCTCCGACTGCCGGTTGGCGACCGCCGACAGCCCGAGCGCCTGCTCGGCCTGTTCCGGCGTCGAGCTCTCGGACAGCGCTCTCAGCATGTCGTCGGCCCCGGACTTCTCGCGCACGCGGTCCCAGAACCGCCCCAGCAGGTAGCTGGTGTCGCGGCGCTGTTGATCCGGCGTGGAGAACACGCCGAGGCCGTCCGCGCGCTTGGACACCGCGTACCAGTCGTCGAGCAACCAGAGCTGGCGCGGTAGTGCGCCCAGCGAGCTCGGCGCGCTCTTGATCACGCCCAGCTGCTTGTCCACGAGCTGAAACACCGTCTTCGCACCCAGGTCACGGAGATGCGGACCACCACACGTCACGTCGGCGGCGGTCTGCGCCGCGAGATCGAGATAGCCGTTCAGCAGCGCCGTGCACCCGGTCGACGAGATCGACGCGACGCCCTCGGACGCGTGGGGAGCAACCAGCCGCTGGCAGCGGATCAGATCGCCGCGGGTCGCGGTGACCGACGTCGCGCTGCAGCCCGCAGGGGGCACCGGCGCGTCGACGACGGCGCAGCTCGGGCTGATCTCCGGGAACGTCCGGTACAGCGACATCGCGCGGTGCAGCTGATCCGTTTCGGTGCGCTGGTTGACCAGCTGCTCGCCCCGCAGCTCGTACATCAGCTTCATGCGGCTGACGATCGCGCGCCGGAATTCATCGCTGGTCACCGTGGTCGGCGCGAGGGTCTGCGCATCCCACAGCTTCTGGAACTTGGCCTGCACCTGCTCGGGCGTCGCCATCGGCAGATCGTCGTAGGTCAGGCACTCCTGCTTCGAGATCCCCAGCCCGGACGGGCGCAGCGCGCCCGGCCCGGTGAACAGCGTGCTCGGCTCCCCTTCGTCGTGCTCGCAGGTGCCGTCCACCTGGGCACTGCAGTCGCATGCCTCGTTGGGTCCGTTCACCGCGGTCGGCGTCTTGACCGACAAGCTGCACACCCACTCCTCCCTCCAGCTCTTGTGTGTGCCGCCCGGCCCTTCGAGCTCGCTGTAGTCGAACTGGCGAATCGAGTAGGTCGGGGTCACCGCCGCGGCGTCCTTCGCCTGGGTGATTCTCAGGCTCTGCGCAGCTGCGCTATCGAAGTTGGTCTCCGCGGCGACCGCATTGGCCACCTCGGTCCTGAGCGCGCTCAGCCGGCTGTTCGCGGCGGCCTGGCAATCGATGGTCGGCTGGGTGATGGTCCCCGTGCAGCGCGGTGTGCTGCAGCCGCCGCTGTTGCAGGTCTGGGTGCAGGACCGGTTGTTGGTCCCAACGATCCCAGGCACCACCGTGGTGGTCACCGTGGTGACGCCGTTCTCCCACTTCGGGCACCAGTTGCGGGCGGTGCAGACCTTCTGGCACGAGGGGTGCTGCGACACGACGCGTCTGGCCTTCGTGTAGCGCCACGGACCCTCGCAGAACCCGGACGCCGGCGCTTCGAGCCGGCTCGCGATGCACGTTGGGGTCGTCCAGTCCGTCGGGATCGAAGCCTTCGGGATCAGCCGTTCCCAGTGCACCGCGTCGTTGAAGAACCCGAGCAGATCGAGCTGGCCATCGCCATCGACGTCGCTGAGGAACCGCGGATGCTTGGTGATGTCCCATCCCTTGGGCGTGGTGAGCTCCTCGGACACGATGGCAAGCGGCTCGAAGCGATCGCCCTTGTTGCGCGCGAGGTACACGTATCCGCTGACGCCGACCAGGTCGTCGAGTCCGTCGCCATCCACGTCGCCGATCAGGCGGTCGTGCATGCTGGCGTACCAGCCGCCCGCGTCGCCGAGGTCGTTCAACCAGACCTTTGGCTCCCCGAAGCCGGTGGCCGTGCCGAGCGCCACCTGCACGCCGTTCGGGCCGAGCCCGATCAGGTCGGCGTACCGGTCGCCGTTGAGGTTCGCCACGGCGCGAACGTGGTGCCCGACCCGCCAGCCCGTGTTGTAGCCAAACGCCGACGACACCTTCTCCGGCACGGAGAAACGCAAGCCGTTGGACTTCGAGACGTAGACGCCGTCCTCGCCGAACCCGACGAGATCGGCGAGCCCATCGCCGTTCACGTCGGTCAGCAGGCGGATGTGCTTGCTGTGGTCCCAGCCCTGAGCGAACCCGCGGACCCACAGCTGCTTGGCCTCGAACCAGCTGCCCCCAGCCGGCGCGACATACGCACCCCAGTCGTTGATCCCGACGACGTCGGCCTTGCCGTCCCCAGTCACGTCGCCGAAGAAGCGCGCGGACGCGGACGTCCAGCCCGCGTTGGTCGTGAAGTCGGTGGTCCACGTGGTGAGGCCGCTGTAGAGGCCGGACGCCTGCCTCAGCGCGACCGCAACCGAGCCGGGCCCGATGCCCACGATGTCGAGCAGCCCATCGCCGTTGACGTCCGCGAGCGTCCGAACATGATCCTTGTTCGTCCAGCCGTGGTTGCGACCCATGTTCGAGACCGCCAGCCTGGTGGGGCCATAGCCGCCGTCCGCCTGCGACTCCACGACGTACACACCGCCGTCGCCAAAGCCCACCAGGTCGCCGCGGCCATCCTGGTTGAGGTCCTTCACGAGGCGAACGTGCTGATCGACGCGCCAGCCCAGGTTGTAGACCAACGCCTCGGGGCCGCGTTGTACCTCGCTGTCGGTCTCGGCGAGCTCCTCGGGTGACTCCGGCTCCGACGAGCAGGCCGCGAGCACCGAACATGCCGCGATCGAGCGGAGCCATCGATAGCTGCGTTTGCTTGGACGAAAAGCGAAGCTTTGTCGCATAGACGACAGTGCTTGTAGAGCAAGAATGCGAAGTCATGCCCCCCAATACCGCGCTCGCGACCTGTCATTCTGAGTCTGCCGCGCCATGTGATGCCCGACATCGCGCGACGGCGAATCAGCGCGTGCGAAGGTCACATCACGGCAGATCGGCAGTGGTCGGGCGCACAGCCGAGTGGCTCGCTGTCGCCCGCGAGCCTCACCTCGCAAATTGAGGCAGGCTCGCTGAGCGGAATCGCGCTCAGATTCCCTTATAGGACGCTGGACTGAACGTCTGGACCTTGAGGTCTATCCCCTTGGCAGCCGCGGCCCTCACGAACTTGGAATCGGTGGTCACCGTGGTGATGCCGAGCTGATCGCCGGTTCCGAAGATGATCTTGTCGTTCTGGCCGAGCGCCAAGAACTCTTCCTGGGACGACCACGAGATGCTCATGACCCGCTCCGACGGGTTGTCCGGGATCATCGTGGCGCTGGCCAGGAACTTCATGGCCTTCGCGCGCTCCTTGGGCCCCGCGTCTTTGAAGGCCGTACCACC
>JBQCJR010000524.1:0-11297 GCA_051952595.1 Kofleriaceae bacterium
TATAGCGCAGAACGCCCACCCTGGGCGTCCCCGAACCGCGATGACATGCGATACCCTCGTCGGATGCGCTCGTCGATCTCCGCTCGACTGGTGGGCATCGCGCTCGCCGGCGCGCTCGGATCCTCGACGAGCCACGCCCAGCCGCCTCCCGAGCCCCCGAGCCAGCCTGATCTGGATCGCGCGAGAGATCTCGACAAGGCGGCCGAGGCGGCGATCGCCGAGGGCAGGTACGCCGACGCCCTTCGCGACTACGGCGCCGCGCACGAGCTGACCCGCGACCCGGCGCTGCTGTTCAAGCTCGGCCGCGCGCACCAGGAGCTCGGTGAGTGCGACGCGGCGGTCGACTACTACCGTCGCTACCTCGAGGAGGCCCGGCCGGCCGCGTCGTTCGTCGCGTTGACCCGGGAGCGGATCGCCGCGTGTGGTGCTCCCGCGACGGACGCCGGGACCAGCGGGGCCGGCAGCGCGGCCGAGCCTCCCGCGCCGCCCTCGCCCTCCGCGCCGGGGGCCGCCGAGACCACCCCGCCGGACGGCACCAGCGGCGCCGCGACCGAGCCCACCCCTGCCCCGGCCCCCGCCGTGGATCTCGGGCGCCACCGCGGGCCGTGGCTGCTGCTCGGCGGCGCGATCGCCGCGGTGACCGCGGGCGCGGTGCTCGCCTACTCCGCCAACGCCGCCGAGCGCGACATCGAGGATCTCTACGTCGGGATCGGCGGCCGGCCGCCCGCGTTCGACGAGCAACTCGCCGCGCGCTACCGCGACGCGGTCGACGAGGGCCGGCGCTACGAGCGGCTCTCGCTGATCAGCTTCGGCGCCGCGGGCGCGCTCGCGATCGGCGCGACGATCTGGTTCCTGCTCGATCGCGATGCACCGGCCGACGCGCTGCCGATCGCCCCCACGGTGACGCCCGGCGGCGGCGCGGGCGTGACGACCCAGCTCCGGTTCTGATCCGGCCGGCGTTTACCTGCCCCGGCCGGCGCTACCTTCCGCCGCGCAGCACCCGCGCGAGCGACGGGCGCGCCAGCGAGAGGCACACCGGATCGCCCCCGCACGCCGCCGCCCGCGTCCACCCGCGCCGGCCGATGATCTCCGCCGCGCCGCCCGCGGTGCACAGGCCGGCGGTGCAGCGCGCGGCGCCCGGGCACGCGCCGGTGCACGGTGGGCCACACGCGCGCTCGGAGCCGTGGCAGACCTCGCCGGCCGGACAGTCGCGATGGGTCTCGCACGCGGCGACGCACGCGCCGCTCGCGATCTCGCACTGCTCGCCGGCCGGGCAGTCGGCCGGCGCCACACACGCGCGCGCGATCCCGAGCCACGCGCGCAGCTCGGCCAGCCGCTGGGTCGCGCGCTCGAACAGCTCGCTGCTGCCGCCGAGCACCAGGCAACTCGCCACCGCTGGCAGCACCTCGGTCGCCTCGACCGCCGCCTCGGGGGTCGGCGCACCTCGATGCCGCCCGAGGTAGCTCGCGGCGCCGGCGAGCGCGTCGGGGCAGCCTCGATGATCGACGACGACCGAGGTGGCCCCGGCGAGCCGGGCGCGCAGCCCGGACCACAGCACGAGCAGCGATCCCGCCGCGGTCGCCGCGACGACGAGCGCGAGCTGGATCCAGAACGCCACGGCGCGCCGCCGCTGCCACCGGAGCACGAACGCGAGCGCGCCGCCGGCCAGGCCAAGCACGATCAGCGCGAGGCCGGTGATCCGCACGACGAGATCGCGCCCCTCGGAGCGCACCTCCGAGATCACCAGCGCGCCGGCTTGCTCTGCGGCGCCGACCTGGGCGCCGAGCTCGCGGAGGAGCTGGGCGGCGGCCGCACGGGTCGAGCCGAGCAGCTGCGACACCGTGGTGGAGGTTCGCGACGTGACGCCGAGCGAGATCCCGTGGACATCCGCGGCGAGCGACGTGGCGATCGAGGCCAGCTGACCGACCCGCGCCGCGAGCGCGGCATCGAGCTGATCGCCGCGGCGCGCGAGCGCGTGGTCGAGCCCATCGACGGCGTCGCGCAGCGTGCCATCGAGCTCGAGCAGCCTGTGGCGCGAGATCTCGTCGAGCCGCGCGACCGCCGCGGGCAGCTCGGCGGCGAGCTGATCGAGCGCGGCCTCGAGCCGCGGCACGGCGCGATCGACCGCGCCCTCGAGCTCGCCGAGCCAGTCGGGCTTGGTGCACCCGCCGAGCGCCAGCGCCGCCAGCACCACGAACGCGACCCGACCGTGCGTGGTGGTCACGGCCCGACCGCGCGGACGCGCAGCTTGTCGGCCGCCCGGATCCGCGGTTCATAGAACTTGCTGATCTCGAACCGCTCGATCCGCCCGGGAGTGCCCGGTCGGGTCCCCGGCTGCGGCGTGATGAAGAGCGACGGATCGACCCCGGTCGGCACCGGATCGGTCCAGCCGCAGCCGCGGGCGCACACCTGGATCGGGCAGAGCGGTCCGGGGCACCCCAGGACGGGTCGCACGAAGATGTCGTCGATGATCCCGCCGGGGATGAACCGCCCGCCACCCGACGAGCCAGACGAGCCCGACCCGCTCTGCGCCCGTGGTGGCTGGCACTGCCCCGCGTTGCAGACCAGCCCGGCGACACACGGCGAGGCCGCGCTGCACGGCGCGGCGCACACCCCGATCGTGTCCGGGCTGTGGCAGACCAGACCGGCGGCGCAGTGCTGCGGCCCCTCGCAGCGCGCGGTGCACAGCCCGGTGGTCACCTGGCAGTGCTCGCCCTGCGCGGTGCGGCACTCCTCGTTGCGGCGGCACCGGCTCGCCGCGCCGATCAGGCGCTCGATCGCCGCCGCGTACTCGCGCGCCTTGCTCCGCAGATCCGCCACGCTGCCCGCGGCCATGCACTGGTACAGCCCGCCGAGCAGGGTCGCCCCCGCCCGGCTCTGGTCCGCGGACAGCGCGCTGGCCGCGCGGTGCTCGCCGACGAACGCCGCCGCGAGTGGCACCACCCGCGCGCACTCTTGCTCGTCCGAGAGCGTCACCTGCCCCGCGGCCACCGAGGCGCGCACCGACGGCACGAACACCATCAGCGAGGCGACCGCGAACACCATCGCGAAGAACCCCGCGCCGAGGCCGAGCTGCCACTGCGCGAGCCGCCGCGGATCCCCCGGCGCCGTGCGGCGCTGCCGGATGTAGAAGATCCCCGCAACCACCACGACCACGAGCATCACGGCGATCGCGCCGGCGATCAGCACGGTCTCGACCACGCCGCCGACCACCACGGCGACCACGCGGTTGCCCTCGCGGAGGGTCCGGACCACCTGGAACCCGGCGGTCTCGAGCAGCTCGGAGCCGGACACCTCGAGCGTGCGGATCAGCGACTGGAGGTTGAAGCTCAGCTGGGTGATCCGGCGCGCGAAGACCCCGTCCAGCTCCTGGAGGAACCCGCTCGCGAACCGGAAGATCTGGTCGAGGCGCGCGGCGAGCATCGCGTCGACGTTGTCGATCGTGTCCTGGAGCGCGGCGTTGATGCCGTCGATGTTCTCCTTGAGCAGCGCGTTGACCTCCTGGATCTGGTGGGCGAGCGCCGCATCGATCGTGCCGATGTTGTTCGCGAGCAGCTGATCGATCTGCGCGATGATGCCGGGCAGCGCGTCGACGGTCTTGGTGACCGACTTGCTCAGCTCGGCCGCGGCGTCCTTGCCGATCGCGTGGCCGCAGCCTTGGCAGCCAGCCGAGAGCGAGAGGGCGAGCGCGAGCAAGACGTGCAACGAGCGAGACCACAACATTCGACGAGACGAGCTCATGGGTTTCCTCCTCCTCCATCCACCACCACCACCGGCAACCGACGCACGGCGAACAGCCGATCGGCCACCAGCTCCGCCGACCCCGCGTCGGCGATCAACACGAGACAGCGCTGTAGCCCGGACTCCGCGGTCGCGCGCGTGGCGCGCGAGGCGCGACCGGCGTCGATCAGGCGCTGGGCGTCCGCGAGCGCGTCGCAGCGCGGGATCCCGACGCGGATCTGCTCGGCCGAGTCCGGCGCGCGCCAGCGGTGCACGCCGAGCCCGATCGCGACCCCGCCGCCGCTGACCAGCGCGATGCCGATCGCGCTCGAGATCCACCGCCGCGCGGCGCGGTCGCCGGTGAGCCGGCGTGGCCACACCAGGCCGATCCCACCGGCCGCGGCGATCAGCCCGCCGCCCGCGAGCACCAGCCACATCCAGCGGCGCGCCTCGGCGGTGGGCTCGGCGACCGCCCGCGCCACCAGCTCGCCGCCGACGATCCGGGCCTGCGAGACGATCACGCCGGCCTCGCCGAGCGCCGCGGTGACGACCTGCTGCGCGCCGGTCACCAGCCGGCGGCGATCCGCGTCGAGCCGGGTCCGCGCGCCGGCCCGGATCTCGGCGAGCTCGCGCTCGAGCTGCGCCGCGACCGCGACCGCCTCGCCGAGCCGCGCCGCCGCGATCGCGTGGTACGCGCCGGCCTGATCGCGCAGTAGCTCGGCCGCCGCAGAGGCGTGCGCTTCGAGCAGCACCGTGAGCTCGTCGATCCGCGCGCGGACGTCGGCGTCGAGCCGCACCGCCGCGCCGCGCGCGTCGTGCTCGAGGCGATCGAGTGCGCGCCGCAGCGTGCGCTCGTAGTCGTCCGCCTTGCGGCGCAGCTCGGTCGCCCAGTCCGGCTCGGCCGACGCGGAACCGACGCGTGCGACCCATGCGCAGCACACCACGACCACTCCCCATCGCCCCACGCCCACGCGCGTACAGTAGCAACCCGGCGATCCGCCGGGCAAGCCCGAATCTCGCGGCGCCTACGCGGCGGGCGCCAGCAGGCGCAGCTCGCCGTCGGCCCACCGCGCGATGTCCTTGTCGGACGCGGTGAGCTGGTAGCGCTTCGCCACCGCCTCGAGCTGGGCCTCGAGCGCGGCGCAATCGGCCGGGCGGCGCTCGCGCTCGAACGCCATCGCGGTGAGCAGGATCGCGTCGAGCTCGACCGGCAGCTCGGCGCGCAGGCTCGACGGCGCCGGCAGGTGCGGCCAGTTGTCGACGCCGAGGTGGGCGAGCGCCGCGAGATCGAGGTTCACCGCGTGGCCGGTGAGCACCTCGTAGGCGACCGCCGCGACCGAGTACACGTCGGCCCGCACGTCCACCTGCTCGCCGACCCGCTGCTCGGGCGCCATCATCGACGGCGTGCCCTTGGTCTCACCGGCCACGGTGTAGTGCACCTGCTTGGCGGCCTTGGCGATCCCGAAATCGACCACCTTCACCCCGCCCTGCCGCGAGACCAGCACGTTCGCGCTCTTGACGTCGCGGTGGATGATCCCGAGCGGCTCGCCGTCCGGCCCGATCGCGCGGTGCGCGCCGTCGAGGCCGGCGCAGATCCGGCACAACACGCCGAGGCCGACATCGAGTGGCACCGGGCGACCGCCGGCGCGCGCCGAGGCGAGCAGCCGCTCGAGATCGACGCCCTCGACGTAGTCCATCACGATAACGTAGTAGTTGCCGATATTGCCGAGGTCCTGGATCCCGACGACGTTCGGGTGATCGATGCGCGCCGCGAGCCGCGCCTCGTCGAGGAAGTGATCGACGGCGCGCTGGTTGCGCGCGAGGTGGCCGTGCATGACCTTGATCGCGACCAGCTTCTCGAACCCGGCCTCGCCCCGCGCGTGCGCGAGGTAGACGTCCGCCATGCCGCCCGAGCCGAGCCGTCGCACGACCTCCCACCGGCCGATCAGCGCGCCGGGGCCGAGATCCTGCGGCCCGATGCCCTGACCGTACGCCGGCGGGCCGCTCTGGCCGACCGGCGCCGGGGTGCCCGCGACGACCGCGCGCACCGCCGAGACCTTGGTGTCGCGTGGATCGACGGGCTCGCCGAGCGCCGGCGGGAACACGGTCTGGCCGGTGCGGCTGCGCTTGCCCGCGAGCATCGCGATCGCGACCAGGATCAGACCGAGCCCCGCTGCGCCCGCGCCCGCGGCGACCAGCGGCATCGAGATCTGCGGCGCCGGCGGCGCCATCGCGACCACCAGCCGGGAGCCCTCCTCGGACGGCAGCGGCTTGATCTCGTCCTTGGCGTCCGGCGGCGGCGAGCCGATCGCGCGGGTCTTGCCGCCGACCTCGATCCGGCCGTTGACCCCGGCGGCGACCAGGGCATCGATCGCCGGCTTGAGATCGAGCGGGCGGGTCACCCGCAGATAACCGGCGACGCCGCCGGCGCGCTTCTCGACGTCCGCGGTCTCGAGGATCAGCACCCGATCCCCCATCAGCTCGGCGCGCTGTGCCTCGAGCGGCGCGACCATGCCGTCGGGCGGCTGCACCGCGAGCACCACCGGCTTGCCATCGGCGCCGAGCTGAGCGAGCTCGATCACCTCGCCGGGCCGCGGCTGGAAGTCGAGCTCGCCGCGCGAGACCATGTCCCGCGCGGTCGCCGCGTCGGTCTCGATCGCGCTGCGCACCTGCGGCAGGGCCGCGAGCGTGCGGGCCCGCTCGCGCACCGCGCCGCGCGCCGCCTTGATCTCGCCATCGAGCTGGCTGACCGCGCTCGCCATCGCGCCGCTCGCCTGGGGCGTCAGCCCGCCGCTCGGCTTGCGGGTCAGCGCGTAACCGAGCGCGCCGCCGCCGGCGAGCACCAGGACCGCGCCGATCGCGATCGCCGCTCTACCCACGCTTGCCCCCGAACTTGTCCGGCTGCGGGCCGGCCGGCGCGTCCGCGGCGACCCCGACGTCGATCTCGTTCTTGCCCGGCTTGATCGTGATGTCCTGGGTGACCGGCGCCTTGCTGCGCACCGTCCACGCGCGGAGCTTGTACTTGCCGGGGGCGAGCCGGCGGAACGCGAACGCGCCCTTGTCGTCGGTGACCACGTACGCGGGCGCCGAGACCACGGCGATGTACGCGCTCATGTTCGCGTGCAGGTTGCAGCCGAGCCGGACGATGCCTTCCTTGGTGAACGTGAACTCGCGCGCCTCCCCGGCCTTGTACAGCCCGAGATCGAACGACGCGGGCGTGGAGGTCGAGAACACGTTGTGGAACACGGCGTCGAAGTTCGGGAACGCCACCGTCGAGCCGACCGAGACCGCGACCAGGTTGGGCAGGAACTCGCGGCCGCGCTGCTCGATCACGACGCGCTTGGGCGTGCGCGACTTCCACTTGCCGCTCGCCGGCTCGAGGGTGACCAGGCCAAACGCGTTCGCGCCCTGGCCGTCGATCTGGAGCGTGCCGGTGAGGCTGCCCACCGCGACCTTGGGCGCCGGGACCTTGTCGGCCTCGTCCTCGGCCTCGGAGCTGCCGACGACCTTGGGCTGCGGCGCGGAGCCCGCATCGACCTTCTTGGTCGGGGTGGTGATCCGCGGCGGCGCGCCCTCGCGAAACAGGCCGGCGATCGGCGCGAGCGCCTCGGGGCCGGTCAGCAGCTCGGCGGTCGAGAACAGCTGCTCGGCCAGGTTCTTGTTGCCGCGCGCCAGCGCCGCGGCGGCCTTGTCGAGCTGATCCGCGGCTTCGCGCAGCACCTGGGCGCGCTCGCCCGCCGGGCCCTGGGGCACGGCCGGCTTCGCCGGGGGGGCCGGCCGGGGCGCCTCGGCGGTCTTCGTAGTCGGGCCGCGGTCCGCCTTGACCGGAGCCGACGAGCACCCGAGAGCCGACGACACCGCCGCCAGGCCGACCACAAGAGTCCGGAGTTTCATCAGATGCACATTGTACGCCCGACCGGCCCGACCAGATCGGATCCAGCCGGTTTCCAGGGGAACAGGCGTTGACCCGCCCGGCTGGGAGACCTATCTGGGTGGAATACGAGCGGGCGCGCCCCGGTCTCGATGTAGCTTCCCGCGCAATTCGGAGTCCCTGTCATGGTGTTCGGCCTGTTCTCCAAAGAAAAGTCCCTCGAGAAGACGATCAGCAAGGCGACCAACAAGCTCGCGCAGCAGGTGGACCGCTGGGGGGCCCTCGAGATCCTCAAGAAGGACGGCAGCGACGACGCGCTGTTCGGGATGTGCAAGCGCTTCGGCGTCACCAGCACCAAGGGCGTCGAGGACGAGCAGGAGAAGTCGTGGGTCGTCGAGACCCTGGTGGCCAAGGGCGACGCCGCGCTGGGCCCGCTGGTCCGCTACATGTCGAAGGCCGAGCAGCTGGCGTTCCCGCTCAAGGTGCTCGAGCGGATCACCAGCCACGACAAGGTGCTCGAGGTCGCGGACCAGCTGTTCGCGAGCGAGCCGCCGGGCTACGTCCGGCTCCCGGATCGGCGCATCGATCTGCTGCGCTGGATGGCCTACTGGAGCGACGGCACGGACGAGGAGATCGTCTCGCGGCTGGCGCCGTACGTCACCGATTTCGACGAGAACTCGCGGTTCGCGGCGATCAACGGGATGACCGGGCGCGATCCGGCGCTGATCGCCCCGCCGCTGATCGCGGCGCTGATCCGGCCCGAGGAGGAGTCCGGGCGGATCAAGCGCACGATCATCGAGGTGCTCGAGAAGGCGCAGGCGCCGCTCGGTGATCAGGCCAACGCGGTCGCGGCCGCGATGACCGGCCCGGTCGCCGACGACTTCAAGGTCGACGCCGGCGTGGTCAAGAAGCGCTAGTCAGCTACGGCGCAGGCGCAGGCTTGCCGTACTTCGCGAGCAGCGGCGGGATCGCCTGATCGACCCCTTCGGCGCCGCGGTTGGTCGCGACGGCGATCACCAGCCGCTGCGCGGGGATCACCACGGTGGTCGCGTACCACATCGTGTTGCTCCCGCTGTGGACCAGCATCTCGCCGTACTTGCCCGACGACGCGACGCTCCACCCGCCGGCATAGCGGGACGCTCCCTCCGGAGGCGTGTGGAGCCGCTGGCGGGTCGCCTCCGACACCAGGCCCGGCGCGCCGCCATGGATCGCGAGGAACTTGCCGTAGTCCTCGAGCGAGCAGTGCACCGTGCCGGCGGGGCCGAGGCCCGGCGGGTTGTCGGCGAGTGGACCGGGCGCGATCGAGGCGCCCTGCGCGTTGTGGCCCCACGGCTGGTCGGGTGCGCTGACGCCCGCGCTGCCGGGCGGGCCGAACCCACACGACGCCATGCCGAGCGGCGCGAACAGCTCGTCGCGGAGCAGCTGCTCCCACGTGCGTCCGGTCGCGCGCTCGAGCGCCGCGCCGGCGATCATGTACCCGGCGTTCGAGTACGCGAACGTGCCCGGCGGCTGCGCGACCGGCTGGGCGAGGATCGACCGCACGAACGCGAGCCGCGCGCCGGGCTCGGCGCCGTCGGCCCACAGCTTCATCCACACCGGCGTCGGCGGGTTGCCCGGCGCGCCGCCGAGGTGGCGGACCAGCTGCTCGAGGGTGACCGCGGCGTAGCTCGGGTCGATCTTCTCGCCGCGGAACAGCTCGCCGATCGTCGACTCCCAGCGCACCGTGCCGCGCTCGACGAAGATCCCGAGCAGCGTCGCGGTCATCGCCTTGGTGTTCGAGCCGAGGTGCCAGCGGTCGCCGCGCTGGGCGAGGCTCGCTGGGTCCTCGGCCCGCCGCACCCCGGCGACGCCCGCGGCGACCGGCGCGCCGTCGCGCCACACCATGGCGGCGATCGCGGGGAGCCCGTGCGCGGTGCGCACGGCGTCGAGTGCGTCATGCAGGTCGTCGAGCTGGGACGCGGGCGGAGACACCGGCGCGGACGCTGGGGGCCGCGAGGTGGGCGCCTCGACGGAGGCCGGGGTACCACCACAGCCGGACACCACCCCCAGAACCAGCAAGGAGATGCGCATCTCGGGAGACTAGCCAGGAATTTCTCCGTCACAACGGCGGCGTGCCAGGTTCCTCGCACGCGGCGCGGCGAGATCCACCCGTCGTCGCCGCCGACCGCGCGACCTCGGGTGTGGTAAACGTCGCCGCGATGCCGCGCCGTCAAGATCTGGAATCGGTGCTGATCATCGGCTCGGGACCGATCGTGATCGGCCAGGCCTGCGAGTTCGATTACTCGGGCACGCAGGCGTGCAAGGCGCTTCGCGAAGAAGGCCTCCGCGTCGTCCTGATCAACTCGAATCCGGCGACGATCATGACCGATCCCGAGCTGGCCGACGCGACCTACGTCGAGCCGCTCACCGTCGACGTGCTCGACAAGGTGCTCGCCCAGGAGAAGGTCTCCGCGATCCTGCCCACGCTCGGCGGGCAGACCGGGCTCAACCTCGCGATGGCCGCACACAAGGCCGGCCTGCTCGCCAAGCACGGCGTCGAGCTGCTCGGCGCGCGGGTCGAGTCGATCGAGATGGCCGAGGACCGCGAGCTGTTCAAGCAGGCGATGGCGCGGATCGGCCTGGCGTGCCCACGCTCGCGGCTGGTGTCGTCGGTCGAGGAGGCGCGCGCGGTGATCGACGAGATCGGGTTCCCCGCGATCCTCCGGCCGTCGTTCACGATGGGCGGCTCGGGCGGCGGGATCGCGTACAACCGCAGCGAGTTCGACCGGATGGTCCAGTTCGGCCTCGACCAGTCGCCGGTGCACTCGATCCTCGTCGAGGAGAGCGTGCTCGGCTGGAAGGAGTTCGAGCTCGAGGTGGTCCGCGACGCGGCGGACAACGCGGTCATCATCTGCTCGATCGAGAACCTCGATCCGATGGGCGTGCACACCGGCGATTCGATCACCGTCGCGCCGGCGATGACGCTGACCGACAAGGAGTTCCAGCGCATGCGCGACGCCGCGATCGCGGTGATGCGCGAGATCGGCGTGACCACCGGCGGCTCGAACGTGCAGTTCGCGGTCGATCCGAAGACCGGCCGGATGCTGGTGATCGAGATGAACCCGCGGGTGTCGCGCAGCTCGGCGCTCGCATCGAAGGCGACCGGGTTCCCGATCGCCAAGGTCGCGGCCAAGCTCGCGATCGGCTACACGCTCGACGAGCTGACCAACGACATCACGCGGGTCACGCCGGCCAGCTTCGAGCCGACGATCGACTACGTGGTGGTCAAGTGGCCCCGGTTCGCGTTCGAGAAGTTCCCCGGCGTCGACGAGGAGCTGACCACGCACATGAAGTCGGTCGGGGAGGTGATGGCCATCGGCCGGACCTTCCAGCAGGCGTTCGCCAAGGCCCTGCGGTCGCGCGAGCTCGACGCGCCCCCGGACCTCTCGGGCGATCTCCTGGAGCGGCTCGAGCGCGCGGACCCATGGCGCTACGACGTGCTGCTCGAGGCCTTCCGCCGCGGGGCAGGTGTCGACGAGCTCCATGCGCGCACGCGTATCGACCCCTGGTACCTGCGCGAGCTGGCCGAGCTCGCCGCCGACCCCGAGGCCCCGTTCGCCGGCGCGCGGTCGTTCAAGTCGGTCGACACGTGCGCGGCGGAGTTCCCCGCCGCCACGCCGTACTACTACTCGGGCTGGGAGCGCCGCGCCGACCACGAGGTGCGGCG
>JBQCJR010000525.1:0-7162 GCA_051952595.1 Kofleriaceae bacterium
ATCATGGACAAGGACTCGAGCTGCGCGAGATCGCCCAGCTCGTCGGGCAGCCGGTCGATCTCGCAGAAGGAGAGGTCGAGGGTGCGCAGGGCCTGTAGCCGCCCGATCGCGCTCGGCACCGTGCCGATCGCGTTCGCGCGGAGATCGAGCGACTCGAGCTGCGCGAGCTCGGCGATCCGTTCGGGAAGCGCGCGCAGCTCGTTCGTCGAGAGATCGAGCGTGCGTAGGTTCGCGAGCGCGAAGATCGCATCGGGCACCTCGCCGAGGCGCGCGCCCCCGAGGTTCAGCTGCTCGAGCTTCTCGAGCCGGCGGAGCTCGTCCGGCACCTGCTTCAGGGCACCGTGCGCGAGCAACCCGCGAAGCTCGACGAGCCGCCCGATCGAGGCGGGCAAGGCGACGCGCTTTCGCTGCACGATCCGCAACCACCGCAGGCTCGGCATCTCGGCGAGGAGCGCGAACGCATCGTCGAAGTCGAGTCGCCCACCGTCGACGATCGTGAGCGATGCGACGTGCCGCAGACTCCCGAGCTGCCGGGGCAAGTGCGAGAGGTCGCGGTGCCCGAGCTGCAGCTCGACGAGGCGGGGAAGCCGGGCGAGCGTCGCGATCGCGGCATCTAGATCGAGCGCCGGGCAGCGGTCCACCGCGATCGACTCGAGCGACACGAGCTCCGACGCGGCGTCGAGGGTCCGCAGGTGCTCGCACTTGCTCGCGACGAGATGCTTGATCTCGTGCTTCGACGCGAGGTCGGCCGGAAGCGCGACGAGCGACTTGCGCTGCTTGCCGGCCCCGAGGTCGAGGGTGTCCGCTGGCATCGTGCAGGCATCCTCGTCAATCCGGTCCTGGAGGCACAAGGTGACGAGGACGCGACCTGCGGAGCTGCACGCCTGGCCGACGCGCCGTTTCGTGATCTCGGTCGCGCTGCCGCTGTGCGCCGCGTCGCACACGAAATGGAACATGGTATCGGCGAGCGGTGGAAACGCTGGATGAGATGCGCGCGGGTGTCATCGCCGCGCTGCGTGCCGCGCTGCCGACCGTCGCCGACATCGAGGCGTCGCCGGCGCTGTCCGCCGTTCGCGAGGCGTTGCCGATCGTCGACGGGCGGCTGGCCCCGCCGTTCGAGCTCGAGTGGGACGGCGCACAGGTTCGCGCGCTGCGGTTCGAGGTGTACGACAAGAAGTCGCCGCTCGCCGCGATCACCGCTCGCCTGTACCGGGCCTTGCTGCAGCATCCCGCCTGCGCGGGGATCCGGCAGCTCGCGATCGGTGCGGTCGCCTGTACCACGGAGGCGTCCATCCACCTGCTCGGGGACCCGCTGTGGCTGCTCGTGCGGGAAGGGCTGCCGCCTGCGCTGGAGCACCTCTCGTTGTCGCACGACGGCATGGTCTCGCACGGCGGTGATCTCGGCTCCGTCCCGTTGAACGGGCTCGCTCCGCTTCATGGTCGGCTCGCGGACCTGCAGCAACTCGAGATCGCCGGCTGCGCGCGGCTCGGAACGCTCTCGCTCCCTCGGCTGCGCACGCTGCGGCTCACGTCCACCGTGAGCGCCCGCAATCTGCGCGAGCTCGCACGGGCGGGCCTGCCCGCGCTCGAAACGCTCGAGCTATCGTGCGATCTACACGCGGAGCCCGAGCTGCGCTTCGCCGCGGTCCGGATGCTCCTCCGCACCAAGGGACTACCGGCGCTCGAGCGCCTCGAGCTCGCCGAGCTGGATCTCGACGAGGACGAGCACATCGAGCTCGACGAGGAGGGAGGCGACCCTCCGCTGTGGATCGACATGATCGCGAGGTCGCCGCTCGTGCGCCGGCTCGAACGGCTCTCCCTCTCGTTCCGCGACGAGGATCGAGAAGCGCCCCGGCTCGTCGAGCGAGCGGCGGCGTTCGCCCACCTCGCCGCGCTGGAGATCACCGATGGGCGGGGCGACCGCGCGACGCTCGTGCACCCCACCCCCGAATCGATCGCGGCCGCGCTGGCGTGAGGTGCAGGTGGAGGGCCGCCAGGCTCTCCGCGAGTTTCCAACCACCGGCACCCACGGATCGTCAGAATCTCACCGAGCGCCCCGCGCCAAATACCTTGAATCACGGCGCTCCCGGGGTGGTACACGAGGTGAATGAGCGGCCGCGCACATGAAAGCAGTGATCGCGGTCGGAGCGGTGATGATGGGGCTGACGGGCCACGCGCTCGCACAATCCGGGGCGGATCCGTCCGCGCCGTCCGCGCCGGTCGTCGTCGAGCCGCGGCCGGCCCCGGTCGCACCGGTCGCCCCCGTCGCGCAGCCGCGGGGCGAGGTGCTCGACGAGGACATCGCGCTCGGACTGTCGCTCGGCGGCACCGTGGCGGCGTGGTCGATGATCCTCGGTGGGGCGGTGCTGGACGCCTCTGGTCGAGGGGAGCTGGGCAGCTGGGTGTACACGGTAGGGCTGGGCGGTACGCTGCTGGCGCCGGGCCTGGGGCACTGGTACGCGGGCACGTTCGCGACGCGTGGCCTCGGGCTGCGCGCGCTTGGCGCGGGCGCCGCGTTCGCCGGGCTCGTCCTGATCTTCGGATCGGTCTGGGACCAGGACGATGGGGACGCGGAGGGGTCGGTCGGTGTTGGCCTCTTGATCGCGGGCGGGGGCCTCTATGTCGGTGGCACGATCGATGACATCGTGACCGCGCCGGGCCGGGTCCGCCGGCACAACCAGCGCTTCGAGCACGTCACGCTGGTGCCGACGATCCACCACACCGGCGGCGGGCTCGCGATCGCCGGTCGGTTCTAGCGGTTCCGTCGCGATCAGCTCGCCGAAGCGTCACCACGTCAAAGATACAGGTGTGATGAGACTCGCGGTCGACAGCGAGCCACTCGTTGTGCACCCGACCACTGCCGATCACCGCTGGTTTCACATGCGCTCGCGCCGATCTCCGCTGCGCCATGTCGGGGCATCACATGGCGCGGCAGAGTCGGAACGACAGGTATTGAGCAACATGGATTTCGTTTTATTGCTCTACAAACACACCGTCTATGCGACCAAGTTTCGCTTGTCCAAGGAAACGTGGCTATCGATGGCTGAGCTCGGTAGCGGCATGTGCGGTTCTCTCGGCCTGCTCGTCGGAGCCGGAGTCGCCGGAGGAGCTCGCCGAGACCCCTAGCGAGCTGCAACGCGGCCCCGAGGCGATGGTCTACGACCTGGGCTGGCGCATCGATCAACACCCTCGCTTCGTGGTCGACGTCAATCGGGATCGCCGCGGCGACCTGGTGGGCTTCGGCTATGCGGGGGCGTTCGTCGCGGAGGCTCAGCCGAGCGGCGGCTATGGCCCCGCCACGCAGGTGAGCGACAGCATGGGGGCCAACCTGGGCTGGACGGTCGCGGGGCACCCCCGCACGATCGCGGACGTCAACGGCGACGGGCTGCCCGACCTCGTGGGCTTCGGCCCCGGCGCAGTCTTGGTCGCGCTGAAGTCGGCGACCGGCGGCTACCGCGGCACGACCGCATGGACCACCGACTTCTCGAGTGCCGCGGGCTGGACGTCCGCGCACGCGCGCTTCGTCGGGGATGTGACCGGAGACGGCAGGGCCGACGTCGTCGGGATCGACAACTGGGGCGTGTACGTCTCGCCGTCTGCGGGCGCCAGTTTCGGGTCCAAGCAGCTGTGGGTCCGCGGGTTCATCGACGGCTGGGACAACAGCAAGCACATCCGCCTGCTGGCCGACCTGGACGGGGACGGGCTCTCCGATCTCATCGGGTTCGGTTACGACGGCGTCTACGTGTCGAAGTCGAACGGCGTGCGGTTCTCGGCTCCGGAGAAGGTTTCGTCCGCGTTCGGTTACAACGCGGGCTGGCGGATCGGCACCCACGTTCGCGCCGTCGCGAACCTCAACGGCGACCGGTACGCCGACCTGATCGGGCTCGGCCCGAACGGCGTGGAGGTGGCGCTCGGCACCGCCACCGGCTTCGGGTCGCCGACGGTCTGGTTGAACGACCTCGGCGACCCCAGCGGCTGGAACGGCAACCAGCACGTTCGCTTGATCGGCGACGTGGACGGCGACGGCCTCGACGACGTGGTCGGCATCAGCGGCCAGGTGTTCGTCTCCTACAACAAGGGAGGCCACTTCGCGCCGATCGCCGAAGTGTCCAAGGAATTCACCGCGTCCAAGGGATGGGACATCACCAAGCACCCGCGGTTCCTCACCGATGTCGACGGCGATGGGCAGCTCGACCTGCTCGGGTTCTACAACGACGCGGTGTACTGGGACCGGCTGACCCCGAAGCCGTCGATCCCGACGGACTGGACGACCCCGACGTGCGCCGCGAGCCGGCTCGGATCGCCGGCGCCCGGGTTCTGCGAGGGTCCGTGGCGGTACACGAAGGCCAACCGCGTCGTGTCGCAACATTCGTCGTGCCAGAAGGTGTGCACCGCCCACAACGCGTGCGCGAAGTGGGAGAACGGCGTCACCACGGTGGCCACCACCGAGGCGCGTTCCACGATCGTCGGCGCCGGCACCCGGTCGTGCACCCAGCTCTGCAACGGCAGTGGCTGCAGCATCGCCTCCTGCTCGGGGACCATCAGCCAGCCGACCTATGCGTGCCAGACCGCGGCGACCGAGCGGCTGGGCGCGCTCAAGGCCGCGGCCGCGAACGCGGTTGCCGCGGAGTCGACCTTCGACAGCGCGGCCGCGCAGAGCATGAGGAGCTCCCAGGCCCAGAGCGCCGCGTCTGCGACCCCGGCGTACGTGCTCCGGCAGTACGACTTCGAGTACCTCGCCGGTCCGGGCGGCACGCACAAGAGCTGGAAGGAACAGTGGGTGTGCAACCTGTCGGTCCAGACGCCGACCGCGCTGGTCGCGGAGAACGAGGCGTGCGGCTGCAGAGCCGAGGCGAACGGCACGTGCGAGCACGATGAAGGCCCGACGAGCACCCTGTTCACCGGGCCTGGCGAGCTGCGCCCGGTCGCGCCGGGGATCTCGAACCAGACGTGCCTGACCTACGACGATCTGCCGGCGGCGACGCCCGAGCAGGTGCAGGCCAAGTTCGAGAAGCTGTGGGAGGCGCAGACCCTCGCGCCGACCACGGTGACCAGCGATGAATTCCGGCGCGCGATCGTCAGCCGCCTGAAGCTGATGTACGAGCTGTGGGGCGAGCGGCTGGTCAACCAGCGCACCTCGACGGATCAGCTGCACCGCGCGATGTCGTTGTACGAGGAGTTCCCGGACATCAACCCGAGCTGCGCGGTCGTCGACGCGCCGGAGCCTGGCGGATGTGAAACCGCGTCGGTCATCACGACCCGCGGCGATCTGATCCGCTGCCAGCGGCTGCGTGCTCCCCACGCGTCCGAGGGCGTCGCGTCGATCTCCTTGACCGGGTGCACGGCGCTGCTGAACGGCTATCTCGATCTCGCGGCGTGGCCTGACGAGGACGCGACGTGTGGTGGTCCGCACCTGCGCGACGTGGGAGCGAAGACGGTGCTCCAGCTCGCGGACAAGCAGCTGGGTTTGATCTCGAGCGCGCCGAGCTCGCTGGGCGCGCTGCCGCGCCAGCTCTGGTTGCTCGACGACTGGTACACGGTATCCAAGCGCGCGGACAGCCTCGGCGTGTTCCCCGCGCCGGATCAGCAGCGCCGCGATACGAGCTATCTGCTGGGGCGGTTCTGGGACCGCGTGCGCGAGAAGTCCGGCGCCGATGCCATGCTGGAACAGCTGTCCGAGAGCTCGACGCCGGAGGAGGCCGAGCAGGCGCTCGGGCTGTCCGCGGTCGCGAGCCGGCAATCGGAGCAGGCCGTGGTCAGCGCGCTGTTCACCGTGCCCGGCACGATCATGCCCGAGAACGTGACCCTGACCCGGCCGCCGCTGCGCAGCCTGCCGCTGCTCGCGCTGCTCGGCGATGCGCTGAAGCCGCTCGTCGATGACCTCGACGGCCTCGCGATCTACCACGACATCGCGTGCCAGTTCCGCGACTGCCGCGAGCCGACCACCAACACGCCGAGCCGCAATGCGTGGAACATCCTCGCGGCCCTCGAGGCGCCCAGCCTCGACGCCGCGGTGTCGGCCAATCCGTTCGCGCTCGGCGGTTGGAAACCCGTGTTCTCCACGCTGAAGGACAAGCAGTCCACGCTGAGCGAGGCGGTCGCCGATGCGGTCAGTGGGCCGGGCGGGCTGGCAGGGGCCACCGCAGAGGCGAACGTGCACCCGTTGGCGCGCCCGCTGTGGCTGCTCCACAGGCACGCGCGGGCGTTCCACGACCACTACGAGGCGACCGGCACGTTCGAGTCCAGCGCCGAGAACCGGCTCTATGGCTCGCTGCTCAAGGAGCCTCAGCAGGACGTGGTCAACGCGTTGCGCGTGCGCGCCAACACGCTCGAGAACACCGTGGCCCAGTACCGCAGCGGGCTGATCGCCGCGGTTCAGGCCCAGCTCGTCGTGATGAATACCGGTGCGCAGATCACGAATCTGAAGAACCAGCGGCTGCGCAAGGCGACCGAGATGACCCAGAAGGCAGCGAACGCCGAGGGACTGCGGGCGAGCGGCGAGGACGCGGCCAGAGCCTTCGGCAGCCTCGCGGCGAGCTTCGCCGACGTCCAGGCGGCGCTCGACGAAGGCGCGGTCGTCCAGGTCGGCGACACCAAGAGCTTCAGCCTCGACGGCCGGTCCGGCAAGTTCACCGTCTCCCGGGATCCGGCCGCGGTCGCCGCGCACACGTTCTCTGACCCGGCGGGGCCGCTCGAGGCGGGTGACATGCTGCTCGTCCAGACCTCCGGGGCGTGGACGCCGACGTGCTCGATCAGCACGAAGAAATGGTTGTACGACGAGCACGGCAATGCCGCGGCGGCGGATCTGAGCGACGCGGTGATCGGCCCGGATGGGTACTCGCTATCGGTGAGCGCCTCGGGCGTCAAGGCGCACTCGACGGCCAACTCGCGCGGTGTCACGGAGAGCGTGGGGGTGAGCTTCAAGTTGTGCGCGGACGACGGGCTCATCGGGAAGGTGATCGGGCTCAAGCCCGAGCTCTGCATCCACAACGACACGACCGCTTCGGTCTCGAAGACGTGGAGTAGCAGCGTCGGGACGGAGTCGAGGAACACGGCGGCGTTCGCGACCGGGCTGCGGCTCGACGACACGCCGTTCCCCGAGGCGCCGGTCGGCAGCTTGCTCGTCGTGCTCGTCGACCCGGCGACCCACAAGATCCGCGAC
>JBQCJR010000526.1:0-22961 GCA_051952595.1 Kofleriaceae bacterium
GGGCAGCCGAGCAGCGGCAGCTTCGCGGTCTGCTCGATGCACTCGGCGATCGTCTTGCGCATGCTGTGCGCCGCCTGCACCACGTCGCGGCGGGTCGAGTCCGGGCTCTGCGAGACCTCGGTCCCGACCACGAGCACGTCCTCGAGCGCCTTCGAGAGCTTGCACGGCTCGCGCGCCGCCTCGACCGTCTCGGCGCACGCACAGATCTTCTCGACGTACGCCTTGCACGCGTCCTGGCCACGCTTGAGCTCGGCCGCCGGCATCGAGGGCGGCGGGCCCGGATCCGCGGCCGGCGCGTCCTTGCGCTTGCTGCACCCGACCACGAGCGTCCAGGCCAGAACGGCGACCACCGTGGCCACCAGCGCTGCCCGGCGCGCGCTCATGCGGCCTCGACCCGCGCCAGCACCACCGAGATGTTGTCGATCCCGCCCTCTTCGTTGGCGGCGGTGATCAGCCGCTCGACCGCGCGATCCAGATCGCGCTCGGTCATCAGGATGTGCTGCATCTGATCGTCCTTCACCATGCCGGTGAGCCCGTCGGAGCACAGCAGGTAGGTGTCGCCGAGGTGCGGCTTCTCGGTGAGGATGTCGACCTGCACGCTCTCCTTCATGCCGAGCGCGCGCACGATCACGTTCTTGTGCGGCCAGTTCTCCGCTTCCTCGGGCGTGACCCGCTTCATGCGGATGTAGTCGTTGATCAGCGAGTGATCCTCGGTGAGCTGGGTCAGCTCGGTGTTGCGCGCGCGGTAGCACCGGCTGTCGCCGACGTGGCCGATGATCAGCGCGTCGTCGAGGAAGTACAGCGCGACACACGTCGTGCCCATGCCCTTGAGCCGGTGCTCGCGCTGCGAGCGCTCCCAGATCTCCAGGTTCGCGAGCATGATCGACGTGGTCATCCGGTTGACGTGGGTGCGCAGGTCGCGATCGACCTTGTACGGCCACGTCAGCGTCTGCTGCTTGCCGGTCTCCTCGAAGTGAGCGTTGATCAGCTCGACCGCGAGCCGGCTGGCGACCTCGCCCGAGGCGTGGCCACCCATGCCATCGGCGACGATCGCGAGCCGCTCGGTCTCGGGCAGCGAGATCGAGTCCTCGTTGTGGTCGCGCTTGCGACCGATATTGGTCGCGCCCGCAAACCGGACTCGCATTCCGTCGAGCGGGAACGTGCTCATGGCCGTCCGACAGTGTAGCTCAGTGAGGCACGGGCGAGCCAGCCGGCCCCCGCCGTTGACTCGGATGGGTCGCCCTTTCATTCTGTAGGGGATGTGGGGCTACGCCGAAGGCAACGAGACGGTGGTCGCCGTCGTCGTCGTGATCGTCGCGGTCGCGGCGATCGCCTTCGTCGGTCGAAGGTTGTGGCTACGGAGGCGCTGAGTGGCGGAGCTGGCGCGTGGGGCCGTGGCCGATCGGCCGTGGGGCCGGACGCTCGGCGCCCTCGGGCTGCGCGGGCTCACCGGGCAGCTGACCCTCACCGCTGACGGCCGCCAGTACCAGATCGCGTTCGCGAGTGGCGCGGTGGTCGGCGCGGCCTCGCCGCTGGCCTCCGACGCCGCGGTGCGCGTCGCGCTGACCGGGGGCCTGGTGTCGTCCACGCAGGTCGCCGATCTCGCGCGGCGCGCCGCGGCCGCCCCCCACCGCGACGAGATCGAGCTGATCTCCGAGCTGGTCCGGATCCCGCCGGACCAGGCGCTGCGGCTGCGCCGTCGGGTCGTTGCCCAGCGCGCGGCGCGGACGTTCTCGGTCGAGCGCGGCGAGTTCGTGATCGACGACCAGGTGACGATCCCGGTCGTGGCCGGCAGCGAGCTCGATATTCGCGCGGTGGTCTACCTCGGCGCGCACCAGAACCTCTCGGAGGCCCGGCTCGCCGGCGAGCTGGCCGGGTTCGGCGCGTGGTTCCGGCTCCAGCCGAGCGCCTACGAGGATCTGTCGCAGTTCGGGTTCACCGCGTCGGAGCGCCCGGTGCTCGAGAAGCTGCGCGACGGCGCGGTGCTCGACGAGCTCGACGCGACCGGCGTCGAGCCGCGCACGATCCGGGTGATGCTGTACGCCCTGGTGTGCTGCAACGCCTGCGAGCTCGGCGGGCCGGGCAGGTCCGCGGCAGCCGGCAAGGTCGTCGAGGTCGCTCCGCCGCGCGCGCCCTCGAGCCCCCCGGTCGCGCCAGCGCGCGCGCCCGCCGCTCGTGCCACACGCACCGAGGGCACCGGTGCCGCCGCGGTCAATCAGCTGATCTCCCAGCGCCTGCGCGTGCTCGATCAGCAGGCGGATCACTACGCCCTGCTCGGGGTCGCCCACGACGCCTCGGCCGCCGAGCTCCGCCGCGCGTACTTCGCGCTGGCCCGCCAGCTCCACCCCGATCGGCTCGCCGCGCTCGGCATCCCCGACGAGCACCGCGACGCGCAGCGCCTGTTCGCGCAGGTCAACACCGCGTTCGCGGTGCTCTCGGATCCCCAGCGCCGCGCCGACTACACCGCCGTCCTGCGCCGCGGCGGCGAGGCCGCGGTGCGCGCGGAGCAAGCCCAGGCCGAGGCGATGACCGCGCGGATCGTCGAGGGAGAGCAGGCGTTCCACCGCGGCGAGGCCGCGCTCCGCCGCGACCAGCCCGCCGCGGCGATCGCCGAGCTCACCCGCGCGGTCGAGCTCAACCCCGAGGAGACGGACTACCAAGCGATGCTCGCGTGGGCGCAGTTCTGCGCCGCGCCCGACAAGCACGCCGTGGCGACCACCACGCGCAGCGCGCTGGACCGCGCGATCGCCCGGTCGCCGCGCGCGATCACCGCGCGGTTCTACCTCGGCCGCGTGGAGCGCATGCTCGGCCGCGACCACGACGCCCTCCGCCACTTCCAGGCCGTGCTCCAGTCCGCCCCTCACCACAGCGACGCCGCGAGCGAGGCCCGGGTGATCGAGGCCCGCCTCGCGTCCGGCCCTTCGGACAAGGGCGGCGGCCTGTTCCGCCGGCGCTAGCTCGAGGCGTCGTCGCCGGGCTTCGCTCGGTCCGCGCGAGCGCTACGCGTCGTCGTCGCCGCCGTCGCCGCCATCGCCGTCGCCGTCGCCCGTGCCGAGCGCGTCGGAGAGCCACGCCCCCAGCGCGCGGGCCTCGGTCCCGCCCAGCGTCACCGCCGCGTGCTTCTTCCACGCCTCGCGCACGCGCTGCAGCCGGATCATCGCCAGCTTCGCCGGCTTCCAGCTGCCGTCGGCCGCCCGCTCCTCGAACACCAGCGCCACGGTCGCCCAGCCGCGCCGCTCCCACACCCGGCGGTGCAGGGTGCGCCTGACCTGCTCGCCGTCGACCTCCAGATCGTAGGTGACCTCGTCGAGCTCCGCGACGTACATGGCTATCCCTCTTCGGACGATCCGCCGCGGTCGGAGAGCTCGAGCTCGGTGATCCGCGCATCCGGCGGACCGACGTGCGCCCGCACCCGAGCCACGGTCTCGGTGATCGCGCCGTCCTGCTCGATCCGCACCGTCAGCTGCTCTCCGATCTCGAACAGGTAGGGGGAGCGGACCCGCGCGACCCCGTCGGAGATATTGAGGACGTCGAACACCTCGTGGGCCTGGCCGTCGTCGAGGACGAGGAGGTGTGGCGTCGATGCTTCGCTGAGCGCGGCCCGGCTCGACATCACTCAGTCTCGGTACCACGCCGCGCAATGCGGCCTCAAGCCTTCTAGAACTCCCCCTCGCTGGGGTAACCTGGATCCCGGGGATGCTCAAGCCGGTCGAGAAGCAGCGCGTTGCCGAAGAGATCGCCGAGCAGCTGCGGTCGCTGATCCTCGGCGGGCAGTATCCACCCGGCTCCAAGCTCCCACCGGAGCGCGAGCTATCGAAGCGACTGCGGGTCAACCGCGCGTCGCTGCGCGAGGCGCTCAAGAAGCTCGAGCATCTCGGGCTGGTGCGGATCCGCCAGGGCGATGGCACCCGCGTCCAGAACTTCATGGAGACCGGCGGCATCGAGCTGGTGCAGCACCTGCTCCCTCTCGCCAGCGGCAAGCCCGAGCTGATCCGCGACCTGCTCGAGTTCCGGCGGATCTTCGGCCGCGAGCTCGCCCGGCTCGCCGCGGCGCGCTCGACCGCGCAGGGCCCCGACGGCTTCGCCAAGCTGCACGAGCTCGCGGATCGCGCCGACAAGGTGACCGGCGCGCTCGAGCTGTTCGAGCTCGACTTCGACTTCTACGTCGCGATCGCTCAGCTGTCCGGCAATCAGGTCATGCTGCTGCTGATCAACACGGTGCGCGATGGCGTGCGCGGCTTCATGCCGCTGCTCGCGAACCTCGCCGCGCCGGGCGAGATCGTGCGCAAGCACCACCGCGAGTTGATCGCGGCGATCGAGCGGGGCGACGTGGCGAGCGCCGGCCGGATCGCGGATGACTACCTGCGGATGGGAGCGGAGCTGGCGGCGCGGATGGGCGGCAAGCCCGAGCTCCAGCCCCAGCCTCTGCCAGACTAGCTCGCAGACATGCCCAGGATGACGCGGAAGGAGGTGGAGGAGATCGCGCTGCTCGCGCGCCTCCACCTCGCGTCCGACGAGCTCGATCGCATGGAGCACGAGCTCGCCGCGATCCTGGATCTCTTCGGCGCGCTCGCCGCCGTCGACACCACCGACGTCCCGCCGATGACCCACCCGGTGCCGATGGAGCTCGCGCTGCGCCCCGATGCGGTCGCGCCGTCGCTGCCGGTCGAGGACGCTCTGCGCGCGGCGCCGCGGCGCGACGGCGACCTGATCGTCGTGCCGGCGATCCTGCCGGGGAGCGAGTCGTGAGCTCGGCGTTCTGGTCGGTGGCGGACACCGCGCAGCGGGTCGCGGCCGGCGAGGTCACCGCGGTCCAGCTCGCCGAGGACAGCCTCGCCCGGATCGATGCCCTCGATCGCGAGCTCGGCGCGTTCCTCGCCGTCGATCGCGAGGGCGCGCTCGCCGCGGCGCGCGAGATCGATCGCCAGCGCGCGGACGGCGCGGCGCTCGGCCCGCTCGCCGGCGTGCCGGTGACGCTCAAGGACAACCTGGTCACCCGCGGCCTGGTCACCACCGCCGGCTCGAAGATCCTCGACGGCTGGGTGCCGCCGTACGACGCCGCGGTGGTCGAGCGGCTGCGCGCGGCCGGCGCGGTGATCCTCGGCAAGGTCAACTGCGACGAGTTCGGGATGGGCTCGTCGACCGAGCGCTCGGCGTTCCACCCGACCCGCAACCCGTGGGACCGCGAGCGCGTGCCCGGCGGCAGCTCGGGCGGCAGCGCCGCGGCGGTCGCGGCTGGCCTCGGCGGGGCGAGCCTCGGCACCGACACGGGCGGATCGATCCGCCAGCCCGCCGCGTTCTGCGGGATCGTCGGTCTGAAGCCGACCTATGGCCGGGTCTCGCGCTACGGCGTGATCGCGTTCGCGTCGTCGCTCGACCAGGTGGGGCCGCTCGCGCGCAGCGTCGGCGATGCGGCGCGCGTGCTCGGCGCGATCGCCGGCCACGATCCGCGCGACGCGACGTCCCTGGACGCGCCGGTGCCGCCGTACGAGCAGCAGCTCGCCGAGGGCGTCAGCGGGATGACGATCGGCCTGCCGCGCGAGTACTTCGCCGGCGATCTCGATCCGGAGATCCGCGGCGCGCTCGACGCGGCGATCGCCGCGCTGCGCGACCGCGGCGCCAAGGTGGTCGAGGTCTCGCTGCCGCACACCGGGCTCGCGCTGCCTGCGTACTACCTCGTCGCGCCCGCCGAGGCATCCTCGAACCTCGCCCGCTACGACGGCATCCGGTTCGGCAAGCGCGCCGACGCCCAGGACCTGCTCGACCTGTACGCGCGCACCCGCGGCGAGGGGTTCGGCCCCGAGGTCAAGCGGCGCATCATGCTCGGCACCTACGCGCTGCGCGCCGGCCACTACGACGCGTACTACCGCAAGGCGCAGCAGGTGCGGACGCTGATCAAGCGCGACTTCGACCAGGTGTTCGCGAGCGTCGATCTCGTGCTCACGCCGACGACGCCCACCGCGGCGTTCCCGTTCGGCGCGCGCGCGACCCCGCTCGACATGTACCTCGGCGACGTGTTCACGCTGTCGTGCAACCTCGCCGGGCTGCCCGGGCTCAGCGTGCCGTGTGGCCTGACCGCGGGCGGCCTGCCGATCGGCGCCCAGCTACTCGGCAAGCCGCTCGACGAGGCGACCGTGCTGCGCGCCGGCGCGGCGATCGAGGCGGCGGTCGGGCTCGGCGATCGCCGGCCCGCGGGGCTCGCCGGGATCGAGGGGAGCCCGGCATGACGGATCGCTCGCTCGCCGAGCTGCTCGAGGAGTGGGAGCCGGTGATCGGGCTCGAGATCCACGTCCAGCTCGCGACCCGCAGCAAGGCGTTCTCGGCGTCGTCGACGCAGTTCGGCGCGCCCCCCAACTCGCTCACCGATCCGGTCGTGCTCGGGCTGCCCGGCGCGCTGCCGGTGTTCAACCGCGGCGCGCTCGAGCTCGCGCAGCGGCTCGGCGTGGCGACCGGCTCGCAGATCCGCGCGCGGTCGCGATTCGCGCGCAAGCACTACTTCTACCCGGACCTGCCGAAGGGCTACCAGATCTCGCAGTTCGACGAGCCGCTGTGCGAGAACGGCCACCTCGACCTGATCCTCGGCAACCAGGTCAAGCGGGTGCGGCTCCAGCGGATCCACCTCGAGGAAGACGCCGGCAAGAACACCCACGTCGGCGCGATCTCGCACGTCGATCTCAACCGCGCCGGCGTGCCGCTCGTCGAGGTGGTGACCGCGCCGGAGCTGACCAGCGCCGAGGAGGCGGCCGAGCTGATGCGCTCGCTGCACCGCCTGGTCCGCTGGCTCGACGTGTCCGAGGCCGACATGGAGAAGGGCCAGCTGCGGTGCGACGCCAACGTGTCGATTCGCCGGCGCGGTGAGGATCGGCTCGGCACGCGCACCGAGCTGAAGAACATCAACTCGTTCCGGTTCGTCCAGAACGCGATCGAGCACGAGATCGCGCGCCAGGTCCGGCTCGTCGACGGCGGCGGCCGGGTCGTCCGCGAGACCCGGCTGTGGGACGCGTCGATCGGCCAGTCGGCGCCGATGCGCTCGAAGGAGCAGGTCGACGATTATCGCTACTTCCCGGATCCGGACCTGCCGGCGCTGGTCGTCGACGGCGCGCTGATGACCGGGATCCTGCGTGGCCTGCCCGAGCTACCGGTCGCGCGCTACCAGCACTACCAGCGCGAGCACGGGATCTCGCCCGACGACGCGCGCACCCTGATCTCCGACCGCGCGCTCGCCGAGTACTTCGAGGCCGCGGTCGCCGGATATCCCGCCCCGGCCCAGCCCGGGCCTCCGCGGGCCGGCACGTCGAGTGGCCGGATGATCGCGAACTGGATCCTGACCGAGCTGCTCGGCGCGCTCAACGCCGAGGGCAAGGACATCTCGGAGTCGCCGATGCCGGCCGCGACGCTGTCCGCGCTGGTCGTGCTCGTCGAGACCGGCACGATCAGCGGCAAGATCGTCAAGGAGATCTTCGAGGAGAGCTTCCGCACCGGCGAGCCGCCGCTCGCGATCGTCGAGCGCCGCGGCGTGCAGCAGATCTCCGACGAGGCGGTGCTCGGGCCGATCGTCGAGCGCGTGGTCGCCGCGAACCCCAAGCAGGCGGAGGGCTTCCGGGGCGGCAAGGACAGCCTGTTCGGGTTCTTCGTGGGGCAGGTGATGAAGGAGACCCAGGGCCGCGCCAACCCGATCCTGACCTCCGAGCTGCTCCACAGGCGGCTCGGCCGGTGATTCCAGGTGCCGCTTAACCGGCTGATCTTCCCCATGGATCATTGGCACGCTACACCGAGGCTTGACGATTGCCTCGCGATCAGTAAAGTCCGCGATTCCGAAAGCGTTTTCCGTGGAGCAAGTCATGTACGCCGTGATCCAGACGGGTGGAAAGCAGTATCGAGTCGAGCCCGGCAAGACCGTCGTGGTCGAGAAGCTCGTGGGTGAGAAGGGCGCCGCGGTCGTGTTCGACCAGGTCCTGCTCGTGTCCTCGGGTGACGGCGCCAGCGTCAACGTCGGCAAGCCGACGGTTGCGGGCGCCAAGGTCACCGGTCAGATCGTCGAGCAAGGTCGCGGCGACAAGCTCGTCGTGTTCAAGTTCCGCCGCCGCAAGAACTACGTCCGCCGCAACGGCCACCGCCAGGACTACACGGCGGTCAAGATCGGCGAGATCCAGGCGTAAGCCGGATCCCGCAACCAACGAGGTAACGCGTCATGGCACACAAAAAAGGACAAGGCTCCACTCGCAACGGCCGCGATTCGCTGCCGAAGATGCGCGGCGTCAAGCGGTTCGCCGGTGAGCAGGTCACCGCGGGCAGCATTCTCGTTCGCCAGGTCGGCACGAAGTTCCACGCCGGCGAGAACGTCGGCATCGGGCGCGACTGGACGCTGTTCGCCAAGGTCGACGGCGTGGTGAAGTTCGAGCGCCACGGCCGCTCGCGCACCCGCGTCGCGGTCTATCCGGGCGCGGCGGCTCCGGCCGCTGCCTAGCTCGCTCCCCGGCATCATGCCTCCCCCGGCCGCGGCGATGTCCTGTCGCCCTGGTTGTGGGGCCTGTTGCATCGCGCCTTCGATCTCGGCGCCGATGCCCGGCTATCCGGCCGGCAAGCTCGCGGGCGTCCGGTGTCCTCACTTGACCGAGGACATCCGGTGCGCGCTTTTCGGAACACCGCAGCGACCTGCGGTGTGTCGCGATCTCCAGCCGCAGGCGGAGATGTGCGGCGAATCGGTGGATCAGGCGATGGCGACGCTCGCGCGCTGGGAGCGCCTGACCGCGCCGCAGCGCTGATCATCGGCGGTGCCGGTCGCGCGCCGCAGCCGGTGCGCGGCGATCGCGCGATCACGGGACGATCACGCGGAGGTCGAGCGATCGGGCAGCGCGTGGATCCGCGCGCCCAGCTGCTCGAGCAGCACGGCGTCGTGCGACGCGAGGATACACGCGCCGCCGGCCGCGGCATGGCTGCGGACCAGCGCGACCAGCGCGTCGAGCCGCTGGACGTCGAGGCCGTTGTCCGGCTCGTCGAGCACGAGCAGCTTCGGTGGGCCGATCAGCGCCGCGCCGAGGCACGCGCGCCGGCGCTGGCCGAGCGACATCCGATCGATCGGCGCGTCGCGTAGCTCGTCGAGCCCGAGCGCCTCGCGCAGGGCGGCCGAGGGTGGGCCGGCGCCGCGGCTCGCCGCACACAGCGCCCACAGCTCGCCGCCGAGCAGGAACCCCGGTGGATCCGCGGCCTCCGGCACGTAGCCGAGGGCGCGTCGCGCGGGCGCGCGCTGGCCGCGGCCGCCCCACACCGACGCGCCATCGATCTCGACCCGGCCTTCGCGCGGCGCGAGCACGCCGGCGATGCAGCCGAGCAGGGTCGACTTGCCGCAGCCGTTCCGGCCGACCAGGCCGACGATCTCGCCGGCCTCGACCACGAGCGACTGGCCCTCGATCACCACGCGCCCGCCGCGGCGCACCGAGAGACCCTCGACCTCGAGCAGGCTCATCCGGGCACCGCGAGCAAGGCGAGGCAACCGGTCGCCGCGATCGCCGCGACGCCCGGCACCCCGAACAGACCGAGGCACAGCACCACCAGCGCCGCGATCGCGATCGAGCCAACGACCGTGCGGGCCGCCACCGAGGGCGCGTCCTCGGCGCCGAGCAGCACCCGCGCGCAGCACAGCGTCGAGCCCGCCGCCACGGCGAGCGTGGTGCCGGCGATCCAGCCGAGCGTCGGCGCGCCGGCGCCCGAGACCACGGCGATCGCGGCGAGCGCGAGCGCCGATGCGGCGAGCTGGATCGCGCCGATCGCGTACACCACCGCGCCGATCCGCGCGCCGCGCGACAGCCCGAGGGTTGCGGCGAGCCACGCCGATTCGCGGTGCGCGCCGAGGATCACGAGCAGGGCGCCGACGTGCGCCGGCACCAGCCCGACCGCGACCACCGACGCGGAGATCCCGGCGGCGTCCGCGCCCGTCAGCTGGTTGTGGCGGACGAACAGCCCGGCGGCGGCCCCGGCCAGCACGGCCAGCCCGGCGCCGCGGACCAGCGCGTCCCCGGCGCGCCGGCGCAGCGCGCGCAGCTGGACCCCGCGCAACGCCGCGGCGCCGTGTGCCCAGGCCGGCCAGCCCGCCCGGGCGCGAGGAGGCCGCCACCGCGCGAGCGCGACCACCGCCGCGGTCGTCGCGGCGACCACCGCCAGCCCGGCGACGCCCTCGCCGATCACCCACAGCGCGAGCCACGGGAGCTGGAGCGCGATCAGGGCGCCGCCGCCGATCGCGAGCGGCGCCAGCGCCGGGGCGGGCAGGGAGCGCAGGTACGCCGCGCCCTCGGCGCGCACGATCAGCCGCGCCGTCGGAGCGAACACGAGCACCCAGGTCGCCGCGAGGACCGCGCCGATCCCCGGGTGGTGCAGGGCGAGCCCGGTCAGCGTGCCGGGCGACATCGCCGTGGGCCCGAACACCACGGATCCGACGATCGCGCAGCCGACCCAGACCGCCCCCGCGCGGCGCCACGCCGGCAGGATGACCGCGCGGGTCCACACGTCTGCCCACCGGACCTGGGTGCGGTCGATCATGGCCGTACCGGTCGTACGGCCCTTGACCCCCGGCGCGCATCGGCCATACGTATCAGCCGAGCCGCCATGCAGTTCATCGACGAGGCCATCATCCAGGTGAAGGCCGGCGACGGCGGAAACGGCTCCGCTGCGTTCCGGCGCGAGGACGGTGTACCACGCGGGGGCCCCTCGGGTGGCGACGGAGGCAACGGCGGCAGCATCGTCATCGTCGCGGATTCACAGCTGTCTTCGCTGCTCGACTTCAAGTACCGCCGCCACTACAAGGCCGAGCGCGGCGAGGACGGGCGCGGCAAGGATCAGTACGGCGCCGCCGGTCCCGACCTGGTGCTGCGCGTCCCGGTGGGCACGGTGATCTACGACCACGACGCCGAGGAAGGCCCGCCGGTCGCGGACCTCGCCGAGTCCGGCGCGTCGTTCGTGGTGTGCCGCGGCGGCATTGGCGGGCGTGGCAACCTCCACTTCAAGACCGCGTGGAACCAGGCGCCCACGCGCGCCGAGCCCGGCACGCTCGGCGAGGAGCGCACCATTCGGCTCGAGCTCAAGCTGCTCGCCGATGTCGGCCTGCTCGGGTTCCCGAACGTCGGCAAGTCCACGTTCATCAGCCGGGTGTCGCGCGCGCGGCCCAAGATCGCCGACTACCCGTTCACCACCCTGGTGCCGAACCTCGGCGTGGTGCAGCTCTCGGGCGAGCGCAACTTCGTGATCGCGGACATCCCGGGGTTGATCGAGGGCGCGGCCGAGGGCGCGGGGCTCGGCCACCAGTTCCTGCGACACGTCGAGCGCTGCCGCGTGTTGCTGCACATCGTGGAGGCGACGTTCACGACCGGGCCGGATCGCTCGCCGATCGAGGATTACCGCGTGATCAACGCCGAGCTGGCACGCTACGCCCCGGAGCTCGCCGGCACGCCCCAGGTGGTCGTGCTCAACAAGGCCGACGCCACCGATCCCGACGAGGTGGCCGAGCATCGACAAGCCTTTGCGCGCGCGGGTGTGGAACTGCTCACGATGTCTGCCGCGACCGGCGAGGGGACCGCGGTCGTGCTCGAGCGTCTGTGGGCCCACCTTCACCCGACCGCCAGGAGCGGGTGAGAAATCGAAACCCGAGAGGCGTCGGCTTGATGGCCACCAGGTGCAGTGTTAAAACCACTGCATTCCAAAGGAAATTGCGCAGGTAGGTTCCCAACTACCCCACGCGCACCGAGGGAACCGGCGGCGCGCCGGCAGGCGACGCTGGAGAAGCTGGAGAAAAGGCATGCGAGCTACTTCGACCATGGTCGTCCTCTCTTCGTTGCTGATCGGGGCGACCGCCGCGGCGGCCCCCGGCGACACCAAGGGGGCGGAGAAGGCGGGGGCTGGCAGCGCTGCTCCCGCACCGACCGCGGGTGCGCCGACGAGCGGCCCGACGGCGGCGCCGACGAGTGCGCCGACCGTGGCGACCGATCCCGCGACGGTCAAGCCCGAGGACATGCCGACCGCGGTGCGGATGCGCCGCCTCGAGCAGCGCACCCAGGCGCTCAAGGAGCGGGCGTGGCAGCTCAAGGCGCGCGTCCAGATGCTCAAGGAGCAGATGCTCGGCGGCGGGGTCGGAGCGCAGGCCACGATCTCCCACGCCAACGAGATGGGAAGCTCGTTCCGGCTGATCAAGATCATCTACGCGCTCGACGGCACGCAGGTGTTCGTGCGCACCGATGACGCGGCCGAGTCGCTGTTCAAGACCAAGAGCTTCGACATCTTCGCCGGCCCGATCTCGCCCGGGAACCACAACCTCCAGGGCATCGCGACCTACCGCGGCCACGGCTACGGCGTGTTCGAGTACCTGAAGAAGTACACGTTCACCGCGAACGCGACCCAGGCGTTCGTCGCCGGCGAGGGCAAGATCGCCAAGGTCGACTGCAAGGGCTACGAGAAGGGCGGCCCGACGACGCCGATGGAGAAGCGCGCGGCGATCGACTGCAAGGTCACGCAGCTGACCCCGGACAAGGGCCCGACGGCGCCGAACACGACGCCCAATCCAGCCACGCCCACGCCGGCCGAGCCGGGGAAGTGACGCATGCTCCGCGCATCGCGATGGCTCGCAGTGCTCCTGCTGTGCCTGCCGGGCGCAGCGGGCGCTGAAGATCTGGACAAGAAGCTCGCGGCCTACGAGGCCGAGGCCCGGCAGATCGGCAGCAACCTGCCGCAGCCCGGCCAGACGCCCGGCCCCGCGAACCAGCGCCGGCTGGTCGACGCCGAGGTCGCGTACTCGCTCGGCGACTACGACACCGCGGCGCTGATGCTGTTCGAGCTGTCGAGTAGGCCCGGTCCGGACCAGGAGACCGCGCTGTACTATCTCGCCGAGTCGCTGTTCCAGAAGGGCGACAAGGGCGCGGCGCGCACCTACTTCGAGCAGATCAAGAACCCGTCGAGCAAGTACTACCAGCCGTCGCTGCTGCGGCTGGTCGAGATCTCGATCGCGCAGAGCGATCCGAGCGGGATCGAGCCGGTGATGCAGGCGCTCGCCAGCGCGTCGCCGCAGCTCCCCGAGGTCCCGTACGTCCGCGGCAAGCTCGCGTTCTCGCAGGGCAACCACGACGAGGCGGTGTCGCACTTCGCGCAGGTGCCGAAGGGCTCGGACCACGAGCTCCAGGCCGCCTACTACACGGCCACGGCGCTGGTCGCCAAGAAGGACGTCGTCCGCGCGACCGAGATCTTCGAGGACCTGATCCAGCGCAAGCCGCGCACGATGAACGATCGCCGGGTGATCGAGCTGTCGCAGATGGCGCTCGGCCGGCTGTACTACGAGCGCGATCAGCTGGCGAAGTCGATCGACAGCTACCTGCTGGTCGATCGGCGCAGCGATCTGTTCCCCGACGCCCTGTACGAGGTGTCGTGGGTCTACGTGAAGGGCAAGCAGTACGACAAGGCGCTGCGCGCGCTCGAGCTGCTCGCGCTGTCCGACCCGACGTCGACCAAGACCCCCACGGTGCGGATCCTCGAGGGCAACTTGCGGATCCGCAAGGCCCAGCTGATCCGCCAGAAGCAGATCGCCGGCACGCTCGAGAAGGACAGCGAGAGCGATCCCGAGGTCGAGTACGACAAGGCGTCTCAGGTGTTCACCGAGACGAACGACATGTACCTGCCGTCGTACCAGGCGCTCGCGCAGATGGTCGAGAGCAACGGCGATCCGGCGCAGTACCTCGCGCAGATCGCGGGGCGCTCGCCGACGGTGTTCCAGGCCACGGCGCCGATCCCCGAGGCCGCCGCGCAGTACCTGCGCGAGGAGCCCGAGGTCCAGCGCGTGGTCAACGTCGAGTCGGACCTCCAGGAGATCGAGACCAACCTCGAGCAGTCCGCGGCGATCCTCGCCCGGCTCGAGGGCGTGCTCGCCGCGGGCGATCGCACCGCGATGTACCCGGCGCTGCAGAGCCGGCGCGCGCGGATCGGCGAGATCCAGGACGATCTGATCAAGCTGCGCGGCGACCTCGCCGAGCAGCAGCTCAAGCTCGTCGCGCCCGGCGGCGCCTCGGCGAACCGCCGCGCGCTCGCCGAGCAGTACCTCGCGATGCCGAGCGCCGAGCGCGCACACGCCGAGCAGGTCCAGGACGCGCACAAGCAGTACGACGCGATCGAGCAGGCGACCGCCGAGGTCAGCGGGACGATCGACAGCACCCAGGCGATCGCGGTGGCGCTGCGCAAGTACGCCACCGATCCGCCGGCCGAGGGCGCCGAGCCGGTCGCCGCGGATCAGAAGCAGTCGATCGCGACCACGCTCGACGCCGCGGCGGGTGATGCCGCCGCGATCGAGCGCGAGCTCGCCGAGATCCAGCGCGAGATCGAGCTCGGGCGCGACCTCGCCGGGGTCGGCGACGAGGGCGTGGCGAAGGCGCGCGAGGCGCGCAAGCAGGTGGTGTCCTCGCTCGACGCCGAGCAGCAGGCGCTCGCCGCCGCGGCCGGCTCGAGCCGGGACAAGGGCAAGTCGCAGCGGCTCGTCGCGCTCGGCGATCGCGCGGCCAAGCTGTCGGCGAGCCTGTCGCAGATCGACGGCCAGATCGACGGCCTCGTCGACCGCGGCATGCAGCAGGTCAAGCTGGCGATCGACGCCGAGCGCGCGAACGTGGCGGCCTACCAGGCCGAGCTCGCCCGCGAGGAGGCCGAGTCGCGCTCGATCGGCGGCACGGTGCTCGGCGCGAGCTTCCGCGACGTCAAGGCGAAGTTCTACGACATCGTGATCCGGACCGACGTCGGCAGCGTCGACGTGAGCTGGTCGCAAAAGGAAGACGCGGACGACGACCTCAAGCGGCTCAACCTGTCGCGGCAGCGCGACCTCAAGTCGCTCAAGGACGAGTTCAAGGGCATCATCGATGGCGGCGAGAAGCCGAAGGCCGCGCCGCCGGTGTCACCGACTCCGTCGGGAGAGCCCGCCAAGTCGAGCAGCCCCGACAAGGGCAGCCCGAGCGAGCGGATCAAGCCGGGCAGTGATGCCCCGGCCGCCGCGCCGACGCCAACCGTGCGGCCCGACAACGAGACCCAGCCGAAGTCGCAACCGCAGGGCGGCACGGCGAAGGCAGGTACCAAGTGAGCCGGACCCGATCGAACCACCGCTTGCTCGCCGCGGTGCTCGCCAGCTCGCTGCTCGGCGGCCCCGCGCTCGCGCAACCGGGCCAGACGCCTCCGACCGAGCCCGGCGCCCCGTCGCCGACCGGTCCTGGGCCCGCGCCGACGGCGCAGCCGACCGGCGAGAACCCGATGCCTCCGGGGCCCGGCACCGGCCCGGGGCTCGGCCAGCCGACCCCGCCCCCGCGCACCGTCGATACCCGCCCGCTCCAGCTGTCGCCCGAGGAGCTCGACCAGCTCAAGGACATCGAGGCCGAGTACGAGCGGTTCATCATCGCGGCGAACCGCCACGACACGCGGATGCGCGAGGTCGCGCGGCGCGAGTTCGACACGCGGTCGGCCGAGATCGCGAAGCGCTACGAGGATCGGATCGCCCGGACCGAGGCGGCCAAGAGCCGGCGCGCCGGCGAGACGATCGCGCTGCTCGAGAAGTTCCTCAAGAACCACCCGGATCACACGCAGTTCACGCCGGACAAGATGTTCCAGCTGGCCGATCTGTACCTCGACCAGGCCGACCAGGAGGTCGAGGCCCGGCTCGCGGCGCAGGAGGAGGCCGGTCCGCCCGCGCCCGGCTCGCCCGAGGACGCGCCGATCATCGCCGACTACGGCAAGTCGCTCGCGCTGTGGGAGGGCATCCTCGATCGGTTCCCGAGCTACCGCCAGACGCCGTCGACGCTGTACCTGCTCGCCTACTACGGCAAGACCAAGGACGAGCGGCGCTCGCTCCAGATCTTCCTCGCGCTCGCGTGCGCGAACAAGTTCAAGTGGAACGACCCGCCGAGCAAGCCGCCGACCCGCGAGGAGGCGCTCAAGCGCGTCGAGCGCAAGACGCTCCGCGATCCGTACGCGGACTGCCAGCCGTACGAGGGCGCCGAGACCGAGCTGGTCCGCCACGCGTGGGTGCGCGGCATCGCCGACTACCACTTCACGATCCCCGGCGAGCTCGACGAGGGCATCGCCGCGTACCTGAAGGTCGCCGACGGTGGCCAGGAGTCCAAGCTCTACGCCGAGGCGCTCTACAAGCTCGCGTGGTCCTACTACAAGCGCGACATGCTGTCGGAGTCGATCAAGCGCTTCGACCAGAGCGTCGTGCTGTACGACACCATCGTCGCGGCGGGCGGCCAGCCGGCGCTCGAGCTGCGCGACGAGTCGATCCAGTACATCGCGGTCGCGTTCACCGATCCGTGGGAGGGCGAGGCCGATAGCGATCCCGACAAGGCGTTCGCCCGCGCGCGCGACTTCTACAAGGGCAAGGAGAACCAGCCGCACGTCCGCGACGTGTGGGTCGCGATGGGCAAGGCGTTCGCCGAGCTCCAGGCGTGGGACCAGGCGGTCGACGCGTACCGGATCGCGATCGGCCCGCCGTGGGAGCTGAACCCGAAGAACCCGATCGTCCACCAGGAGATCGTCAACGCGTTCGAGGCCAAGGGCGACAAGTTCGCGGCCGACGCCGCGGCCGCCGAGCTCGCGACGCGCTACGCGCCGGGCACCGCCTGGTTCGCCGCGAACGAGAAGGACCGCGAGGCGATGGACAACCAGCGCCGGATCGCGGAGCGCGCGCTCTATGCGGCGACGCGCAACACCCACTCCGCCGCGACCACGATGCGCAAGGACTACGAGGGCTCGGCCAAGAAGGATCCAGCGGCCAAGGAGGAGTACCTCGCGATGTACGGCAAGGCGGTGGACCTGTACCGCACGTTCATCACGACGTACCCCGACTCCGACTACGTCTACGAGTTCAACTTCCTCCAGGGCGAGGCGCTGTACTGGAGCGAGCGCTACGCCGAGGCGATCGAGCAGTACAAGTGGGTCCGCGATCACCGCGATCTCGGCACCGCGTTCTACATCGACGCCGCGCGCTCGGTGGTCCAGTCGTACGAGGCCGAGGCGCAGCGCCAGGTCGATCAGGGCAAGCTCGCCGGGCTCAAGGTCCCCACGGTGGCCGAGCTGAAGGCGCTGCCGCAGCCGCTCGTCGCGCAGCCGATCCCCGCGATCTATCTGCAGCTGCAGTCCGAGTACGACAACTACCAGAACGTCGTGAACGACCCGGCCGCGGCGCCGCAGCAGGGCATCAACGCCGCGCTGATCTCGCTGGCGTACCTGCACACCGACGACGCGATCACCCGCTTCGGCAAGGTGATGGACAAGTTCTGCGGCAAGGCCGAGGCGGCCCGCGCCAAGGACGGCATCCTCGCGATCTACGAGGCGCAGAGCAAGTTCGACGCGATCGAGGACACCAACAAGCGGTTCATCACCGCCAAGTGCGGCGACGACAAGACGATCCAGCTCGCGATCGCGCAGAACCGCTCGCTGAACTTCTCGCGCGCGGCGGACCTGTACGCGAACGGCCAGTACGTCTCGGCCGCCGAGTCGTACTACCGGTTCTACAAGACCGCGCCGCAGACCGATGGCGACCTGCCGATCGCGCTCTACAACTCCGCGGTCAGCTACATGCTCGCCGATCGCCCGAAGACCGCGATCGCGCTGTTCAAGGAGTTCACCGCCAACCCGGCCAAGAACTTCCGCGAGAGCTCGTACTACCTCGACGCGATGCGCCTGCAGGCCGCGAGCTACCAGGCCGCGTTCGACTACAACAACGCGATCCGCACCTACCTCGACGTCTACGAGACCACGAAGAAGGCCAAGCGCCTCGGCATCAAGGCGCCGGATCCGCTGCCGGGCGAGAAGCCCAAGACCGTGGAGCAGATCGGCCTCGACGCGCTGTACAACGCGGCGCTCGCGTCCGAGCTGAACCGCGACTTCAAGAAGGCGGTCGACCTGTACACCCAGTACCAGAAGGTCGAGCCGGATCGCCGCAAGCAGGACCGCGCGCTGTGGTCGGTCGGCGGCATCTATCGCCAGTCCGGCGACGTCAACGCGATGGAGGAGACCCACGCGAAGTGGCGCTCGAAGTTCGGCAAGGACGCCGGCAACGAGGACGACTACGTCCAGACGTACTACGACTCGGCGCAGCTCCGTAAGCGCAAGGGCCAGACCGCGCTCGCCAAGAAGGCCGGCCAGGAGTCGATCGACGCGTGGAAGGCGCGCGGCGCGATCAAGAACAGCCGCGGCGCCAAGCTCGCCGGCGAGTGGCAGCTGACGTTCGCCGAGGACCACTACGGCGCGACGTGGGAGCCGCTCGAGATCAAGGCCGCCGCGAAGACCGTCAAGGAATTCGAGAACCAGAGCAAGCAGCTGCAGACCGCCAAGACCAAGGTCGAGGACAAGTACCTCGCGCTCGATCCGTTCGGCGTCGCCGAGCTGACGATGGCCGCCAAGGTCCGCTACGCCGACATCCAGTACGGCTACGCGCAGAAGGTGGCGAACGTGCCGATCCCGACGCCGATCGCCAACGCGTCGAATCCGGACGTGCTGCCCGCGTTCGAGGCCAAGCGCGATGACAACCTGCGCAAGTTCCTCGACGAGGCCAAGGGCCAGTGGCTGGAGGTGCTCGACCTCGCGAAGAAGGGCGGGATCTCCAACCGCTGGAGCCGGCTGGCACAGGAGAACCTCGGACGCGAGTTCCCGAACGAGTTCACGGTGTTGCGCCAGGAGCTGGTGCAGGGCACCGACGCGCCATGATCCGGTCGCAAGGAGATCCGATGAAGTCGTCGCGCGTTTGTAGCTCCATGGCCCGCCGGCTCGGCGCATTGATCTTCGCCCTCGCGCTCGCTCCCGCGTGCGGCGGCAAGAACAAGGACGCCAAGACCACGCCGGACAAGCCCAAGTCCGGGGACTCGCAGTCGATGAACGACCCGGGCGATCCGACCGATCCCGGCGGCGGGGCCACGGCGCCCGGTGGCGGGACCACGACGCCCGGTGGTACGGGCGGCACGGGCGGCCCCACCGCCGGTGGCGAGAGCGGACCGCCAAACGACGGCTCGGATCCGCCGGTGACCCTGCCCAACTTCGACATCGATCCCGCGCAGGCGCGGGCGCAGGTCGAGCAGCACCTCAGCGCGGCGCGCGCGGCGCTGTCGTCGCCGACCCCGGACGCCGAGGGCGCGCTCAAGCAGGCCCAGCAGGCGCTCCAGATCGACGCCGCGAACGTCGATGCCGCCGCGATGGTCGCGTTCGCCTACTACCACAAGAAGCTCTACGACACCGCCGAGCTCGTGCTCGACGACCTGTTCAAGCGCGAGGCCGCCAAGCAGAACGCGAACGTGTACTACGTGTTCGGCCTCGTCTACGACCAGACCGGTCGCGCCGATCGCGCCGTGCTCGCGTACAAGAAGGCGGTCGAGCTCAACCCGAACCACGCCAGCGCGCTCGTCAATCTCGGGGTGCACCAGCTGCGCAACACCCAGTACGGCGAGGCCCAGCGCACGTTCGAGCGGCTGACCCAGCAGTTCAACCGCAACGACGCGATCACGCTGACGTCGCTCGGCTCGGCGTACCGCGGGCGCTCGGCCGACTACCGCCCCGGCGCTCCGGAGCGCGACCAGCTCGTGCGCAGCGCCGAGGCCGCCTACAAGCGCGCCATGCAGGCCAACGCCAGCTACGGCCCCGCGTACTACAACCTCGGGCTACTCTACCTGGATACCGACCCGTACCCCGGGATCTCCGATCCGATCCTCCGGCTCACCACCGCGAAGACGTTCTTCGATCAGTACAAGAACATGCCGGGCGTGGATATCAAGCTGTTCGACAGCCGCATGAAGGATGTCGACAAGGCGATCAAGCGCGCCGAGAAGCAGAAGAAGACGAAGTCCTCGTCGAAGAAGGGCTCCTCATGACCAGACTTGCACTTGCATCGATCACCGCGGCCGCCGCGCTGCTCGCCGCGGCGAGCGCTCGGGCCGAGGGCTGCCCCGATGACTCCGAGGGCCAGGGCGAGAAGAAGCAGGGCAAGTTCCACATCGAGTACATCAACGGCAAGCCCGTCACCGTGATCGATACCGTCGTCTCGGTGTGCGGCAAGGTGCCCCGTCCCAGCGTGGTCTACGTGCTCACCGCGAAGAACATCGACTACGAGTGGGAGAACCTCAAGCAGGACTTCATGCCGCTGATCCTGGCGACCGTGAAGAAGGCGCCGTTCTGATGTCGGCCCAGCGTCCCAAGGCCTCGTCGGGCCCCGCGTCGTCGTCCGGTCCGCGCCCGCGGATCCTCCGGATCGGCCTCCTGCTCGGCGGCAAAATCGTCGAGGAGCGCCAGATCCGCGAGCGCACGCCCGTGTCGATCGGCCAGTCGATGAAGAACACCTTCTCGATCCCGATCGAGGGGCTGCCGCTCGAGTTCACGCTGTTCGCGCTCGAGGAGGGCAAGTACTACCTCCGGTTCCTCGGCAAGATGGATGGCCGGCTCAGCGATAGCACCGGCCAGGTCAACACGCTCGATGGCCTCAAGGGTCGTGGTGCCCAGCAGCACGGCGACTACTGGCAGGTCCCGCTCGGCGAGAACTCGCGCGGCAAGCTGTCGCTCGGCGATCTCACCGTGCTGTTCCAGTTCGTGACCGAGCCGCCGCGCCAGCCCAAGCCGATGCTCCCCGCATCGGTGCGCGGCACGTTCGCCGACCGCTTCGATCAGCGCCTCTCGGTGATCCTCGGCGCGTCGATCATCGCGCACTTCGTGATCGCGATCGTCGCCATGCGCTACGACATCGAGGAGGACGGCATCACCGAGCGCGCGTACAACCTGACGTTCAAGCAGGACACGTATCAGGTCGACGTGACCCCGCCCCCCGAGCCCGTGCCCTCGCAGGGCTCCGCCGCTGGTTCCGGCGGTGGCAGCGCGGCGCTCCCCGACAAGAAGCCCGAGAAGCCGTCCGGCGGTGGCAAGCCGTCGTCCGGCGGTCGCGGCACGAACGATGCCCCCTCGATGACCGAGGACGACGCCAGCAAGTTCGCCGACCTGCTCACCGGCGAAGGCCCCAACGGCACCAGCGAGGGCGACATGAGCAAGCGCCGCCCCGGCGCCGACCTCGGCGCCCAGATCAACGACGTGCGCGACAGCGGCAAGCAGGTCGCCATCGGCGGCGGCTCCGGCCGCACGTCGCGCGGCGACGGCGACGCACGCGTCGGCACCGGCACCGGCCCGAAGATCGACGCCCCCGGCGGCATCGCCAGCGCCGGCGGCGGCAAGACCACCGAGACCGGCCCGTCCGGCCGCATCTCGGTCAGCAACAAGCAGGCGTTCGACGAGTCGTCGCTGACTCCGGACCTCGTGCTTTCGAAGATCCAGTCCGCCTACATGGCCGGCCTCAAGCGCTGCTACAAGCAGTACCTCAACAAGGACGCCAGCGCGCGCGGCGCGGTGAAGCTCGAGTTCGAGGTCAACGCCACCGGCCGCGCTCTGAACGGCAAGGCCACCGGCTTCTCCGGCGAGGTCGACTCCTGCATCTCCAGCCAGATGTCCAGCTGGCGGTTCCCGATCCCCAAGGACAAGGACGGCGATCCCACCGACGCCAGCTTCGCGATCACCCTCCAGCTCGTTCCGGACTGATCGCGCAGATGGCCCCGCCGGGCGGTGTGTTGTGGCTCACCGGGCTCTCGGGGGCCGGCAAGTCCACCCTGGCCGCCGCGGTGGCCCGCGCGCTCGCCGGCCGCCGGCCGATCGAGCTGCTCGACGGAGATGACGTGCGGACGTTCCTGTCCGCCGGGCTCGGCTTCGGCCGAGCCGATCGCGACGTCAACGTGCAGCGGATCGCGTACGTCGCGCGGCTGCTCGCCGGTCACGGCGTGCTCGCCGTGGTCTCGGCGATCGCGCCCTACGCGGACACGCGCGAGGACATCAAGCGCCGAAGCGCCGCCGCGGGCCACGCGTTCGTCGAGGTGTACGTGAACGCGCCGCTGGCGACCGTGATCGAACGCGACGTGAAGGGCCTGTACCGTCGCGCGCAGGCGGGTGAGCTGGCGCAGTTCACCGGCATCTCGGATCCCTACGAGGCGCCCGCGGCGCCCTCGCTGGAGCTGCGCACAGATCTGGAATCTGTGGCGGCGTGCGAGCAGCGCATCGTGGCAAAGCTGGCAGAGCTCGCGCTGGTTTGAGCTGGCGAGCTATCCCGCGCGGTCGAGCAACATGCCCGCTGCGACGGTCGCGTGGGTCGCTTCGTCGACCAGGATGAACGAGCCGGTCGTGCGGTTCTGGTCGTACGGGTCGAAGACGAGGGGGGTCGTCGTGCGCAGCCGGATGCGGCCGAGGTCGTTCAGGGCGAGCTGTTCGACTTCGGTGATGCGCTCGCCGGTCGAGACATCGAGGCGCTCGACGAGATCGGAGACCACGGCGCGGGTCCAGCGCGTGGTGTGCTTGAGCGCGTAGCGCCCCTTGGCGAGCAGGGGGCGATCGGACATCCAGCAGATCATGGCCTCGAGGTCCTGCGAGACCTGGGGGCGATGGGTGGGGCGGCAGAGCAGGTCGCCGCGACCGAGGTCCACGTCGTCCGCGAGGTGGAGCGTCACGCTCATGCCGGGATAGGCGGCCTCGAGGCGCTGGCCGCCTTGCTCGATCTGGACGAGCCGGGTGGGCTGGCCGCTGGGGAGCACGACGAGATCGTCGCCGGGTCGGAGCACGCCACCGGCGAGCTGGCCGGCGTAGCCGCGATAGTCGTGCAGCTCGCCGGACGGCGCCTGTGGGCGGATCACCCACTGCACCGGGAAGCGAACCTCGGCGGGGGCGAGCTCGCGCGCGACGGGCACGGTCTCGAGGTGCTGGAGCAAGGTCGGGCCGAGATACCAGGGCAGCTCGGCGCTGCGCTCGACGACGTTGGCGCCGGTGAGCGCGCTGAGCGGGATCGACGCGAGGTGTGGGATCTGGAGCTGCGCAGAGAGGCGGCGGAGCTCGGCGTCGATCGCTCGGAACTGCGCCTCGGACCAGCCGACGAGGTCCATCTTGTT
>JBQCJR010000527.1:0-2704 GCA_051952595.1 Kofleriaceae bacterium
GGGGCGCTGCGAGACGCGCACCGGCGAGCTGCGGCTGATCTGCCTCGCGCTCGATCCCGAGCGCTCCGGCGAGCTGGTCTACCTGCCCCGGCGCGGCTGGATCCTCGAGGAGGCCGGCGAGCGCCTCGCGACCGCACACGGCTCGCTCCACGACTACGATCGCGAGGTCCCGGTGATCCTGCTGCCGCCCGGCCGCGCGCCGCACGCGCCGCTCGCCGCGCCCTCGGGCGTCGTGTTCCCGATGACCGACGTCGCGCCGACGCTCGCGCGCTGGCTCGGCGTGACCGCGCCGTCGCAGCTGCCGCGTACGCCGCGCTGAGCGAGATCACCTGCGCGCGGGCGGCACCGGCTCCACCCACGGCTCGTCCGCCGCGCGCGACAGGTCCGGGCGCGAGCACGTCTTGTAGCCGCGGTACACCGAGCCCATCTGCCACGGCCCGGCGCCCTCGCACGGCAAGCCCCTGCCCTGGCGCCGCGGCGGGACCCCGACCCACTCCGGCATCCGGGTGCGCGTGCCGTAGAGCGCCACCAGGTACCACGCCGACGGCCACTCGATCTCCCACACCACCCCCGATCGCATGGGCTTGCCCTCGCTATCGCGCGCCGGATCGAACCGCAGCTTGAACGCCTCGCGGGCCGCGATCGGCTCGAGATCGTACCCTGGGCGCTCGAGGAACTTGAACCGCGCGACCTCGCCGCGCTCGCTGATCTCGAGCAGCAGCCAGGCGTGGGCCCACGCGTTGGAGAGCACCGCGCGATCGCTGTACGGCGGCGCTCTGCGCGGCGACCAGTTGGTCGGCTTCGGCGGCACCGGCGGCTTGAGCTTCTCCTCGATCACGATCACCTCGCCCGCGGTGCTGTCGACCTGCCCGTCGAGCCGCGCCGGCGCCGCGCCAACGACGACCTTGCCGCTGGTCCGCGACGGCCCCTGCGAGAACACCACGTGATAGGTGCCCGGCCGGACCGCGACCGCGTAGCGCCCTTCTCGATCCGTGGTCAACACGTGCTCGAGCCCGCTCGCGCCGGCGACGAACACCACCGCACCCTCGACGGGTCCACCACGCACGCGATCGACGACCCGGCCGCTCAGCGAGAACCGCGCGCTGTCCGGCACCGGCGCGGCCTCGACCTGCTCGCTCACCGGCTCCTCGGCGCTCGCCGCGCGAGCGAGCGCGAGCACCACGACCACGGACCACCCTGCTCGAAGCATGAGCGGCCTCGCCAGCAAGCACCGTGCCTCGCGCGCGTCGTGCAGGTCACCGGCGACACGCGCGTGGCGCGCCCGCACTGTATTTCCAGCGCCACACCCGCCTGCGGATCTCGCAGGCCCGCCACGCTCGCGACAGCGCGCGCTACATCTCGTGTGGCATCGGGCGGCGCGGCGCACGGAAGTAGCGCAGCGGCGAGTACGGCCCGAAGTTCGAGACCCGCGAGGTGTACAGATCGGCGTAGTCGTTGACCTGCTCGCCGAACCGCGAGTTCTCGTTGCCCTCGCGCAGACACGAGCCCCAGTGCGGGTTGAACGCGCGATCGATCCGCGACTCGAGCGAGTCGACCTCGGCGTCCATCAGCTGGGCGCGGTCGCGCAGCGCATCGACCGAGGCCCGCGCGAGCTTGCGCTCCTCCTCGAGCCGCGACCGCAGCGAGCTCGTGGTCGTCGGATCGTCGAGCATCCGCTGGATCTTCTTGAGCCGCAGCGTCTGGTAGTCGATCTCCGATTCGAGGTTGCGGTGGCGGCGGTCGAGCAGCTCGAGATCCTGGATCTGCGCCCCGAGCCGCTCGCTGACCGACATGTCGCGCTCGAGCTCCTGGAGCACCATCGCGGTGCGCCACATGTGCTGCTTGCGCAGCCGGAGGATGTCGCCATAGATGTGGTCGCCGATGTAGAGGACCTGCTCGCCTTTGATCCCGGTCATCTGCTCGAACGCGACCACGTTGCCGCCCTGGTAGATCTTGTCGCGCGACAGCTGCTTGACCTCGCCGTTGGTGATCGGCGCGTGGGTCAGCGGATCGATCTGCACGAACGGCCGCAGCTCGTTGAAGAACGCCGGCTTGGCCCCGCCGACGATCACGATGTCGAAGTAGTTCCGCCACGATGGGTAGGCCTTGCGCTCGCCGTCGAGCAGGTAGGCCATGACCACCGAGGTGTAGTCGTAGAGCGAGTTGGTGAGCAGGAACAGCTTCTTGCCCGAGCTGCGGAACTTGTGCAGCGTCTCGCCGAGCAGCGGATCCTTGGCGATGAACGACGGCAGGTCCGCCTTGATCACGCTCTTCAGCGTGTCGTCGCGGTGCGCCTCGTCGATCGCGGTGCGGATGTCGTTGAACAGCTTGTCGTAGTCGCAGGTGCCGGTCTGGCGATCCGCCCAGTCGACCATGGTCGTGTACATGACCGCCTCGGGCAGACCGAACAGCGTGTCGATCCACTCCCAGCGATCGCTCGACAGGTTGATCTTGTCGTTGCGGTAGGCCGCCTTGCGCTCGTCGTGGGTCAGCTCGCGGAAGCCGTGATAGCAGCGGCCCACGTAGCTGTGGCGGTCGAGCTTGAACACGTTGCCGAGCTGGCGATCGACCATCACGCCGCGGATCGCCCACCGCGGGTCGTAGTGCAGGTCGCGGATCGCCACGGGGTAGCCGTGCTTCTCGATCAGCTTGCCGAGCGTCAGCTCGATCGAGAGGCGTTCGAGCCGATCCTGGTGGTACAGCG
>JBQCJR010000528.1:0-2225 GCA_051952595.1 Kofleriaceae bacterium
GTCATCTAGGGGGACAGCGGCGAGCGCGTCGCCTTCGAGCGGATCGAGCGCATCGTCGACGGGCGGAGCATTGTCGAGCGCGTCGTCGGCGAGTGGGTCATCGGCGAGCGGATCGTCGGCGAGCGGATCGTCGGCGAGCGGATCATCGTCGAGCGGACCGTTGTCGCGCGGATCATCATCGAGCGCGGCATCGACGAGCGGACCGTCGTCGAGCGCATCGCCGACGGGTACAACAGCTGCGAGCGGATTGTCCGCGAGATCGCCGTTGGCTCGTGCGCCGTCGGCGAGTGCGACATCGTCGAGCGTTGCGAGCGGGTCGTCCTCGAGCGGGTCGTCCTCGAGCGGGTCGTCTGCGAGCAGGTCGTCTGCGAGCGGGTCGTCTGCGAGCGGGTTGTCCTCGAGTGGGGCGTCCTCGAGTGGGTCGTCCTCGAGCGGGTCGTCCTCGGGTGCGTTGGCTGCGCGCTCGACGCCGCCGCCGGCGATCCCACCACTCGTCCCAGGTCGCTCGACAACATCACCGCAGCCGCCGGGCACTGCCGCAACTCCGCCCACCGCCGCCGCGGCTCCGTCGGGGCGCGCGGCACCGACGTCCTCGACGACCCAGGCGCAGCAGGCGAGCGGCTCGTCGCCGACGCCCGCGACACCACCGACTCCACGCGCGCCGGCCAGCCCGCCGCGGCTCTCGATCTCCGCGCCGAAGACCGGTGTCGCGCAGGCGACGCTCGCGATGCCGCTCCTGCAGCGCGCGCCGGCGAAGCCGGCTGGGATCGAGCCGCCGCGCGATGCCGGCGTACTGCTCGGGGCGGGGGCGCCGCCATCGTTCGCGGACGCGCGGCCCGAAGGGCCCGTGATCGATGCGCCGACCGAGCGCACGACCAGCCCGCTCGCCGAGGCGCGCGCGCTCGTGGAAGCCAGGCAGGCCGGGACAGCAACCATGCCGAGCGAGCCGGCGCCGCGCCCGGTGACGCGCGAGCTCTCGACCACCGAAGCAGTCGAGCCGCCGGTGCGCAAGGAACCGTTGGTCGTGGTCTCGCTGGACGTGCTGACTCCGCCGCCGCGCCGCGAAGAGCCGGTGGGGCAGGTCGATGTCGCCGCGCTGGCGGCGCGCGCCGCCGAGGAGGACGCCCAGCGCGCCGAGCCGGCGAAGCGAACCGAGCCCGTTGCCGAGAGCGCTCGCGCGGAGCAGGCGCCACGCTCCGAGCCCCCCGCGCGCGCCGCTGCGGTCGAGACCCGCACGCCCGGTTCGGAGTTCATCCTGCCGGCCAATCCGCTGAGTCACCTCACGGATGACCAGCTCGAGGGCTTCGTCGATTGCACGCTGTACGAGGAGACCGCCAGCTTCTTCCGTCCCGAGGACGCGGATCCCGAGCGCAGCTGGGTCGATATCGACGAGGTCGCGCAGCCTCCGCGCCCCGGGCGCGCAGCCTCCGCGCCCCCGACCGGCGCCGAGCCGCCGTTCCGCAGCTCGACCGGACTGCCACTCTCGATCGGAGCGACGCCTGCGGAGGACCCCGTCGCGCGGGCCGCGACGCCAGCGGACCCGGCGGGCGAGCCAGCGCCTGCCTACGCTCGCACGCCGTCGCCGATCTCGATTCCACCGGGCGCTTCTCCGAGCGCCGCCACACCGCCGCCATTCCCCGCCGCACCATTCTCATCAGCGACGGGGGAGGGGGAGTCGTTCTCTCAGGGGCGGGGCGCGATGTCGTTCTCGCCGAGCGGCACGACCTCGCACACGCCTAGTGCGGAGTCGTTCTCGTCGACTTCGAGCGCCGCGCCGCCAATGTCGTACACGTCGAGCGACGGCCAGCCACCGTTCTCGTCGACGTCGAGCGCCGCGCCGTTCTCGACGACACCGAGCGCCGCGACGTCGAGCGCCGCGCCGTTCTCGGCCTCGAGTAACGGCACGCCGTTCTCGTCGATTCCGAGCTCTGCCTCGCCGTTCTCATCGATGTCGAACGACGGCATGCCTTCGTTCTCGTCGACGTCGAGCGCCGCGCCCTCATTCTCGTCGGCGTCGAGCGACGGCATGCCTTCGTTCTCGTCGGCGTCGAGCGCCGCGCCGTCATTCTCGTCGACGTCGAGCGACGGTATGCCTCCGCTCTCGTCGGCGTCGAGCGACGGCATGCTTCCGTTCTCGTCGGCGTCGAGCGACGGCATGCCGCCATTCTCGTCGACGTCGAGCGCCGCGCCCTCATTCTCGTCGACGTCGAGCGACGGCATGCCGC
>JBQCJR010000529.1:0-2000 GCA_051952595.1 Kofleriaceae bacterium
TCGGCCGCAACGGCATCTTCTACGATCGCGAGGGCCGCGACTGGGACGCCACCGTCACCAAGATCGTCGCGAACCCGATCAGCGTGCGCCAGGCGTTCTGGGCGCCGTACAAGAAGCTGGTCAAGACGATCGAGGACGCCGTCACCAAGCGGGCGCAGGCCGCCGAGGCCGAGTCGATGGCGAAGATCGACGTCGCGGGCGCGGCGATCGGCTCCGCCGACAAGGCGGCCGCCACGCCGACCGCGGCGCCGATCAAGAAGATGGACCTCGGCACGGTCGCGGCGCTCGGCGTCGCGATCGGTGGCATCGGCACGTTGTTCGGCGCGTTGCTCGCGACCCTGTTCGGGCTCGGCCCGTGGCTGCCGTTCGGCATCGCGGCGATCCTGCTGATGATCTCCGGGCCGTCGATGCTGCTGGCGTGGCTCAAGCTGCGCCGCCGCAACCTCGGCCCGATCCTCGACGCGAACGGCTGGGCGATCAACGGCCGCGCGCGGGTCAACGTCGCGTTTGGTGCCGCGATGACCGAGCTGGCGGCGCTGCCCAAGGGCAGCCACCGCACGCTCGACGATCCGTTCGCCGACAAGAAGACGCCGTGGAAGCGGTGGGTCGTGCTCGCCGTGGTGGTCCTGCTCGCCGGGGCGTGGTTCGTCGGCAAGCTCGATCGCTGGTTGCCGACGGCCGTCCGGTCGACCCAGGTGCTCGGCAAGTACGCGCCGGCGGCGAAGCAGACCGCGGCGGCGGCCGAGGCACCAGCGGCCGGTGCACCCGCCGCGCCCGCGGCGGCGCCTGCACCCGCGCCCGCGCCGTAGCGCGGAGCGGCGGGATCAGCCCGGGCCTCTCGGACAGCCCGACTGATCGCTGCGCGAGCCCCAGCCGTCGCCGCGGATCGCCTTGGCGCGCTCCGCGCCGAGCCGCTTGGCGATCGCCGCCTCGGACTGGTCGCCGAGCGCGGACAGCGCGCGGAACAGCCGCTCGAGCGGCGAGGTCTTCGACAGGTCGGCCGGTGGCGCGGCCAGCCCGGCGCGCTCCGCCGCGAGCCGCTGGAGCACCTGCCCGAGCTCCTCCGGCGGGCTCTTCTCCAGGATCTCGCCGCGCATCGCGTCGAGCGAGAGCACGTCGGCGCCCGCGGTGTCACCGGTGGTCTCGATGTACAGCGCCCGCACGAGCGTCCGCCACTGCTGCTGGACCTCGGTCATCGCGGCGTTGTACGCGGGGATCTCGCCCGGCTCGAGGCCGAGCCCGTTGCCGAGATCGGCGCGCAGCGGCTTCCATCGATCGAAGCCCGGCTCGTCGTACCGGATGTGGCACTCCTTCGCCCACTCCGCGAGGCGCTCCGGGCTCGGGTCGTACCAGGCGCGGCCGTCCTCGGCGGTCGAGCTCGGGACGGTGGCGCGTTGCTCGAGCTGGGCGATCCGGATGCGCAGCTTCTCGATCTCGACCCGCTGCTCGCCGGCGCGCGCGATCAGCTGCTCGCGGCTGGCCGAGGCATCGTCGACGATCACGCGCGCCAGCTCGCTCGACAGCGCGCTCGCCGGGGCCTTGCTGTCGTTCGACGCGACGATCGCGCCGCCGGAGGGATCGATCGTCGCGCGGGTCCCGGCGACCAGCTCGCTGCGCGCGGCGTCGGTCTCGGCGACCACGCGGCCCTCGTAGACCGTGATCACGACCGCGGCGGCGATCGCGGCGCCGGCGGCGCCGGACGCGAAGAGATGCTTCTTGCTCATGGGAGTGACCTCGATCTGGAAACAGGTGCCGGTCACGCGGACGGTGCCGGCGGGTGTGTGGACGACGAACGGCCGTCCGGAATCGACGCGGTAGAACACGCTGCCGCGGGTTTGCTCGACGTCGGCGGCGCCGTCGTCGTCGATGTCCCAGCGCAGCTGGGCGGTGGCCTCGGGGACCACGACCGCGCGGTAGCCAAGGTTAGGGGGTGTTCGCCCCCCGGCCACGCAGCGGCCCTGGGCGGCGACTGATTAGGGGGTGCTCTCGCTTCCAACCGA
>JBQCJR010000530.1:0-2011 GCA_051952595.1 Kofleriaceae bacterium
CGGGCGTCGCCACCTCGCCGGTTCCACAGCGCGGCGTCGCGCTCGACGTGCTCGGCGGGATCGGCTACGCGGATCGCGGCGCCGGCGAGCGCGCCCGGCTCGGCCTCGCGCTGCACGCGAACGCGACGCGCTGGCTCTCGGCCGACCTCGCGATCTCGCGCGCCCCGGCCAGCGGCGCCGATACCACGCTGCGGTTCGGCGGCTCGCTGCGCTGGCCCGGCGTCGTCGAGCCATCGCTGCGCGCCGGGCTGTTCGTCCGCGACGACGGCTACCTCGATGGCGACGACTGGGGCGGTTACGGCGGGCTCGGCCTCGCGATCCCGCTCGCCGGCCGGATCGGCGCGATCGCGGTCGTGGACGCGCTGCGCGATCGGCGCGGCACGTTCCTCGAGGCGGGCGTGGGCATCCGGATCGAGCTCGACTGACCGATGGCCGATCGCCCCCGGATCCTCGTCGTCGATGACGACCCGCCCACCCTGCGCAGCGTCGAGCGCATGCTGCGCCGGCTCGGCTTCGACGTGCTCGCGACCACGCGGCCGCTCGACGCGCTCGACCGCGTGGTCACCGGCGATCGCGCGTTCGCCGCGCTGCTCTCCGACGTCGACATGCCCGAGCTGCGCGGCCCCGAGCTGGTCTCGGCGATCGCCGAGGCTGGGATCGCGCTCCCTTCGGTGCTGATGTCCGGCTCGTTCGACGAGACCACGGTGGATCAGCTCGCCAAGCCGTTCAGCTCCGACCAGCTGATCGCCGCGTTCGCCCACCGCGGCGTGGTGGCCCGCAAGGGCTGAGCGCGGGCTAGCGCTTCAGCGGGTTGGTCGAGCGCGCGTTCTTGATCGCCTTCTTGACCCGCTTCAGGCACTCCTCCTCGGTCTCCTCGCCGTTTTTGACGAACAGCAGCGGGGTCGCGAGCGCGGTCGCGTACTCGGCCTCGGTCAGCCGCTCGCGCTTGCGCATGATGCCGAGGATCCGCTGGATCTTGTCGGTGGTCCACCGGGTCAGCGTGCCGGCGCAGTACTGCTTGTAGCGCTCCTTGGGCGACGGCAGGATCGACGAGTAGAACGCCGCCTCGACCGGGTTGATGTCGCGCGGCGCCTTGCCGAAGTAGTGGCGGGTCGCCGGGCCGATGCCGTAGAGCCCCGGCCCGTACTCGATCACGTTGAAGTAGATCTCGAGGATCCGATCCTTGGTCAGCGTGTTCTCGACGTGCCAGGTCAGGAACAGCTCCTGGAGCTTCCGCGCGAGCGTCTTCTCGCGATAGAGCAGCACGTTCTTGACCATCTGCATCGTGATCGACGAGGCGCCGTGGCGGAACTTGCCGGCCTTGAGGTCGCTGACCAGCGCGCTGCGGAACTCGGTCGGGATGAACCCCTTGTGCGCGTAGAACGCCGAGTCCTCGGTGCTCATGATCGACTTGATCACGTACGGCGAGATCTCCTCGAACGGCACGAAGTCGGGGTTGCTCGGCCCGACCACGAACGACATCCACTCGCCCTTCTCGAGCTCGACGTAGTGCTCGAACTCCTCCTTGAGCCGCTTGGGCGAATCGGCCGGCTCGTCGACCACGCGGCACCGCCGCAGCCCGACCGAGCCGCCGAGCTGGGTGGCGTCGAGATCGCGCCAGTCGATCGCGAGCTGCACGTCGGCGTCGAACGTGCCGCGCAGCTTGTAGCCCGCCATGTACGGCGCCATCTCGGTCGGGATCGCGTCGAGCACGCGCTGGCACTCGATCGGCGGGATCACCAGCCGCAGCTGGACTTGCTCGACGTTGCCCGGGCCACGCGGCGGCAGGGGCGCCTCGGGCGAGCTCGGCGCGATCGGTCCGCGCGCCACCACCACCTTGCCGGTCAGCGAGAACGGCAGCTCGCGCGCCAGGAAATCGCCGCGGCTCAGCTGGAGCACGCCGGTCGCGCGATCGAAGCTGCCGTCGACCGTCGCGGTGAGATCCAGATCGTGGACCTCCTTGTCGGCGATCATCGGGTGGCCGACGTTGAGCCCGCGCAGGTGGAGCTCC
>JBQCJR010000531.1:0-5253 GCA_051952595.1 Kofleriaceae bacterium
CGCGATTGCCCTTGCCCGAGCGGCTCGCGGCGCGTGCGCCGGGCGCCTGGCGCGCCGGCGTGCTCGAGGGCAGCCCCGGCGTGCGATCGCGCGGGATGTGGTAGCGCTCGAGGATCAGCGGCGTGGCCTTCCGCACCTCCTCGCTGTCGAGCACGATCAGGCCGCCGGACGTGGTCTCGATCTCGACCACGCCGCGCGCCGCCGACAGTCGCGCGACGAAGTCCTCCATGTCGCGCGGCACCACGCCGTCGAGCTTGGCGACCGCCTCGTTCGACAGGTGGCCGTAGCCGACGTTGATGTCGTCGGCGAGGATCTGGGTCAGGATCACGACCTCGTTCTGCTCGGGCGTGCGGAACCCGAGGTAGTAGTAGTTGAGGAACTCCTTGGGCGCCTTGTTCCACCACTTGTCCCAGGTGGTCAGGTAGTCGCGGGTCAAGGTCTGGAACACCAGCCCGCCGTAGACGAAGTACGGCGGCGGCTGGTCGTAGCGCGAGCGCGGCACCAGCGGCACCCACGGCTTGAGCTCGATCGCGACGGTGCGCGCGGTGCCGTTGCGCTTGATCCCGAGCTCGATGCGGTCGCCGATGTAGCGGTGGCCGAGCACCACGTCGTAGCGGGTGCGGTAGTTGCCCATGTACTGGATCGTGCCGTTGTTCGCGATCGGCAGGCCGTCGATCGAGGTGATGACGTCGCGCGGCTGGAGCACGCCGTGGGCCGAGCCGCTGTAGTCGACGTGCAGCACGACCACGCCGCGCTCCTCCTCGGCGAGCCCGAGCTGGCGGCGGAGCAGGGCGTTCTCGAGGTTCTGCGTCGTGATGCCGAGCGCGGGGATCTCGGGGCGCTTGTCGAGGCCGACGCCGTCGAGGAACGCGCGGATGATCGGCGGCGGCACCATCTCGCCGATGTTGTCCACGCCGGTCAGCTTCTGGAACGCGATGCCGACCACGTTGCCGTCGCCGAACACCGGGCCGCCGCTGTTGCCGGCGTTGATCGCCGCGTCGACGGTGACCGCGAGCAGGTGGCGCTGCGAGTGGCTGTAGCGCTGGACCTCGATCCGCGACACCACGCCCTCGGTGATCGAGATCTCCTCGCCGCCGACCGGATAGCCGACCACCGCGACCTTGTCGCGCAGCCGCGGCATCGGGCCGAGCTGGGCGGGCTCGATGTCTGCGAAGAAGTCGGTGGGCTCCACGACCTCGAGCAGCGCGAGGTCGCAGTCGTGGTTGACCGCGCGCACGCGCGCGATCGCCTTGTCGGGCTGCGAAGGCTTCTGAACCTGGAGGAACGTGGCGTTCGCGACCACGTGGGCTCCCGTGAGCAGCAGGCCGGGGCCGATCACGACCGCCGAGCCGGTGCTGTTCGAGGGGGTCCGAGCCTGCCAGGGCCCGTCGAAATCAGGGTCCTGAGTGGTCGCAAAGACTCGAATTACCTCGGGGTAGGCCACGCTGGCACCCTACCGTGGCCGGGGGCTCTCGCAAAGTCCCCGACCGGGGCGTCGGAGGATGGCGCACGGCGCGCTCGCGACGGTCCGGGTGCGGTATAGGCAGGTGTGCTCGCACTGCAGGCCGTGACCCCCGAGCGACTCGTGGCCTCGGTTCCGGAGATCACGCTCGCCGAGGCGCGCAAGGTGATCGCGGCGGTGCACCGCGGCGAGCCGGTCGCGGCGAGCTCGTCGGTTCGCCGGGTCTCCGCGGAGGCGGTCCGCGCGGCCGGGCACGTCCGGTCGCTCGAGATGGTCGCCGAGACCGCGAGCCAGATCGATCCGTTCGTGAAGTACCTGCTCGACAGCGAGGGCGCGCGGTTCGAGACGGTGCGGATCCCGCTCGAGGATCCGGATCGGTTCACGGTGTGCGTCAGCTCGCAGGTCGGCTGCGCGCTCGCGTGTGCGTTCTGCGCGACCGGGCGGCTCGGGCTCTCGCGCAACCTGGCGGCGTGGGAGATCGTCGAGCAGGTGCGGGTGGTGCGCGCGCGGCTGCCGCGTGGCCGCGTGCACGGCGTGGTGTTCCAGGGCATGGGCGAGCCGCTCGCCAACCTCGACGCGGTGCTCGAGGCGATCGCCGTCATGACCGAGCCGAGCGCGCTCGGGATCGACGCGCGCGCGATCACCGTGTGCACCGCCGGGCTGCCGGTCGGGATCCGCCGGCTCGCCACCGCGGCGCCGAAGGTCCGGCTCGGGCTGTCGCTGTCGAGCGCGATCGCCGCGCACCGCGGGCGGGTGATGCCGATCGCGGATCGCCACGCGCTCGACGACGTGCTCGAGGCGGTCGCGTTCCACGCGCGGACCACCGGGCTCGCGCCGATGTGGGCGGTCACCCTGCTCGACGGCGTCAACGACAGCGACGCCGACGCGCGCGCGCTGGTCGATCGGGTCGCGGCGTTCGTCGCGGCGACCGGCGTGCGGCCGCGGATCTCGATCCTCGCGTACAACCCGATCGGCGGCGACGATCCGTTCCGCCGCTCGCCGCGCGAGGCCGCGTTCCGCGCGGTGCTCGCCGCCGCGCAGCTCCCGTCGCATCGCCGCTACTCCGGCGGGAGCGACGTCGGCGCGGCGTGTGGTCAGCTCGCGAACACGATCGGCCCGCGCGCGTAGTAACGTCGCGCCCGCATGCACCCGGTCCACGATATCGAGGTTCCTCCCGACATCGCCACGTTCGTGCCCGCGGTGATCGAGATCCCGCGCGGCTCGCATCTCAAGTACGAGGTCGACAAGCCGACCGGCCTGTTGCGCCTCGACCGGGTGCTCTACTCGGCGGTGTTCTACCCGGCGAACTACGGGTTCATCCCGCGCACCCACGCCGACGACGGCGATCCACTCGACATCCTGGTGCTGATGCAGGAGCCGGTCGAGCCGCTCACGATCGTGCGCGCGCGGCCGCTCGGCGGGCTGCGCATGGTCGACGAGAAGGGCGGCGACGACAAGATCGTCGCGGTGTGCATCGACGATCCGGCGTACGCGCACTATCGCGCCGTGCAGGCGCTGCCGCCGCACATCATGGTCGAGCTCGACCGGTTCTTCCGCGACTACAAGGTGCTCGAGGGCAAGGAGCCCGAGGTCGAGGTGGGCGCGATGTACGATCACGACCAGGCGCTCGACGTGATCCGCGCGGCGCGCGCGGCGTACGAGCGCGGCGAGGGTCGCTAGCAGGCCGAGAGGAGTCTCCGCGGGTGCTCGTTGGTATCGACCGTGTGCGCGTGATGTTCCAGCACGTCGAGCGTCTCCCTCCGGAGACGCTCGAGCATCGCGCCGCCGAGCTGGTCTCCCGTACGATCGTGGAGAGCGCGAGGCAGTGCGCGAGCTCGTTGCCATCCAGATGCTCGGCCGCAACTTCGATCTGTCGCGGCTCGGCACCCAGCTGATCCCGACACACAAGGTGTTCACGAATGGACAGGACGACGGGGTCGCGACGCTGTTGACCGCCCCGCGGCTATCGCGCGCGTGGCTCGATTCGGCCGAGACCAGATCGCTCCTCGCGGTGTTCCCGTCAGAGACGCACGTTCTCTGGACACCAGACGACACCCCGACCAACGCAGCGCTCCTCCACGCCATGGCGAAGCGAGCGCGCACGCGCGAAGAGGATTTCCTGAGTGACGAGGTACTACGCTTCGATGGCGTCCGCTGGTCATCCCCGTCGTGCTAGGAGATCGTAGCGGTCGTGGCCGCGAGTCCCGCTGCTGCTGCCATCGCCTGGTCCAGGATCGTCCGGATCACGGCCGGATCCCAAAGTGCCTCGCCGATCCACATGGCGGGAACTCGGTATCCCCAGCAAATGCGACGCGCGTCATCGCGCCCCACGCCGCCAAGCAGACAGCGGCTCGACGCTCGCAACAACTCGACATCGGAAAGCCGCGACATGCCGAGCGCAGGCGCTAGCGCGAGCTTGCACGAAAACCAGCCAGCGTCGTCGAGCTGAACCTCGAAGCGGTGCTGCCCAGTGCCGCCTCCACGATCGACGACCTCGCCCGCATAGCGACCGTGTCCGTCCAACGAAAACCCGATCGTGCTGCACGCTGATTCGAGCCGCTGCCGAAGTGCCGCGAGCGTTGCTGCCGACAACGCGACATCGCTCTCGTCGGGGAGGCCCGCCATCGTGGCGAAGACGCGATGCACGAGCGTCGCAGCGAGCGCCCGGACGGCGTCCTCGTGGAGGTTCCGCGCCGCGCCAGCGAACGGCAGCGCGGCGGACGTCTCGAGCGTAAACGCTCGAGAGGTACCCTGCGCACGTAGCTGTGGCTGATCGCCCTCGCGGCGTGCCGCACTGCCATCGCTAGCCATGCCTCATCCAGGAAGTGCCGGCCTCCGGCGTCGCTCGGAACCTGCGTTGTCCACGAGAGCACGCCACCATCTGCGACGACACGGCACGGCCACACGTGCTGGTCCGTTGCGATCTCGAGGTCGGCGGCGGCAAACGGCAGCTCGGCCAGGCGAAACGACAGCCCAGCCTGCTCGAGCACGGCAACGAGTGCGACCCGTTGCTCGGTGATATGTGCGGGCTCGCTCACTCGGCGAATGTAGCTCAGTGGAGCGTTGTCGCGTCGCACCGCAGCCGATGAGCCGTCCGCACTGCGGAGGTTAGGCGCTGTAGCTCGGGCGCGCCGCGATCCGGGCGTGCCACGACGCGAGGTGCGGGTGGGTCGCGGGATCGATCCGGATCTTGGAGACCTTGCCGAAGTCGATCGCGCACACCGCGGTGATGTCGGCGACCGTGAACCGCTCGCCGGCGATGTACGGGCGCGCGCTCAGCTCGCGATCGAACCAGTCGAAGCGAGTCTGGAGCAGCTCGCGCATGATCTCGGCGAACTCGGGGCACTGCTTGATCCGGCCGCTCCAGAACGCGTGGGTGTTGCGGAACACCTGCGCGATCGGAACCAGCAGCTCGAGCTCGGCGTGGCGGTTCCACTGCTCGATCTGTGCGCGCTCCCACGCATCGGCGCCGAACAGGTTCGGCTCGGGGTACTGCTCCTCGACGAAGCGACAGATCGCCATCGACTCGCGCAGCACGCGGCCATCCGCGAGCTCGAGCACCGGCAGCAGCGACAGCGGGTTCTTCTTGCGGAACTCCTCGGTCTGATGCGCCGCGGCGGCGATCGACACCTCGATCGTGTCGTACGCCACGCCCTTCTCGGCCAGGAACACGCGGACCCGGCGAGGGTTGGGCGCTCGGAGATCGTGATAGAGCAGCATGGGCGCCACTGTACCCAAAACTCGGCAGCCTCGTTCGGGATCTCGTACAATCCCGGGTCATGCGCACCGTC
>JBQCJR010000532.1:0-5816 GCA_051952595.1 Kofleriaceae bacterium
GGCAGGTCGTCGCCGGCGCGCTCGGCCAGGTTCGCGGCGGCGAGCGCGGCGTCGACCAGCCCGAGCGAGTCGTCGTTGAAGAAGTAGTAGTGGGGCATCTGCGCCGAGGCGAGCGCCGCCTCGACCACCGCCGGCTCGCGGGGCCGCTCGGCGCCCTCGCGGCGGCGGCGCGGCAACACGCGCGCGGCCAGCTGCTGGCCGATCCCGCCGGCGATCCGCGCGGCGATCCGCAGCCGCGATCCGGTGAGCGGGCGATCGAGCTCGTCGAGCGCGCGCTCGGTGTGCGTGCCGAGCCCGGCGACATCGCCGAGCGCGTAGCAGGTCTCGCCGAGGCGGCGCTCCCAGCGCGCGCGGCGGGTCGAGGCGGAGGCGATCGGCAGCGCGAGCAGGTGGCGCAGCATCGCCTGGGCCTCGCCGAACGCCGCGGCGGTCAGCGCGTGCTCGGCGGCGCGCTCGAGGCAATCGGTCGCGCGCGCCAGCTCGCCGGCCGCCTCCCAGTGGTAGGCCAGCTGGCCGTGGTGGAGCTGACGATCGGCGTCGTCGCGGTAGCGCGCCTCGATCGCCTGGGCGGCGCGGTGGTGGAGCGCCCGCTGCTGCTCGAGGGTGAGCTCGGCGTAGGTCTGCTCGCGCAGCTTGTCGTGCACGAACCGCAGCTGGCCATCGCCGTGGTCCTCGACGACGTGGCGCTGGATCAGCTCGGTGATCGCCTCGGCCGCGCGATCGGCGGTGAGCTGCACGGTCGCGGCGAGCACCGCCTCCTCGCACGACCGCCCGAGCACCGCCATCGCGAGCGAGACCTCGCGCGCCGGCGCCGACAGGGTGCGCAGCCGGCGGCGCATCAGCGACTGCACCGAGCCCGGGGTCGGCAGGCTCTCGTAGCTGTCGTCGTCGCGCGGGGACAGCCGCCACCGGCCGTCGCTGTCGCGCTGGAGCACGCCCTCGTCGACCGCGCTCCGCACGTACTCGGCGGCGAACAGCGGGTTGCCCTCCGACTGGCTCGCGACGAACTCGGTCAGCGTGGGCGCGGCCTCGTCGAGCGCGAGCATGTCGCGCACCATCGCGCCGACCGCGGCGCGATCGAGCCGGCGGACGTCGAACCGGGTCGCGCCGGTCGCCGCGAGCACCGACTCGAGCTCGGGCGTCACCTCCTCGGCGCGCATCGTGGCCAGCACGAACAGCCCGCTGCCGGCGAGCTCGTGGCCGAGCGCGCCGAGCAGCGCGAGCGTCAGCTCGTCGGCCCACTGGAGATCGTCGAGCACGAGCAGCAGCGGCTCGCCCACGGTGAGCTCGGCGAGCAGCTCGCGGAGCACGCCGAGCACGCGGAACCGCGCCGCGCTGCCGGTGATCGGATCCGGGCCGTGGAACGTCGAGGTCTCGTGGGGATCCGCCGCCGGGGCGAACGCCGCGAGCGAGGGCTCGAACGCCGCGAGCACCGCGCCGTTGTGGCCGAGCAGGCGCTGCGCCTCGAGCCGGCCGCCCTCGCGGCAGCGCGCGGCGACCGCGTGGAGCAGCGGGCGCAGCGGGTGCAGCGGGCCGCCGTGGGGCTCGCACTCGCCGGTGATCACCCGGATGTCGTGATCGCGCGCGCGCGTGGCGATCTCGCCGGCGAGTCGGGTCTTGCCGACGCCGCTCTCGCCGATCAGGTACGCCGAGCCGCCGGTCCCGGCCGCGAGCGCGATCAGCAGCCGATCGATCTGATCGATCAGCTCGGTGCGGCCGGCGAGCCCCGGGCGGTAGGTGTACGCGCGCGGCCGGCCCTCGGCGACCCGCGGCGCGGTGGCGCCCATCCGCTCGAGCGCCGCGGCGACGTCCTCGATGTAGCCGATCCGATCGCGCGGCGCCTTGGCGAGCATACGCATCACCAGGTCGTCGAGCGCCGGCGGGATCTCGGGCACCAGGCTCGCCGGGCGGCGCGGCACGTCGTCGATGTGCTGCATCATCACGGCGAGCGTGGAGTCGCCGAGGAACGGCGGCCGGCCGGTCAGCGCCTCGTAGAGCAGGCAGCCGACCGCGTAGACGTCGGCCCGCGCGTCGACCACCTCGCCGCGCGCCTGCTCGGGCGCCATGTAGTGTGGCGTGCCGCGGGTCAGCCCGCCGACCTCGAGCACCTCGCGCGCGCTGTCGATCCGGAACTGCGCGGCGAGCCCGAAGTCGAACAGCACCGGATCGTTGGTGCCCTTCACGAACACGTTCGCCGGGCTGAGATCGCGGTGGATCACCCCCTGGCCGTGCACGTAGGCGAGCGGCTCGCACAGCTTGTGGAACAGCTCGATCACGTGGGCGAGCGAGTACGCCGGCCCGGGGATGCGCACCGGCGCCACGTCGGGGTCGAGCGGCTCGCGCAGCTTGCCCGGGCGCAGCAGGTCGCGGGTCATCGCCTCGGCCGGCGCGGGATCGGGGAACCACGCCCGGAAGTCGTCGCGCAGGGTCCGCCCGCGCAGCAGCTCCATCGCGTACCACGGCATGCCATCGACCACGCCGTGGTCGCGGATCGCGATCACGCCGGGGTGGCGCAGCTCGCGCAGGGTGTGGATCTCGCGCCGGATCGACTCGAGCGTCGATTCGGTCGCGACCCGCACCGTCTTGACCGCCGCGGGCTGGCCGCTCGGATCGTGGATGGCCTGGTAGACCACGCCCATCCCACCACGGCCGAGCACGTCGACCAGCCGGTAGTCGCTGATGTGCCCGCGTTCGATCATGCCCCAGGGTTCAGGTGCGCTCGGCGACCACGCGACCGGGCTGCATCACGAAGTCCATCTTGCACCAGAACCCGAGGTTCGCGCGCAGCTGGGGGCCAGAGAGTCCACATTCGGCGACGATCGGGTGGCTGTCGCACGGGGTGATCGCCACGTCGTGGGGGTGGGTGAACCATCCCCCGTACCAGCGCTGGAGATGCGCGGGCGCCTCGATCACCGCCTGGTAACACGCCTTGGCGGGCTCGCCGGCGTCGCGGAACTGCTTGAGGAACACCAGCGGCACGTCGAGGGTGAGCAGGTCCTCGAGCAGGTTCTTCAGCAGGTCCCAGTCCGAGATCGCGGCGTTCTGGGCCCCGGCGTGCAGCTGCTGGAGGGCCGGCAAGACCGCCTCGAGTGCCTGCCGGGCATCGCCCCACGGCCCGCTCGGCGGCTCGGGCGCAGCGGACGCCTCGGCGGTGGTCAGCGTCATCAGCCGCGCGACCTGCGCCTCGGAGCTCGGCGAGAACTTCTCGATCACCAGCGCGTCGATCCCGAACGGATCCGACGACGACGGGCTCGCCGGCATGGTGAGCTCCGCGGTCTGCTTGAAGAACCCGTAGACCTCGCGCCCGGTGACCATCGCGGCGACGTTGTCGACGAACACGTACGGCAGGTACCAGGAGATCCGGCCTGGCTTCCAGATCCCGTGCTCCATCTTGCCGGCGACCACCGGGATCCAGATCCCGAAGTCGCGCTCGCTCATCCAGCCCTTCTCCGAGTCCGGCGGCGTGGTCGAGTACGACTTCGCGACGTCGGCGCACACGATCGAGACCATCGGCAGCAGCGGCTTGTAGATCACGCTGCCGCCGGTGACCGCGTTGAGCTGCTGATCGCAGATCCGGGTCAGCGCGGCGAGGTCCGCCGGCACGACGAACGAGTACATCGTGGTGCTCTGCAGCTCGAGGGCCGGCGACATCACCAGGTCGCCACCGCGGGCGATGTAGTCAGGTCGAGTCACCGATGATCTCCTCCGGCCGCCCGCAGATCGCGCGCGACGCGTGCATGCCGCCCATGGTGGCCGCCTCGACGCAGCCGACGTTCATGCCGGTCAGCAGGTAGTCGCCGGCCATGTAGAGGTTCGCGAACCCGGCGCCGTCGGTGCGCAGCCGCGAGTCGACGCTGTTGGGCAGCGCGAGCACGTAGCGGTCCGAGGGGTTGAGCGTCGCGACCCAGTACTGGGTGTCGAACCGCGCCGGCCCGACCGCCGTCGAGCCCGGCGCGACCAGCACGTTCCAGTCGAACGACCGCTTGTCGTCGGAGGCACCGGCGGTTCCTCCCACCGCGGGCCACAGCCCGCCGGCCCAGCGCTCGAGCCATTCGAGCGCGTGGGCGTGGACCCGCGCGTTCTGGCGCTGGGTGTAGCCGTGCTCGCCGCGCGGCGGCGGCGGGCCGTCGTCGGGCAGCGGGCTGCACAGGTAGGCGAGGTTCTTCGGCATCGCGTCGGCCGGCCAGTCCTCGCGCGGCAACAGGTGCGTCATGTCCGCCCAGGTGTTCATCGGCTCGGCGTAGCCATCGAGCACCGGCGACGGCAGGGTCCAGCCGAGCCCCTGGAGGTCGCTGGCCATCCACAGCTGGCTCGCCTGGGTCTGCGTGGTGCCGACATCGCGGACCATCTTCGCGAACGGCTCGCTGGCGTCGATCAGCTCCTTGGCGATGTACGGGAAGATGCCGATCGAGCACCCGAGGATCACGCGATCGAAGTCGACCCCGTCGCGCAGCACGCGCGGCGGCAGCGGGTCCTTCCACTTCGTCCACCAGTCCTCGAGATCCTCGCCGGAGTCGCGGAGCGCCGTGCCCTCGACCAGCTGGTCGTAGCGCGGCTCGCTCGGCCAGCACGGCAGGTCCTTGACGGGGACCAGCGGATCGTAGGTGCCGTTCACCAGCGTCGCCTGCTGGCCGATCACGACCCGGTCGATCCGGGTCTTGTCGTCGGAGAGCTCGAGCGCATCGACGCGCTGGAAGAACTCGAACTTGACCCCGCGGCGCGACAGCACGAGGTAGAGCGGGGCGAAGATCGTGTCGCCCATGCCCGCCTGCATCTTCCACATCACCGCGCCCTTGTAGGTCCAGCACATCCGCAGGATCCCGTTGAGCGCGGTGCCGGCGCCGACCTGGCCGGGCAGCGAGAACCCGAGGTCGTACATCCCGCTGATGTACGCCGAGTTGACCGAGCGCTCGTGTGCGCCGTACTTGGTCAGCCACGCGCGGAAGTCGAGCGTATCGAGCTTGAAGAAGTCGTGCGGCGGCAGGACGACGCCGCTCTCGATCATGCCCTTGGTCGCGGCGATCGCGAGATCGACCGTGACGAACGCGCGGCGCCAGTCGATGTTCGCCTCGTCGACCTCGAGCGAGTGCAGCCACGCGTGTAGATCGCCGAGCTCGGAGAGCACGCCGACGTGGTTCTCGCCCAGGGCGTGGGTGTGCGCCGCCTCGAGGTCCGGCTGGTGATCCGGCAGCTGGTTCGACGCGCCGAACAGGTTCTTCAGCCAGCCGAGGATCATCTGGATCATCTGCCACGGCGTCGGCAGCACGCCGCCGGTGCCCGGCTCCCCGCTGTTCGGCGGGAAGTCCATCGCCCACGGCACGTACTTGTTCTCGCGCAGCTGCTCCATCAGCACGACGTAGTTGTGCGGCTTGAACGCGTCCTGCCAGGTCGCGAGCGGCGCGCCCGGTGGTCGCGCCAGCTCGGCGTAGCACTGCTTGAGCACGCGGAACGCGTTCTCGTAGAACCCGAGCAGGATGTGCAGGCCGTGCTCTTCGATCCGCTCGAAGTGTTCGGCGTTGCGGCCGGACGCGCCCTTGCCGCCGAGCCGCCAGCCGAGCTGGTACACGGTGACGTCGAAGTGGTCCTGCCAGTCGGGCGCGTTGGTGATCTCGAATGCTGCGGTGAGTGCGCCCATCCCGCCGCCGAGGATCGCGATGCGTTGTTTCGCCAAGGTCCCTCCAGCCGGCCATCCTACAAGAAGTCGCGCGAGCCGGTGGGGTAGCGGCGGGCGCCGGTCGCTGCGGCGCGGCCGGTCTCGCGCTCGGCCCGGGGGAGGAGCTGCGGCGTTCGGTCGCGGCTATCGGCGGCCGCGGCCG
>JBQCJR010000533.1:0-36904 GCA_051952595.1 Kofleriaceae bacterium
GGTCACCGGCTGCGTGTTGTGGGGCACGCTCGCCGGCGCGATGTTGCCGTTCGTGCTCCGCGGGCTCGGCGCGGATCCGGCGAACGCCTCGGCGCCGCTGGTCGCCACGCTGGTCGACGTCAGCGGCATCGTCATCTACTTCACGCTCGCGAAGCTGCTGCTGTCCGGGCTCGTGATCTGATCGCCGCTCGGCGGCGCGGGCAGCGGCGGCGCCACGATCCGGTACAGCACCGGCACGACCAGCATGGTCAACAGCGTCGCGCCGGACAGCCCCCAGATGATCACCGTCGCGAGCGGGCGCTGGACGTCCGACCCGAGCCCGGTCGCCAGCGACGCCGGCAAGAGGCCCAGGATCGCGACCAGCGAGGTCATGAGGCCCGGACGCAGCCGGTGCAGCCGACCCTCGATGATCGCGTCGTCGAGCTCCGCGCCGCGCAGCCGGGCGGCGCGGATCTCCCGCACCATCAGGATGCCGTCCATCATCGAGACCGCGAACACCGTGGCGAAGCCGACGCCGGTCGACACGTTGACGTGCATGTCGCGGACGTACAACGCGACCGCCGCTCCCGCGAACGCGAACGGGATCGGCACGAGCAGCAGCGCGGCGGTTCGCACCGAGCGGAACGCGAGCAGCAGCACCAGGAAGATCGCGCCGACCGCGACCGGGATCAGCACCAGGAAATGGCCACGCGCGCGGGCGAGGTTCTCGAACATCCCGAGCCACGCCACCGCGTACCCAGGCGGCGGCTGGATCTCCGCCGCGAACCGCGCCTGGGCCTCGCGCACGAACCCGCCCTGATCGCGCCCGACGATATCGGCGCGCACGGTGATCCGCCGCCGCCCGCTCTGGCGCGCGATGATCGTCTGGCCGTCGACCACCGAGAGGGTCGCCACCTGCGACAGTGGCACCGGGACGCCGTCCGCGGTGTACACCGGCAGCCGGCCGATCGCCTCGGGCGACCGGAACGCCGACGGATCGAACCGCACCGCGAGATCGATCCGCCGCTCGCCCTCGTACACCGCGCCGACCGGAGCGCCGCCGATCGCGGTGTCGATCAGCATCGCGACGTCCTCGATCCGCACGTTGTAGCGGGCCGCGCGCGCGCGATCCGGCTCGATCACCAACTGCGGCTGCGGACCCTCCTGCTCGAGGCCGACGTCGGCCGCTCCCGGGATCTCGCGCAGGAGATCGCGCGCGCGGCGCGCCAGCTCGAGCAGCACGGCCGGATCATCGCCGGAGATCTCGACCGCGAGGTTCGCCGAGGTGCCGTTCGAGTCCTCGGTGACGCTGTCGATGATCGGCTGGGTGAAGTTGAACCGCAGCGTCGGCAGCTCGGCCCGGAATCGCTCGCCGAGCGCGGCGACCAGCGCCTGCTTGGTCGAGAACCGGGTCCAGGTCTCGCGGGGCCGGGGCACGATCAGGATCTCCATCCGGCTCGGCGGGAACGGATCGGTGCCGCTGTCGTTGCGACCGGTCTGCACCGAGACGAGCTCGACCTCGGGGAGCTCGAGCGCGAGCTCGCGCAACCGCCGGCCGTACGCCGCGGTCTGGGTCAGGCTGGTGCCCTCGGGGCTGTTCGCGCGCACCCAGATCACGCCCTCGTCCATGTACGGCAGGAACTCGCTGCCGAGCCGCGGCACGACGAACACCATCACGGCGGCGAGCGCGCCGACCGCGAGCACCGCGACCTGATAGCGCAGGTGGAGCAGGCGGCGCAGCCACCGCGCGTAGATCCGCTTGAACCGCTCGAGCAGCGGGTTGTCCCACTCGCGGTAGCCGCGGCGGAACACCAGCGCGGCGACCACCGGCACCACGAGCAGCGCGAACACCAGCGCACCGAGCAGCGCGAACACGATCGTCATCGCCATCGGCCGGAACAGCAGGCCCTCGATCCGGGTCAGCGTGAGCAGCGGCAGGTACGCCATGATGATCAGGAACATCGACACGAACAGCGGGCTCTCGACCTCGAGCGCCGCGTCGCGGATCGCGCGCAGCACGTCACCGGGCGTGGCACCGCGCCCGCGCGCGCCGAGCTGGCGGGCGATGTTCTCGGCCATGATCACCGCGCCGTCGACGATGATCCCGAAATCGATCGCGCCGACCGAGAGCAGGCCGATCGGGATGTCGGTCGCGCGCATCAGCACGATCGCGACCAGCATCGAGAACGGGATCGTCGCGGCGACCAGCAGCGCCATCGCCGGCCGGCCGAGGAACGCGATCAGCACGACGATCACCAGGGTGATCCCGAGCAGCATGCTGTGGGTGACGGTGTACAGGGTGCTGCGGACCAGGAACGTGCGGTCGTAGAACGGGCGGATCTCGACGCCGCGCGGCAGCCCGCTCGCGTTGAGCTCGTCGACCGCCGCGTTGACCGCGGCGAGCACCTCCGAGGGGTCCTCGCCCCTGCGCAGCAGCAGGATCCCCTCGACGCCGGCCTCGCTGCGATCCTTGGCGAAGATCCCGGATGGCACCGGGTGGTCGCTGCGGACCTCGGCGACGTCGCGCACGTAGACCGGCGTGCCGCCGATCGACTTGACGAAGATCTGCTCGATCTCGGCGATCGTCTGCACCGAGCCCTTGCCGCGGATCACCAGCGACATGCTGCCGCGCGGGATCACGCTGCCACCCGCGCTCGCGTTGTTGCGCTGGATCGCGCCGACCACGTCGGCCACCGCGAGGCCGTAGCGGCGCAGCTGCGCGGGGTCGAGGACCACCGCGAGCTGGCGGGCCAGCCCGCCGAAGTTCGACACCTCGGCGACCCCGGGCACCCGGAGCAGCCGCGGGATCACGACCCAGTCGTTGATCGTGCGCAGCTCCATCAGATCCGGCACGCCCGCGTGGACCAACTCGTAGCGGAAGATCTCGCCGTACGCGGTCGCGAGCGGACCGAGCTCGGCGCTCGCGCCCTCGGGCAGCTCCACGGTGGCGAGCCGCTCGTGGACGCGCTGCCGCGCCCAGTAGCTCTCGGTGCCCTCCTCGAAGATCAGCTGGACGACCGACAGCCCGAAGATCGTGCGCGATCGCACCATCTCGACATCGGGCACGTTTCGCATCGCGATCTCGACCGGGATCGTGACCTGGCGCTCGACCTCCTCGGGCGCGCGCCCCGGGAACACCGTGATCACCTGGACCATCTGCGCCGAGATATCGGGGTAGGCGTCGACCCGCTGGCCGAGCGCCGACCACACGCCGAGCCCGGCGAGCGCGGCGACGATCACGAGCACCTGGAGGCGGAACCGCAGCGCGGTGCGAATGAGCAGCGGGATCATCGGGCCCTCGCCAGCGCCTCGACGACGAACGGCTTGAGCAGGATCGCGCCGGTGCCGATCACCCGGTCGCCCGGCGCGAGCCCGCGCAGGACCTCGACGTGGTCGTCGAGCGCGTCGCCGAGCGCGACCTCGACCACCTGCCAGCGGCCGGCGCCTCGCTCGGCGAGCAGGTAGTCGGCGCGTCCGATGTGGAGCACGCCGTCGAGCGGTGCGACCACCGCGTCGCGCGGCTCGGCGCCGCGGCCGACCTCGGCGAACATCCCGGGACGCAGCTCGCCGCGCGGGTCGTCGAGCACGATCAGCGCGCGCAGGATCCGCTGGTCCGCGGTCACCGTCGGCGCGAGCCGGTCGATCTTGCCGGCGCGCGGCGCTCCGGAGAGCCCGTAGAACCGCGCGGTCACCTGCTGGCCCTCGGCGACCCGCTCGATCCGCGCCTCCGGCACCTCCGCGACGAGCAACGCGCTGCCGCCGCGCACCGCGCCGAGCACCTCGGGATCGATCCCGGCCTGGGCGAGCTGGCGGTCGAGCGCGGCGCGGCTCCGCTCGGCGGCGAGCACGGCCGCCTCGGCGGCGTGGGCGAGCTTGGCCGACTCGAGCCGGGTCTGCTGGAGCGCGGCCTGCTCGCTCGCCAGCTCGCGCGCGGACTCCGAGCCGGCCTGGACGAGCCGGACCATCCGCTCGACGACCCGCTCCTGCGCGGCGAGCCGCGCGGCGTTGAGCTGCCGGGTGGTCTGGCGCTCGGTGCGCGCGAAGGCGACCTCCGCGGCGGCCTTGCGCCACTCGGCGTACGCGGCGAGTAGATCGCTGCTCGCGAACGTCCACCGCGCGTCGTGCCCGGGTGCGCCGGCCGGGCGGCTCGCGGCGATCGCACCGGTGACCTCGAGCAGCGGCGAGGTCGCGCGGGTGCGCGAGACCGAGGCGATCGCGAGCTGGGCCTCGAGCGCGGAGCTGCTCGCGATCTCCAGCTCGCGCGGCCCGCTCACCCGCACCGCTGGCAGCGCGGCGGCCGCGGCGCGCCGGCGCGGGCTCGGAGGGGAGACCAGCGCGAGATACCCGACGAGCACGCCGAGCAGCAGCACCGTGATGACCCAGCTGACGATCCCCCCACCGCGCCGCGACGACTCAGCGGCCGGCATCGCGCGCCTCCTCCACCAGGACCACCGCGCCGGCGGCCGCGTCGAGCTCGTGGAGCGCCCGCAGCAGCGCCGCGCGCGCCGCGACGTGCTCGCGCATCGCGTCGCGATAGGTGGCCTGCGCGTCGAGCACCTCGATCAGGGTCCGCCCGCCGAGCGCGTACGACTCCTCGACCCGCGTGCGCACCCCCGCCGCCGCCTCGATCGCCCGCGCGTCGATCGTCGTCGCGACGTCGTAGGCGGCGCGGTAGCTGCGCACCGCCTGCGCGAGCTCGCTGCGCAGCTCGATCCGCGCGGCCTCGATCTGCGCGGCCGCCTGGCGCATCGCCGAGCGCGCGCGCGCGATGTTGCCCTGGTTGCGATCGCTGACCGGCAGCGACAGCTCGATCGCCGCGCCCCACAGGTCGAGGTCGAGCACGCGGGTGTAGATCAGCGCGACGCCGAGCGCCGGGCGCGCGGATACCCGCTGCTGCTCCAGCTCGGCGCGCGCGAGCGCGAGCCTGTGGTGAGCGCCGCGCAGGTCGGGCCGGTGCTGCTCCGCGGCGCGCAGCACCGCCTCGAGCGACGGCGGTCGTGGCGCACGGATCGCATCCAACGCGCCGGCCGGCTCGGCGCGCTCGGCGCCGCGCACGCGACCGAGGTGCGCGCGGAACCGCGTCCGCGCGTTGTCGAGCTCGGCCTCGGCGACGAGCAGCCGGCGCCGGCTCGCGAGGACCTCGAGCCCGATCCGCTCGGCCTCGATCTGCCCCGCCCCGCCGGCGGCGACCCGGCGCTCGGTGATCGCCGCGACCCGCTCGAGCTGCGCGAGCTCCTCGCGCGCGAGCGGCACCAGCGCGCGCGCCTGCACCGCCTCGACGTACGCGGCGATCGCGTCGCCGATCCGGCGCCTCACCGCCTCGTCGCGATCGGCGATCGCCACGTCCACCGCGCGGCGCGCCGCCTCGATCGCCGCGCGGCGCTTGCCGAACAGCAGCGCATCGAGCGTGTAGCCGACCTCGATGTCGAGCTGCGGATCCGACTCGCCGCTCCGGAACGGCACCATCGTGCGCGAGATCCCGAGCGTCGGATTCGGCGCGAGCCCGGCCGTGACCGCGTCGGCGCGCGCCTGCTCGATCCCTTCGCGCGCGGCGGCGAGCGAGGGATCCACGCGCACGCTGATCCGGATCAGCTCCGGCAGCCCGACCAGGATCGGCGCCTCGCCCCCGGCCGCCGCGCCGTCGAGCGCGAGCGGTGGTGCGGGCTCCCGATCCTCGAGCGGCACGCCGAGCACGGGTGGCTGCGCGCCGCGGTACGGCGCGACACAGCCGGCGAGCGGAACGACCAGCGCGAGACAACGCATCGCGCCGCGCCTTCGCACGCGTCGTGCCAGCGCGCCGGCCCGATCGCGCGGGCACGCGAGACGCATGGCGCCCCTCCATGCGCGACGAGCTTCTACGATCCTCTCCGAAACCGTCCGGGCATTTTGCGGGGACGCGCGCGTGACCACCCGAGATTTCGCGAACACGCCGTTGACCGACGAAGCCGCGGGCAGTACGCCCCTGGACATGGCGACCTGGTCTGCGCTCGTCGTCGACGACGATCCCGGGATCCGGCAGTCGTTGCGGCTGTGCCTCGAGGCCGACGGCGCGCGCGTGCTCGGGGTCGGGAGCGCCGGCGCGGCCCTCGAGGCGATCGATCGCGGACGGTTCGATGTCGTGCTGCTCGATCTGTGGCTCGGCAAGGAATCGGGGCTCGATGCGATCCCCGAGCTGCTCCAGCGCCAGCCCGATCTCGCGATCGTCGTGGTCACCGCGTTCGCGACCTACGAGTCGGCGGTCGAGGCGATGAAGCGCGGCGCGTGCGACTACCTGCCCAAGCCGTTCACGCCGGACCAGGTCCGCGCGTCCACCCGCCGCGCGCTCGATGGCGTGCGGCTGCGCAAGCGGCTCGTCGATGCCGAGACCCGGCTCGAGCAGGCGGGCGGCGCCGACGAGCGGTTCGAGACCGAGAGCCCCGCGCTCCGCACGCTGTTCAAGCAGGCCGCGCGGGTCGCCGCGACGGAGGTGCCGATCCTGCTGCGCGGCGAGAGCGGCACCGGCAAGAACGTGCTCGCGCGCTGGCTGTGGCAGCACGGCGGCCGGCGCGACGCGCCGTTCGTCACCGTGAACTGCCCCGCGCTGTCGAACGAGCTGATGAACAGCACGCTGTTCGGCCACAAGCGCGGCGCGTTCACCGGCGCGACGGCCGACGCGGCGGGCAAGGTGCAGGAGGCCGAGGGCGGCACGCTGTTCCTCGACGAGGTCGGCGATCTCTCGCTCGACGCCCAGGCCCGCCTGCTCCGGTTCCTCAACGACGGCTCGTACGAGCGGGTCGGCGAGGCCCGCGAGCGCCGCGCCGACGTGCGGCTGATCGCGGCGACCAACCGCAACATCGAAGACGAGGCCCGCGCCGGCCGGTTCCGGGAGGATCTGCTGTTCCGGCTCAACGTGGTGACGCTGGTGCTGCCGCCGCTGCGCGATCGCCCGGAGGACCTGCGCGCGCTGGTCCACCACTACCTGGAGCGCGCCGCGGCGCGCCAGCACCGGCCGGTGTACGAGCTGTCCGACGCGGCGACCCGCGCGCTGGCCAGCCACGGCTGGCCCGGCAACCTGCGCGAGCTGCGCAACGCCGTCGAGCGCGCGGTGATCCTCAGCCCCGGGCCGCGGATCGAGGTCGAGGACCTCGGGATCCCACCGGCCGCCGAGCCCTCCGCCACCACCGCCGGCCGGCCGAGCGCCGCGGAGGTCGCGCTCGGCGCGCAGGTCAGCCTCGAGGCGCTCGAGCGCGAGCACATCGCCCGGATCATTGCGCAGGCCCCCACGCTCGAGCTCGCCGCGCGCACGCTCGGGATCGATGCCTCGACCCTGCAGCGCAAGCGCAAGCGCTACGGCCTGACGTGAGCGTGACGCTCCAGCTGCGCACGCGGCTCGCGATCGCGGGCGCGCTCCTGATCGGCACCACGGTCGCGACCGGGGTGTGGAGCGTCACCGCGTTCCGCGAGGTCAGCCAGGTCGTCGGCCAGACGGTGACCGACAACGAGCGGATGACCGACGCCACGGCGCGGCTGTCCGGCGCGCTCGAGCGCGAGGACGACGCGGTGCTGCTCGCGCTCTCGGACCTCGCGCAGGGCGAGGCCGAGCTGGTCCGCCAGCGCGCGAGGGTCGCCGGGGCGCTCGGCGAGGTGGCCGGCGAGCTGGACGCACCCGCCGAGCGCGAGATCGCCGCGCGGTTGCGCGCCGACATCGACGCGTACCAGCGCGCGGTCGACGAGCTGGTCGCCCGCGCGCAGGTCGTGGACGCGCGCATGCGCTACCACGAGGACGTCAACCCGCTGCTCCGCCGCGCGGTCGCCACCACCAACCAGATCCGCGACCAGCACTTCCGCTCCAGCCAGGCGGTCGCCGAGTGGGCCGGCGCGCGCTCGACGCGCTCGATGGAGATCGTCGGCGCGATCAGCGTCGCCGCGCTGCTCCTCCTGTGCGCGATCGTGCTCCACCTCGTGCGCGTGGTGATGGTGCCGCTGCGCGAGCTGACCCGCGCGGTCGAGGCGATCCGGCGCGGCGACTTCTCCCGGCGGGTCGGCATGCGGCGCGACGACGAGCTCGGCCGGCTGGGCGCCGGGCTCGACCGGATGGCCGACGAGCTCGAGCAGTTTCGCCGCGCCAACATCGGCGAGGTGATCCGGGCCAAGGAGACGCTCGAGGCGACGCTCGAGGCGCTGCCCGATGCGGTCGTCGTGGTGGATCCGGACCGCCGGATCTCCGCGGCCAACCCGCGCGCGATCGAGGCGCTCGGCGAGCCGCGCTCGCGCTCGCTCGACGAGCTGGACGTGCCGGCGACCACCCGCGACGCGATCGCCGCGACGCTCGAGGCCGGGACCACCTCCGGCACCGCCGTCGACCTGTCGAACACGATCGAGCTCGCGCTCGCCGGTGGGCCGCGCAAGCTGTTGCCGCGCGTCGTTCCGATCGAGGGCCAGCGGGGCGCGGTGCTGGTGCTGTCCGACGTGACCGATCTCGCCCGGCTCGACGAGATGCGGCTCGAGCTGGTGGCCGTGGCGTCCCACGAGCTGCGGACCCCGCTGACCACGCTCCGGATGACGCTGGCGATGATGCAGGAGCGCGGGCAACGCCACGACGCGCGCGACCGCGAGCTGCTCGCGACCGCGCTGGTCGGCGTCGAGCAGCTGGCGGCGCGGGTCGACGAGTTCCTCGATCTCACCCAGATCGAGGCCGGCCAGCTACGGCTCGTGTGGAGCCCGCTGTCGCTCGGCGAGCTCGTCGAGCACGCCGCCCGCGCGACCTCCCCGGCGTGCGAGGCCGCGGGGATCGCGCTCGACGCGCCGATCTCTCCCGAGCTATCGATCGCGCTGCCCGGCGACCGCGCGCGGCTCGCGATGGCGCTGTCGAACTTGCTGTCGAACGCGGTCAAGTACACACCGAACGGCGGCCGGATCGAGATCCACACCGCGATCGACCGCGGCCGCGGGACCGCGACGATCGAGGTGAGCGACAGCGGACCGGGCGTGCCGCCGGCCTATCGCGAGCGGGTGTTCGAGCGGTTCTTCCGGATCGAGCACCTGCGCGGCGGCGAGATCCGGTCGGCGGGCACCGGCATCGGGCTGTACATCGCGCGCCAGGTGGTCGAGGCCCACGGCGGCGCGATCCGCTGCGATGCGTCGGCGCTGGGCGGCGCGCGGTTCGCGATGACGCTGCCGCTCGACCCCTGATGCGCGCGTTCCGGCAGTTCGCGCGAACGCACGCGCGCCGCGCCCCGCGAGCTGCCCGCACGATCGCGTGACGGATCCGCGCCGGCCGCGACATCTACGGGAATGCGCGCGCTCCCCGCGACGACCTCCCTCGACCTCGACGTCCGAGCCCGTGGCCCCGAGCTTGCTCGACCGGGCCTGATGCGCACCACGCTCGGGCTCTCCCTGCTCTCGCTGCTCGCCCTGCCCGGATGTCCGGATCGCACGATCTCCGCGGTCAACCCCGACCAGGAGACCGTCGAGGTCAAGAACATCCCCGCCAACGTCAACCGCGACCTCGACATCCTGTTCCTGATCGACAAGTCGCCGACGATGGCGGACGAGCAGGCCGCGCTGACAGCGAACTTCCCGCGGTTCATGCGCGTGCTGGAGCAGATCGAGGGCGGCCTGCCGAACGTGCACATCGGCGTGATCTCGCAGGACATCGGCGCCGGCGGCGTCGCGTCGGACGTCTCGTGCCGGGGCACCGGCGACAACGGCAACCTGCTCTCGACGCCACGGGTCGCCGGCTGCTCGCCGCCCAACGGCGCGTTCATCTCGGACGTCGCGGGCACGCCTGGCGGCCCGCGCGTCCGGAACTACACCGGATCGCTCGAGGACACGTTCTCGTGCATCGCGACCCTCGGGCCGACCGGCTGCGGGTTCGAGCAGCACCTCGGCTCGCTGAAGAAGGCGCTGATCGGCAACCCCGCGAACGCCGGGTTCCTGCGCGACGACGCGCTGCTCGCGGTCATCATCATCAGCGACGAGGACGACTGCACCGCCGCCGACCCGCGGATCTACGACAACAACCCGAGCCTGATCGGCCAGCTCGGGCCGTTCGCCGACTTCCGCTGCTTCGAGTGGGGCTGGGAATGCGATCAGGGCACGATGAGCCGCGGCCCCGGCACGTACACCAACTGCAAGCCACGCAACAACTCGCCGTACCTCGCGCACCCCAACGATCTCGTCGACCAGATCAAGAGCCTCAAGGCCAACCCCAAGGACATCATCGTGTCGACGATCATCGGGCCGAGCGCGCTGACCAGCACGCCGAACGAGCCGCTCACCCGGGTGGCGCTCAGCCAGTCGGGCGTCCCCTCGGTGCAGCCCTCGTGCACGAACGGGATGCAGAACGCGTTCCCGATGCCGCGCCTGGCGCACTTCGCCGAGCAGTTCCCGCTGCACTCGTTCTACTCGCTGTGCAACGACGACCTCGGCGCCGGCCTGGTCGAGATCGCCCAGCTGATCTTCCGGCGGATCGGCAACCCGTGCTTCGAGAACGACGTCGAGTTCCGCGACATCGATCCGGCCAACCCCGGGCTCCAGCCCGAGTGCACGGCGTTCGACGTCCTGAATCCGGATTCCTCGAACCCGACCGAGACGCTGATCCCGCCGTGCACGATGGCGGACGAGACGACGCCCGCCGCGAACACGGCGCAGCCTTGCTGGTACATCAAGCCCGACCCGGTGAAGTGCGAGACCTTCCCGACCCAGCTGAAGTTCGTGATCCACCCGGAGGACCGCGTTCCCCCGACCGGCACTCACACCGTCGCGCACTGCGTGACGGAGTAGCGGCGGCGCCGCCCCCTCTCAGGGGCGAGGTTGTTTCGCGACCCGCCTAGGCCCTGCCCTCGCCGCGCGCCCGCTGCTTGACGGTGTGGCGCAGCTCCTCGAACGAGGTGTGCCCCGTTCGCTTGAGGATCCGGCGCACGCCCGACTTGCGGGTGTTGTCGTTGATCCCCGCTCGCTCGCCGCGCTCCGCCGCGCGCAGCAAGGTGAACAGCAGCTGCGCCTGCCGGCGGGTCAGGTCGTGGGCCTCGGCGAACCGCTGGACCTCGCGATCGAGATCCAGCACGTCCGGCGTGCCCCACGCCGCCTTGACCACGACGCGGTCGAGGAACAGCCGCAGCAGCTCCGCCGACTGCGGCTTGACCAGCAGCTCGGCGCGCAGCCGTGCGGCGCGCTCCGTGGTCTCCGGCACGATCGGCACACCGGTCAACACGAGCGTCGGGATGTGCCCCCGGAACCGCTCGTGCGCTCGGTGCGCGATGTCGAAGCCATCGCCCTGCTGGCTGCCGAGGTTGATGTCGACGATCAGCGCTGCCGGCGCGGTCGGCAGCTCCTCGACGACATCCACCGCTTCTTCGAACGAGCCGGCCGCTCGCGTGGTGAACAGCTTGTCCACCACCCGTTCGATGCTCCGACGAACCAGCATCGAATCGTCCACGATCAAGACCACCCCTCGAGGCTCTTCCACACCCGTCATTCGAGCGACCTCCTCGGATTGACGGTGTCACGGAACCGGAGTCGGCGTCACCGTCCTTGGGCGTCGTCCTGTCAGGGTGAAAAATTCCTCGCCTGCGGCTCGGAGTGCATCGCAGCTCACGCCGTTCCGCGCGCGGTACCCCGAGGTGGGAGCGGCACCGCCGGGGTCGGAACCGCACGAGCACATACCCGGCTCGACGGAGCGGAGGGCACATTACGTTGCTCATTAACATCAATCATCGATGCCAATGATTCGAGATCATGATTCTCGACAAAGAGCACCCGGAACAGGTACGAAGACCCAGGCCCCTGCATCCACCCCGGGTGCACTCGCGCCGATTCCGCGCCCCCGCTGCTCGAAAGTGTTGGCGAGACCGAACAACACTGATAGCAGTGCGATTGGATATTACGGAGGTCTCACGATGTCGTCGAATAGCTCCCTCGCCGTGTCGAGATCGAACGAAGTCCGGCTCGGCTCCGTGCCTGATCTGGAGGCGTTGCTCGTCGAGCTGCGCACGCTTCGCGACGCGCACCCACTGTGGTCGTGCAAGCTGTTTCGCGCCTTCAAGAACGGCAGTCTCGATCGTCGCGATCTACGATACGTATTCTCGCAATACCAACTCTACTCGCGAAATTTCACGCGATACATCTCGGCCCTGATGGCGAACTGCGACAGCGACCTGTTCCGGGCGCGGCTGTCGGAGAACCTGTGGGAGGAGGGAGGTGGGTGCACTCCCGACCGCCGCCACGCCGAGCTGTTCCGGCGGTTCCTACGCGACTCGCTCGATCTCCCTACACCGGATCTCACCGACTACGAGCCGTATGCTCGCTGGTTCACCCGCGAGTACCTGGTGTACTGCCTGCGCAGCGAGCCGGCGGCCGGCGCCGCGTTCCTGTCGCTCGGCACCGAGGGCATCGTGGCGCGCATGTACGGGATCTTTGTCATCGGGCTCGAGGCGGCCGGGCTGCGCGGCGAGGAGCTCGAGTTCTTCCAGATCCACATGGCGTGCGACGACGACCACGCGCTGACCCTCGAGCAGATGATGCTGTCGTACGCCGGCGAGCCGAACTGGTTCGAGACCTGCAAGCGCGCGATGAACCACGCGCTCGACCTGCGGCTCCAGTTCTTCGACCACATCGTCGACGGGCTCCAGCGCCACCGGCTCCGAGGGCTGGTCGATCGGATCAACGATCGCGCGTCGCTCGTCCCGGCCGAGCCGAAGCCAACCGACGTCCGCCACCGCGGCGCCGACGCCGGCCCGCCGCTCTACACCAACCGGATCGACGCCGAGGGGATCGACTTCGCGGTCACCCGGATCCCGCTCGACGCGGAGGTGCTCGATCCCCGGCGCGTCGTGGTGCCGCCCGGCAAGCGCAACGAGCGCCACAGCCACGCGCACGAGACCTTCCTCTACATCCTCGAGGGCACCGGGCGCGTCCACGTCGACGACCTATCGGTGGACGTGGTCGCCGGAGACAGCATCCTGGTGCCGCGGTGGGCGATCCACCAGACCGAGAACACCGGCGATGCGCCGCTGCAGTTCCTCGCGGTCACGGACTACCACCTGACCAAGCGCGCGTTCGTCGGGGACGCCAAGGCGTACCGCCGCGACGAGTCGGCGAACCTGCACCGCCGCGAGTAGCCAGCGGCTCGCGGGAGCGCTGACCGCGAAGCTCGGCGAGCGCGCGTGCGCGGCCGCGGCGGTACGCGGGGTGCACGCCCCGGGGGCATGACCGAACGACACGCGCCGCGAGTGGTCGTGATCACGGGAGGGACGGCGGGCGTCGGACGTGCGACGGCGCGCCGGTTCGCGGAGGAGCACGCACGGATCGCCGTGCTCGCGCGCGGCCCCGACGGGCTCGCCGCGACCGAGGGCGAGCTCGAGCGCCTGGGCGCCAGCGCGGTGCTGGCGATCCGCTGCGACGTCGCGGACGCGGAGGCGGTGGCCAAGGCCGCCGATCGGGTCGAGCGCGAGCTCGGCGAGATCGACGTCTGGATCAACAACGCGATGACCACGGTGTTCGGTCGCTTCGAGAGCGTGACCCCGCGCGAGTACGAGCGAGTCACCGCGGTGACGTACCTCGGCTACGTGTGGGGCACGCGCGCCGCGCTCGCCCGCATGGTGCCGCGCGACCGCGGCTTGATCATCCAGGTCGGCTCCGCGCTGTCCCACCGGTCGATCCCGCTACAGTCGGCGTACTGCGGCGCCAAGCACGCGATCCGCGGCTTCACCGACTCGATCCGCAGCGAGCTGATCCACGCGAACAGCCGCGTCCGGCTGACCATGATCCAGGCGCCCGCTGTCAACACGCCGCAGTTCCGGTGGTGCGAGAACCACATGCCGTGCGAGCCCCAGCCGGTGCCGCCGATCTACCAGCCCGAGCTGATCGCCGAAGCGATCCACTACGCGTCGATCCACGAGCGCCGCGAGATGGATCTGGGGATGACGACCGTCGCGGCGGTCCTCGGCCAGATGGTCGCGCCGGGGTTCCTCGATCGCTACCTCGCGCGCCGCGGCTACGACGGCCAGATGACCGACCGTCCGAACGTGCCGGGCCGCCCGACGAACCTGTTCGCGCCGGTCCCCGGCGACCACGGCGCCCACGGTGCGTTCGATGCACGCTCGCGCGGCTCGGATCCCACGCTGCGCATCACGCGGTGGCTCGGCGCCGCCGGCGTCACCGCGCTGGCCGGCATCGCGAGCGCCGCCGCGTTGCTGGGGCTCGCGCGCGCGGTGGCTCGCGGGCGATCCCAGGCACGGTGATCGAAGCCCGTATCGCGGCGCCGCGGCGGCAATCAGGAGGAGCCCGCGTGCGCCGAGGACGCAGCGAGCGGCGCTAGTTGCGGACCGAGATCTCGGCGAGCAGATCGAGCACCCGCACCAGGTCCGACGGTAGCTGGTCGTTCGGGATGTTGCGATCGACGGTCAGCTCGATGACCTCGCCGGAGACGTGGACCTGGAGTTTTTGAGTGTCGGCATCGGCGCCACAAGGAAAGTCACCGCACGCGAACACGCGCGGATGGATCGAGCCCAGATCGGCGGCCGCGATCGCGTCGCGGAGATCGCCCAGCTCTGCGCGGGCGAGCACACCGGAGGACAGCGGCCCCTGTGGCGACTGGGTCGAGTAGGAGCCATCGACCTCGAGATGCAGGTGGATATCTTTTCCACCAAAGCCACCGGTTCGCTCGAAATCCAATGGGCCATCCAGCTCGCTCGTCGAGCATCCCGCAGCCAGGCTCGCGAGGAACACGTAGCGAATCAACGACATGAACCGGCACGTAGCATCACGCGTGCCGGAGGGGCGCGCAACGATCTCCTCGACTTGGCCGGGAACGCCTCAGTTTTTCGCGAGCCGCTCCGCCATTTCTTTCGCGAGATTCACGCCACGAAGCCCGCCCACAGCTGCTTCGCCGACTCCTTGATCACGCGCCAGCGCTCCGGGTCGCCCTTCAGGATCGACTCGACGAGCTTCTTGGCCTGGACCAGCTCGATGTGCGGCGGCAGCGGCGGCACCTCCGGATCCGTGAACGCCTCGACGACCACCGGCCGGCGCAGCGCGAGCGCCTCGTCCCAGCCCGCCGCGATCTCGTCGGGGGCACGCATCGTGATCCCCGCCAGGCCGATCAGCCGCGCGTACTCGGCGAACGAGAACGGCGGCAGGACCTGGGAGTCCGGGAACTTGGGGTCGCCCGCCATCACGCGCTGCTCCCAGGTCACCTGATTGAGGTCCCCGTTGTTGAGCACGAGGATGATCAGCCGCGGGTCCTTCCACTCGCGCCAGTACTTCGCGATGTCGATCAGGACGTTGTTGCCGTTCATCTGCATCGCGCCGTCGCCGGCGCACGCGATCACCGGGCGATCCGGGTGCACGAACTTCGCCGCCAGCGCGTACGGCAGGCCCGGCCCCATGGTCGCCAGGTTGCCCGACAGCGACGACATCATGCCGCGGCGGATCTTGAGGTCGCGCGCCCACCAGTTGGTCGACGAGCCGGAGTCGGCGGTCAGGATGCAGTTGTCGGGCAACCGCGGCGATAGCTCCCAGAACACGCGCTGCGGGTTGATCGGATCGGCCGGCATGAAGGCGCGTCGCTCGAGGACGCGCCACCAGTTCTCGACGGCGGCCTCGATCCCGGCGCGCCACGCGCGGTCCTGCTTGTACTCGAGGCGCGGCAGCAGCGCGCGCAGCGTCTCGCACGCGTCGCCGTACAGCAACACGTCGGCCGGATAGCGCAGGCCGAGCTTGCGTGGGCTGAGATCGATCTGCACCGCGCGCGCCTGGCCCTCGCGGGGCAGCCACTCGCTGTACGGGAAGCTGGTGCCGATCATCAGCAGCGTGTCGCAGTTGCGCATCATCAGGTCGCTCGGCTCGGTGCCGAGCAGGCCGATCCCGCCGGTGACGTACGGCAGCTCGTCGGGCAGCACCGCCTTGCCGAGCAGCGCCTTGGCGACGCCCGCGCCGAGCAGCTCGGCGACGCCCGCCACCTCGTCGATGGCGCCGAGCGCGCCCGCGCCGACCAGCATCGCGACGCGCTCGCCGCGATTCAGGATCTCGGCTGCGCGATCGAGATCGCGATCGTGTGGGATCACGCGGCCCTCGGCGTAGCCGATGCCGGTGTACGCGGCGCCGTGCTCGCGCGGCGCACTCTCGATCGCCGCGTCCTCCTGGACGTCGTTCGGGAACACCACGCACGTCACGCTGCGCGTCGCCTTGGCGATCCGCATCGCGCGATCGATCAGCGTCCGCGCCTGGGCCGGGTGCATGCAGGTCTGGCAGAACTGCGGCGCCACGTCCTTGAACAGCGTCTGGAGATCGACCTCCTGCTGGAAGTCGGCGCCGAGCGACATGCGCTTCTGCTGGCCGAGGATCGCGACCACCGGCTGGTTGTCCATCTGAGCGTCGTACAGCCCGTTGAGCAGATGGATCGCTCCCGGCCCCGAGGTCGCGATGCACACGCCGACCTCGCCGGAGAACTTGGCGTGGCCCGACGCCATGAACGCCGCGAGCTCCTCGTGGCGGACCTGGACGAAGCGCAGCCGGTCGGTCGCGCGCTCGAACGCGCCGAGGAACCCATTGATGCCATCTCCGGGGTAGCCATAGATGGTGCGCACTCCCCAGGCGTAGAGCCGTTGCAGCACGAAATCTCCCACGGACTCGGTCATCACAGCCTCCTCAGCTGTTGGTCGGTCGCCGCCGTGGCCATGCCGTAGCCGAGGTGCATGGCGAGCGACTGCAGGTGGCGGGTCGGGTGATAGGCCGTCGGCTTGTCGGAGAGCCCGAACAGTGGAACGACGAGCTCGTCCCCGAACAGCCACAGCGCGCCGCCGAGCATCGCGCCATCGAACAACCAGCCGCGGCGCGACGGACGATCGTGGAGTGCGCCGTAGAGCGCCGCGACCGCGAAGCCGTATCCGAGGTGCACACCCCACGACAGCGCGCGCTTGCGCTTCTCGGAAGGTTCGCGACCCGTGAGCTTGCGGTACGCGATCCTCCCGATGGCGTCGGTCGCACTCTCGTCCGGGTGATGGCGCGGTCCGAACGGCGACATCGATCGCTCGGTCGGGAACACGTCGAGCGGACGCGGGGTGCGGGTCCTGACGAGCCCGGCCGTCAGGCGCTGCACGAGCTGCATCGCGACGAGCCCCACGGCGCCGCCGATCAGCCCCGGTCCGACTCCCTTCCAGCTTCTGGTCATGTGTGGGGGCGATGCACCGCGCATTCCGGAACCCGGTTTCGGCGTTCGGCCGGGAATTGCGACGAAATGTTTCGTTCGTGCGACGACGACGCCGTTTGGCGTATCGTCCGTCGCTTTACAGGAGCTCCAGATGCGTATCGCAGTTGTTTCGTGCTCGCTCGCCTCCGTCCTCGCCGTCGCTTGTGGAGATGACGGCGGCAGCAATCAGAGGCCCGATGCCTCCACGACCCCGGATTCCAGCAATCCCCCAGCCAACTGCCTGCTGCCCGCGAGCCTCGGCACCGTCGCGCCGCAGATCCAGGACGCGTTCTACGCGATGCCGGCCGGCGCAACGACGCCCGACAACTACTACATGTTCGCCAACCTCAACGACGATCCCAACCCGGACTTCCTGCTGATCGATCTCTACGAGGGCTTCGGCGTGTTCGAGGATGGCTTCCCGACCGCCCCGACGATGATCACGCTGGCCGGCGACGAAGCGCAGTACTCGACCTGCGGCGCCTGCATCACCGGCCGCACGGATCTCGACGATCAGGGCGAGTTCACCGGCTCGCCGTACCTCGCGACCGCCGGCAAGCTCGAGCTGACCTCGGTGTCGCCGACCTCGTTCGCCGGCAAGCTGACCAACGTCACCCTGACGCACGTCAACATCAGCGACGCCTCCCCCTACGAGTCCAGCGTGCACCCGGACGACTGCACCTCGACGATCGACTCGCTGGAGTTCAGCGCGACGCCGGAGGCCGATCCGACCAACGCCGCGCGGACCCGGCTGCGGATCCGCGTGCACGCGCCCCGTCACATCGGGCAGTAGCGCGCCAGCGCCCCCTCGTCGCTCGCGACCGAGGTCTGCGCGACCCACAGCTCGTCGAGCGCGCCGCTGTACGCGGTCATCGCGGTGCCGCCGACCCGGATCGCGTCGAGGAGCGGCGCCGATCCCGGCGAGCTCCCGGCGAGCTCCCGGCGCGCGCCGTCGACCCACAGCCGCAGCGCGGTCTCGTCGAGCGATCCGATCACGTGGTGCCACGCGCCCGCCTCGACGGCCGCCGAGCTCACGGTGCGTGGTAGCTCGCCATCGACGAGCAGCTCGATCGAGAACCGCACGGTGGTCGCGCTGACCGCGACCACGCGCACCGCGATCCGACCGTCGCCGCTCGCCACCAGCTCGCGCGTCCCCGCGACCGCATCCGGGCGCGCCCACAGCTCGAAGGTCAGCGCCGGCGCGCGCGACAGCCCGATCGGCCACGCGACGTGGTCGGCGTGCGCGGCCGTGAACGCGAGCCCGCCGCCGAACCGGCCGGGGGTGCTCGACGGGTCGGCGACCTCGATGGTCTCGTCATCGCCGAGGGTCGCCGGCGCGCCGCCGGCCACCGCGTTCGCGAGCAGCTGCCCCGCGTCGTCGAGGTGGAGCAGCCCGGCGGCGCCGATCGCGCTCGGGCCCGCGCACGCCACCGTCCACGCGCGGCTCGCCGTGGCCGCGTTGCCTGCTTCGTCGATCGCCGAGATCCGGAACTGGTGCTCGCCGGCCGGCAGGCTGAACGCGAGCGGGCTGGTGCACGCCGCAAGCGGCGCGCCGTCGAGGCTGCACGAGATCGTGCCCTCGCTCGCGGCGAACGCGAACACCATCCGCGGGCCCGTGGTCTCGCCCGGCGCCGGCCCCGCCGTGATCGCGAGGTCCGGCGCGATCGTATCCACCGACCAGCTGCGGGTCGCCGGCGAGGGGTCCGGGTGCCCCGCGGCGTCGATCGCGCGCACCGCGAAGCTGTGTGCACCCTGGTCCAGCCCCAGCGCGTGGAACGGCGAGCTGCACGCCGCGAACGGTGCGCTGTCGAGGCTACAGACGTACGACACGCCCGGCTCGGACGCCGAGAACGAGAAGCTCGCGCTCGCCGCGGCCACGAGCCCGCTCGGGCCGCTCGTGATCGCCGTGTCCGGCGGCGTCAGATCGACGACCCACGTCGCGAGCGCCGGCGTCGGATCCGCGTTGCCGACCGCGTCGCGGACCCACACCGCGAACCCGTGCTCGCCCTCGGCCAGGCCCGCGTACTCCTGCGGCGAGCTGCACGCCGCGAACGGCACGCCGTCGAGCGAGCAGTAGAAGGTGGCGCCCGGGCCCGCGTCGTCGGACACGAACGTGAAGGTCGCGGTGGTCGAGCCGGTCGCGGCGGGTGGCCCCGACAGCAGCTGGGTGTCCGGCGTGCTGGTGTCGACCAGCCACGCGTAGATCGCCGGCGACGCATCGAGGTTGCCCGCGCGATCGATCGCGCGGACCGCGAACGCGTGCGCGCCGTCATCGACCGGCCCGAATGGGCCGCCGCTCGTGCACGCGACGTAATCGCCGCCGTCGAGCGCGCACTCGAACGCGACGTCGTGCTCATTCGACGCGAACCCGAACCGCACCAGCACGCTGTTGTCGGCCGCCGGCGGGGTCTCGGTCAGCATGGTCTCCGGAGCGATCGTGTCGATCGTCCACCGGTGCTCCGCCGGCGTGCCATCGCGCCGGCCCGACGGTGCGATCGCACGCACCAGGAACCCGTGCGACGCATCGCCCAACGTGCGGGTGTACGGAGAGGCGCACGGCGCCGGCGATTCGCCGTCGATGCAGCACTCGAATGTCGCCGCCGGATCGCTCGATGCGAACTCGAACGTCGCCGCGGCGCTGCGGCTGAACGGCTCCGGCGCCGTGGAGATCACCGTGTCCGGAGCGCCCTCGTCCGGAGCGTCGGGCGGCCCTCCATCGCCGCCGCGGTCCTCCTGGAGCGGGTACTTGTTCGGCACGGTGCACGCGGCGAGCGCGAGCGCGAGCGCGGCCGCGCGCATCAGAACTGCCTTCCCAGCGAGAGACCCAGCCCACCCGAACTCACCACCGGCGCGACCACCGTCTCGTCGTCGACGATCTCGGCGAACCACAGCACCGTCGCCGAGGCGATCGCGATCCCCGCCGCGCTGTAGAACAGGTTCGCGCGGCGCGCGTTGTCCTGCGCGCGATCGTTGATCCGCAGCGCCTCGCTGTCGCCGCACGCCGCCATCGGGCAGCGCAGGTTCGCGTGGGCCTCGAGCTCGCGCGCCCGCAGGCCGTAGTGGACGCCCGCGCCCAGCACGCCCGCGCCCAGCATCGCCAGCCCCAGCGCCACCTTGCGCGCCGGGCCCCAGCCCGCGGTGCTCGCGGTCGCCTCGTCGAGCCCCAGGATCTCGTCCGGGTCCTCGGTCGCGTCGGAGTGCTTCGGCGCCGGGAGCTGGGTCTTCGGGATCAGCCGCGGCACCACGACCAGCCGCCGCTTGAGCTTCGGCCCGATCGTCACCGTCGTGCGCCACGGCCGGTAGCCCGGCGCCTCGGCGACGATCGTGTAGGTGTCCGGATCGACCGGCACCGCGACTCCCCACGCCGCCGGCTCGACCAGCTCGCTGTCGCGCCGGACCTCGAGCCCCTCGACGCGCTGGTCGACCCGGATGATCAGGCTCGCCAGGTCCGGCTCGAGCTGCGCCGCGCGCTTGCGCGCCTCGGCCTCGCGCTTGAGATCCGCGCCGCGGCGCGACACCGACTCCGCCTTGCGGAACGCCGCCCACGCGCTCGCCAGCCGGCCCAGCTTCTCCCGGCAATCGCCCAGGTTGAGCAGCGTGCCGCTGCTGCTCTCGATCCGCTCGCTCGCCTCGAGCTTGTCGCAGCCCTCGGCGACGCGGCCCGCCTTGATCAGCTCCCGGCCCTCGCGGAACAGCACCTCCGCCTCCGGAGACTGCGCACGGGCCGCGGAGAGAGGCAGTACGAGACTGACCATGACGATCAGCGAGGCAGTTCTTGCATGGCTATCGAGTGTCATAGAGATCCTCTGTTGGCGGTGCCGCGGGCTGCGCCCTCGGCGGCTGCTTCCAGCGTCGAACGACCGGCCGCCGCTTCGACGGCGCGGGAGCGATCTGCGCGCGCGGCCGCCCACGGACAGCCGGCGGCTTGGACTTGATGCCACGCGCGGGCGCCGAGACCGCGGCGAAGCTCGCGGTGCGCGGCCCGGCCAGCGCGGCGCGCGGCGCCCCGGAGCTCGAGGCAGGTTTCGCGGCGCCCGCCGGGGTCGCGGGGCTCGCGAGCGCGGGGCTCGTCGGGGCGGACTTCGATGCGGGGACCGCGGCGCTCGTCGAGCCAGCGCTCGGCACCGCGCTCGCCAGTCCCATGCTCGGCGCGGACTTCGGGCCCGGGAGCGCGGCGCTCGTTCCGGCGCTCGGCCCCTCGGGCGCAGACGTGCCCGGTGAGGCCATCGAGAGCTGGCGCGCGGTGGAGAGGCACGCTTGGTACGGCGCGACCAACCACGCGAGTCGCCGCGCAGGGCTCGATGCTTCAGTGCTCGTCACGGCGAGCGCCTCGCCAGGGAGAGGACCGTCGAGCGCGAAGTCGGTCGGCAACGAGCGCGATCCCAGGCTCGAGGTGGCCAGCGGCCCGACGTTCGATGCGGCCAGCGGCCCGAGACTCGACACGACCAGCGGTCCGACGTTCGCCTCGACCGACCGTGCACGACTCGTCCCGACGCCCGTCGTTTCCGCGCGCGTCGCCAGGCTGATCGCCGCGCTCGGAGCCCCCGCACTCGTCCCGATGCTCGTTGTTCCTGCGCGCGTCGCCACGTTCGCTCCCAGCCTCGGCGTCGCGCTCGGTGCTCCATTCGCCCCTCCGGGCCCAAACGTCGCGGTGCGCGTGCCGTCCAGCGCGACCGAGCTCGCGGACGCGCTCGGGATCGGGTTCGACGCAACCCGCGGCCCGAGCTTCGGCGCGGACGGCTGCGCGTCGCTCGGAGCAACGCTCGGTGCTCCCGTACTCGGCGCACCGATGCTCGCCGGGGCGCCGGTGCCTTCGACCGCGACCGAATTCGGCGACGCACTCGAGATCAGGCTCGATGTCGCCAGCTGCGCGAAGGTCGGCGCCCCCGTCGGCGCGAGGTCCGGCCCGCCGCTGCGCTCCGCCACCGGCGCGAGCGCGACCGTCGGCTCGGGCGCGGCTGCAGGCGCCGCGGCCACCGAGGCGCTCCCGTCCGACGCGCCCCGCTCCGCCCACCGGAGCAGGACCAGCGCCGCGATCGTGCTCGCCACGACGCCGACCGCGACCCCAGCGCGCAGCAGCGGCGAGCCATGCACGCGTCCACTCGGCATCGCGACCACCGTCGGATCGCTGGACGGGATCGGGAACTTGTCCGCGTTGCGCATCGGAATCAGGCCACCGTGCGCGTTGCCGTCGAACTTCGACCGAAATCCCTCCGCCAGGCGCAGCGACGCCGGTCCCACGGGCAGCTCGATCGCGCCACCGTCGAGCGGCGCGAGCACCAGCTCGATCGCGGCGTGCAGGTCGACCATCGACGAGAACCGGTCCGCCGGCGACTTCGCGAGGCAGCGCTGCACCAGCTCGTCGACCTCGGCGGGGATCGTCGCGACCAGCTCGCTCGGCGCGCGCGGCGCGTGCTGGAGGTGCGCGACCACCAGGTCGCCCGCGCCCTCGCCGGTGAACGGCGGCTGGCCGGTGAGCATGTGGAACAGCACGCAGCCGAGCGCGTAGATGTCGGAGCGCTGGTCGATCCCGCCCGCGCCGCGGCACTGCTCCGGCGACATGTACACCGGCGTGCCGAGCGTCGTGCCCGACGGCGTCACCGACGGCGCGACCTTCGGATCCGACCCGCCGAGCTTGCAGATCCCGAAATCGAGGATCTTGGTGCGCTCGCCGCTCTGCGCCTCGACGTCGCGGATCAGGAAGATGTTCTCCGGCTTGAGATCGCGGTGCACGATGTCGCGCGCGTGCGCCGATGCCAGCGAGCCCGCCGCCTGGCGCGCGATCCGCAGCGCCGCCGCCACCGGCAGCACGCCCAGCCGACCCAGCCGCGTCGACAGCGCCTCGCCCTCGAGCAGCTCCATGACGATGTACGCCGAGCCGTCGACGTGATAGCCGAAGTCGAACACCTGCACGACGCCCGGGTCCGAGATCGCGGACATCGCGCGCGCTTCGGTGAAGAACCGCTCGACGATCTCGCGGCGCGCCGACAGCCTCGGCACCAGCGTCTTGATCGCGGCGCGGCGGCCCAGCAGCACGTGCTCCCCCAGGAACACCGTCCCCATCCCGCCTGCGCCGATCTCGCGGACGATCCGGTATTGACCGATGTGACTGCCGGCGTTCACGTCAGAAAACCTACGGCAGCACCCAAAGATTGACGAACAACTTCAAATGGTTGTGTCACAGGAGCACGGCGAGCGGGACCGCGCATGGCGGAGCGACTCCGCCGGGCGCCGGTGACGCGCTTCGGATCGACGGATCGCAGACACCGCCCACTGCGCTTCGACTACGATGGCGCCATGCGGGCATCGGTCGTGGCGATCGCGTGGGTGGCGGCTTCCACCGGGTTCCTACTCTCCTCCTCGCTGTCGCCGTCGATCGCGCGGGCGGAGTCGCCGCCCTACGACATGGTCGCCAACGACGATCACGACGGCTCGGCGACGCCCGCGCTCGCCACCACGTTGCCCGCCGAGACCACGATCGCCGCACGACTCACCGTTCCGTTCGGACCGGTCTCGGTGACGCGCATCGATCTCTGGTTCGGCGGGGCCGCGTCCCAGCACACCGTGACGATCAAGATGTGGGACGACTCCGCCGGCACCCTCGAGCCCGGCCCCGAGCTGCACAGCGAGGACGTCCTGATCACCGGCGAGCCGCGGGTGCAATCCATCTGGATCTTCGCTTCGCCCCTACCCGCCCAGTTCCGCCTCGGCGTCGTGCTCCACCACGCCGAGCTCCCGACGATCGGCCGCGACACCAACGGGACCCGAGTTCCCGACGGCAACTTCCTCCGCATGCCCGACGGCACCTGGCTCACCACCCAGACCGCCGGCCTCGATGGGGACTGGATCCTGCGCGCCCAGGTCAGCTACGCCCATCCCGGCCCGCTGCCCAGCCCCACGGACGCCGCCCCCTCCGCCACGTGCAGCCAGGACTCCGACTGCGCCCCCCACCAGCGCTGCGACCAAGGCACCTGCGCCATGCCCTCCGACGAGACCGCCGAAGGCGGCTGCGGCTGCGGCACCGATCGTGGCGCCGCGCCCTCCGCGCTCGCGCTCGCGCTCGCCACGCTGGTCCTCTCGACGCGCCGGCGCCGCGCGTAACCTTCTCGGCTCGTTCCGCCGAAGAGTTTCATTCGACGCGCTCGACGCGCGCGACCGGCATCTCGCGCGCGCCGCGGTCGTAGATCGCGCGATGGGTGGATCGTTCGAGTTGCCAGAGGTGAACACGACCGTGCGCGCCGCGAACACGTACGGCCCGCAGGACGTGGATCGAACCTACAACCACGGCGCGTGCGAGCTGGCGCCGCAACCCGGCATGCGCTGCTTCATGACCGAGGGGCAGCGCCGAGACCACATCGACAAGTTCCACAAGCGCACGATGGACGCGGCGAGGAACTACAAAGATGCGCTCCAGGATCTACGAGTCGACGCATTGCTCGAGAAAGAAGAAGACCTGAGCTGGATTGCCGCGATGGTGCTCGATCTCGCAACGGGCCATCTGTCGGGCGCGATCGGCAACGCACTCAAGCGATACAACGCCGGCGGCGTGGCCCGCGAGGCCGCGAACGAGACGAGGCGCCTGTTGCTCTCCGACGACGCGCTCGACAAGCTGGTCAAGGGCCCGCTCGGTGCCGCCAAGAAGGCACTCGAAGGAAAGTACAAGGCGACGCAGAACCAGCCGCAGCAGTCGAAGAAGGGCGAGTCCCTCAGCTACATCGGAGCGCTCGTGGGGGAGGCAGATACGGCATTCGCGACGTTTCGGGAGCGCGCGCCTGCCTCTGCCGATGACGGCGAGCTCCTCGCGTTGATCGACGGCATGCAGATCGAGCTCCATTCGACGGCGCACTACAAGCAAGCGCTCGCGGCCAAGCTCGACCGCTATCACAAGAGCGGCGTGACGAGCATCGGCCGGAAGCGCGCACAACACGAGATCGAACCGGTTCGCGGCGGCGGCAGCGTGAAAGTGCCGGCGCTTCGAGATCAGCGCGTCGTGTGGGTCACGAACCGCCTCGCAGGCGGCCAGCGCCGGCTGTGGTTCGAGAAGCAGGACGGGCACCCGGGGAGCCCAACCTATGTCCGCGCCGGTGATCCGGACTGGCCCGCGAACAACCGGCTGACGTTCGGTCCACGCGACCCGATGGAGGAAGCGCCGATGCTGGTCGCTCCGGTCCCCGCGGAGTTCGTCGAGGCCGCGCTCGCGCGTCACGAATCGGTGTGGAACGAGCCGCCCGCCGAGCTCGAGCTGGATGCCTTCGGACGAACGACCCGGCGCCGCGGGACGCCCGTCGCGACCATCGAGCGCGTCATGTACGATACGTTCTTCGGCAGCGACGAGAATCCCACATGATCATCGCGAAACGACTTGTCTGGCCTGGGATCGCCGTCCTGCTACTCGCACTCCTCACCATCGCTATCTTCCTCCTGGTGCGCGCTCGCCAGGAGGTAGACCTACGCGAGGAGCACCAGTACCAGTTCTGCCGGCGCACGCTGCGCTCGTTCGAGACTCAGTACACCGACTACACGATCGGGAATCTCGGCTCCAAACTCGACGCGGTCAAGCGCTATCGAGACGATGTGATCTACGAAGGTCCGACGAGCCTCCGCCTGTGCCTCCCCCTGTTGCCCACCTACCCGGAGACCTGCGTCGACGAGAAGCACTGGTCCTGCCTCGCCAACGAGGCCAAGCGAGCCATCACCGCGCTCTGGCAGCTCGATCCGCTCGCGCGCTGAGCCCCGGGCGCCGCAGCGCTGCAACCCTGCGCCGCCTGTCGCCTACCTCACCTCGTCCGCGCCCAGGTCCCAACCAACGCCCTGCGGCCGTGGTTCTCCGTCGCGATCGATCGCCGGCCCGGTGGATGCTTTGTCAACTGCTGGGCTCGTGGGTCGAAGGTGGTAGTTTCCAGGACCAACAAACTGCGGGTCCATGTTGAAGTTTCCGCCGCCGCCCCCGCCGGGCTGCTCGATGGGACCGATGAGATTGTCTCGATTGCGGCACGCGCTGATCATCAGGTCCGTAGTGCCATTCGGCACCCAGATGATGTTCGAGAACAACTCTGGCCGATTTGGCGCCGCCGTGCCGCATTCCACCGCCCTCGCACTCCCGCTCGGCAGCGTCGTATCCGCGATCGTGTTGAACGACATCGTTCCGGTGGCGGAAAATAGGCGGACGCCGGTCCCGGTGATGAGATTGTTGGTCAACGTGGACACGGATCCAGTGGTGTAGACGCCACCCATGCCCGTGCTCGAACCGTACATCTCGAATGTGCCCGATCTGGCCTCGATGGCCCACGCCTTGTTGTCATTTCTCGCAAACGAGGAGCCATCGATTCGGACCGAGCACGTCTCTGCCAGAACATTGTGATACGGGACCAGAATGCGAACCTGCTCGATCCGCAGCGTTCCTTGATTGACGCAGTGAATGGCACGCCCGTTCACGTTGCCGGGCTCCTGTTCTATCGTGAGCCCACTGATGGTCAACGAGCCCCCGTCCACCAGGGCCGCGTCTTGCCCATTGGCGGTGAGAACCAAACTCGGCCTGACCGTCGCCCCGTATCCGTGGATATGAACCCGATCTCCAGGTCCCAGTCCTGTGATCCCAGAGTTGTAAATTCCAGGCGAGACCAGGATATGGTATCTGGCTGATGACGTCTGAGTCGTGGCGTAGGGAATCGTGGCACATGGCTGGGTTTGGGTACACGAGCCGCTGTCGATCCCGGTGGTGGCCACGAACACGACCTTGCTCGGCTCCACGCACGTTCCGTCACCGTCGCAGATCCCCGAGCCGCATTCGGCATCATTGCGACATGCGCGGCAGCCACCCGATTCGCAGACCGGCGTCGGATTCATGCAGTCCTGCGCCCCCATGCACGCAATGCATGCGCCGGACGCAGAGCAGATCGGCGTTCCGGGGTGACTATTGCAGTCCTCGTCTGCCTGGCACGCGACGCAGCTCGTCGTCACCGGATCGCAGACCGGCAGCACAGGCTTACATCCCAGATCGCTCTGCGTATCGCAAGCCACGCAGATCCCGTCCACGCAGTAGGGCAGCGTTGGATCGACGCAGTCGCTCGGCCGAGAACATGTCGGCTCGATGCAGTTCACACCGTCACACGCGAGGCCGTTGTCGCATGGCGAAGGCAGCGGCAACCCGAGCGCATCGCAGTTGTCGGCGGTCACGCAGCAGACCGCCGGGTTTCGTTTGGTGCATCCCGCGAGCACGGCAGCGACCAGGAGAGCAAGGGTCTTCCACATCGCCGACACTTGTCGCCCATTCCTCACGACGGTTGCTTTCCTTCCTGGAGCGGGCACCAAGGGGCGCCCGTTTTCAACTGGTTATGCCGTGCTTGAAGCCCGAGCCCGGATGATGCCGCTGCTCGACACCCCGTGCTTCATCCGGACAGCCGAAAGTGGTGCATCCCCGACCCGAGACGCGATAGCGTGCGGCTCGCGTGACCAAGCTCAAACTAGTCGGCAACTTGCTCCTCTTGTTCGCTTCGGTGTCGCCTGCGCTCGCGGGTCCCGACGCCGACGGCAGTGATTCGACGGGCTGGCGCCGCCCAGACCACAGCTGTGGCACCCGCCAGATCCCCGGCCCCATCGTGCCCTCCACCGAGCGGCTTCCCGCGGGAACGCAGCGGGTCGTCTATCTCAACCGTATGGGCGGGACGTACCAGATCGGCAGCGGGGCAACCAACTCGGCGACCAACAGCGCCTCGAGTATGATCTGGCCGGGCAGTTCGGGACCGGCGACAGCGACGATCCCGCCGCTCGCGTCTGGCTTCGATTGGCCCAAGATCGTTACCTGCGTAAAGCAGCACTACCAGAAGTACAACGTCCGAATCACCGAGACCGAGCCGACCACCGGCATGTACATCGAAGCCGTGGTCGGCGGCTACGGCACCGAGATCGGGTGGGGGCGCGACCAGCTGTTCGGCGTGGCCTCCGCGGACAACTTCTGCGGAGTCACCGAGCGGGGGATCGCGTTCAACTTCTCGGAGACGCACCGCGGTATCGCTCGTCAGGACGACGAGCTGTGCGCGACGATCGCGCACGAGGTTGGCCACCTGCTGGCGCTAGAACACGAGAGCCTACCTACCGATGTGATGTCGTACGTCGAGGTCGCGCGGTCAGGAACCAAGGCCTTCATCGACCAGCTATCGCGGTGCGGCACCGCACCTGATCGCCTGTCGGCATGCACCTGCGCCAACACCAACAGCCAAACCAACTCCGCCGCCCGGCTCACCCAGTTCCTCGGCCTGCGCTCCGTGGAGACCACGCCGCCGCAGCTGACGGTCGGGTCGCCGGGCAACGGCGTGACGCTGCCGCCGACGTTCGACGTGGTGGTCACCGCGACCGACGAGACCGAGATGGCGGACGTGACGGTGTCGCTCGACAACGTCGAGGCCGGGTCTAGCGCGGAGCCGGAGAACAACAAGTACAAGATCACGGTGCGCAACGCCGCCGAGGGGCCACACACGCTGACGATCGCGGCGCGCGACGCGGCCGGGAACGTCACGAGCAAGGACCTCTCGATCACGGTCAAGAAGGCGTCGATCGGCGAGACCTGCTCGGCGAACGAGGAGTGCCAGGGCAACCTGTGCGCGGGCACGGCCGAGGGTGGGTTCTGCACCCAGGTCTGCGACATCAACGCGGGGGGTTGCCCGGATGACTTCCTGTGCACCGCGACGGGCGGCGGTGGCCCGGCGATCTGCGTCGCGGATCCGGAGGCGGGCGGCGGCTGCGGCTGCGCGTCGAGCGATGGCCCCACGGGCGCGATGGCGATGCTGGCGCTGGGCGTGGGCCTGGTGCTGTCGCGCCGCCGGCGCCGCTGAGCGCTCGCTGAGCGCCGGCTGAGCGCCGCAGCGCCGCGGCGCCGCTCAGAACGCGGCGTCGAGCACGACGTCGCCGGTGACGCCGACCTGGTACGCGGAGACGCGCCGCTCGAAGAAGTTGGTGACCTCCTGCACGTCCTGGAGGTCGAGGAAGCCGAACGGGTTCTTCGCGCCGTAGCGCCGGGCGAGCCCGAGGGTCGCGAGCCGCTGGTCGGCGACGTACCGCAGGTACGCCCCGACGTCGGCGACCGAGAGCCCGGCGATCCCGCCGCCGAGCAGGTCCTCGGCGAACCGCGCCTCGCACGCGATCGCCTCGTCGAGCATGGCGTGGACGTCGCGCTCGAGGGCGGCATCGAACAGCTCGGGCTCCTCGCGGCGCACGGTCGCCACGACCTCGAACGCGAACGCCATGTGGGCGCTCTCGTCGCGAAACACCCAGCTGGTCCCGGCGGCGAGGCCGTGGAGCAGCCCGCGCGAGCGCAGGAAGTACACGTAGGCGAACGCGCCGAAGAAGAACAGGCCCTCGATGCACGCCGCGAAGCAGATCAGGTTGAGCAGGAACTGCCGGCGGTGCTCGCGGGTCGAGAGCTGATCGATCGCGTGGATCGAATCGAGCCACCGCATGCAGAACTCGGCCTTCGCGCGGATCGACGGGATGGTCTCGATCGCGGCGAACGCGCGGTGGCGCTCGGCGGGATCGGGCACGTAGGTATCGAGCAGCGTCAGGTAGAACTGGACGTGCTGGGCCTCCTCGTACAGCTGGCGAGACAGGTACATCCGCGCCTCGGGCGCGTTGACGTGCTTGTACAGGTTCAGCACGAGGTTGTTCGCGACGATCGAGTCGCCGGTCGCGAAGAACGCGACCAGCCGCTGCACGAGGTGGCGCTCGGCGGGCGTCATCCGCGCGAGGTCGGCGAGGTCGGTCGAGAAGTCGACCTCCTCGACGGTCCACGTGTTCTTGATCGCGGCGCGGTACATCTCGAAGAACACCGGGTACGCCATCGGCCGCAGGGTCAGGCACAGCCCGGGATCGAGCAGGCGCGCGGGGCGTGCGACGGCGCCGCTCACTGGCACGCCTCGCAGCTGCCGGGGTTCTCGAGCGAGCACGCGACGGCCGCGGCGGCGGACACCTCGGCCGGCACCTCCACGGTGGCCTTCGCGATCCGGGTCGCCGGACGCGATCGCAGGTAGTACGTGGTCTTGAGGCCCTTGCGCCAGGCATGGAAGTACATGCTCGACAGCTGTCCGATGTTCGGACTCTCGACGAACAGGTTCAGCGACTGGCTCTGATCGATGAACGCGCCGCGCTCGGCGGCCATGTCGATCAACGAGCGCATCGGCAGCTCCCACGCGGTGCGGAACACCCGGCGCACCTGCTCGGGCAGCTCGGTCATGCCCTGCACCGAGCCCTCGGCGAGCTTGAGCCGGGCGCGGGTCGGCTCGGTCCACAGCCCGAGCCGCTTGAGCACGTCGACGAGGTAGCGGTTGACCTGCACGAAGTCGCCGGACAGGGTCTCGCGCTTGAACAGGTTCGATACCTGCGGCTCGATGCACTCGTAGCACCCGGCGATCGACGCGATCGTCGCGGTGGGCGCGATCGCGATCAGCAGCGAGTTGCGCAGGCCGTCGCGGCGGATCCGCTCGCGCAGCGCGTCCCACCGCGCCGGGTCGGCGGGCGCGACGCCCCACGCATCGAACTGCAGCTCGCCGCGCGCCGCGCGGGTCTCGTCGAACGCGGGGTGGCGGCCCTTGTCGGCGGCGAGCTCGCACGACGCGGAGAGCGCGTGGAAGTAGATCTCCTCGGCGATCCGCCGCGACAGCGCGCGCGCCTCGGGATCGTCGAACGCCCAGCCGAGCGCGAAGAACACGTCCTGCAGGCCCATCATGCCGAGGCCGACTGGGCGCCACCGCAGGTTCGACACCCGGGTCGACGGGATCGGGTAGTAGTTGATATCGATCACGCGATCGAGCTGGCGGACCGCGGTGCGCACGGTGCGCGCGAGCTTGTCGAAGTCGAACGCCAGGCCGCCATCGCGCGGCGCGAGGTGGCGCGCGAGGTTGATCGATCCGAGGTTGCACACCGCCGCCTCGTCCTGCGACGTGACCTCGATGATCTCGGTGCACAGGTTGGACAGGTGCACGGTGCGCCCGGCGACCGCGGTCTGGTTGCACGCGCGGTTCGAGGCGTCCTTGAACGTCATCCAGCCGTTCCCGGTCTGCGCGAGCGTGCGCATCATCCGCGCGTAGAGCTCGCGCGCCTTGACCGTCTTGTGCGCGAGCCCGTCCGCCTCGGCCTGCTCGTAGCGGCGATCGAACGCCTCGCCCCACAGGTCCGGCAGGTCCGGCACGCGCTTGGGATCGAACAGGCTCCACTCGGCGTTGGCCTCGACGCGGCGCATGAACAGATCCGGGATCCAGTTGGCGAGGTTCAGGTTGTGGGTGCGGCTGGCCTCGTCGCCGGTGTTGTCGCGCAGCTCGAGGAACGCCTCGATGTCGGCGTGCCACGGCTCGAGGTACACACACGCCGCGCCCTTGCGCTTGCCGCCCTGGTTGACCGCCGAGACCGAAGCGTCGAGCGTCTTGAGCCACGGCACGATGCCGTTGGAGTGGCCGTTGGTGCTCTCGATCAGCGAGCCACGCGAGCGCACGCGGTGGTACGCGAGGCCGATCCCGCCGGAGAACTTCGAGAGCAGCGCGACATCGGTGTAGCGCTGGTAGATCGACTCGAGATGATCCGCGGGCGAGTCGAGCAAGAAGCAGCTCGAGAGCTGCTCGTGGCTGGTGCCGGCGTTGAACAGCGTCGGCGAGCTCGGCAGGTACTCGAGCATCGAGAACAACCGGTACAGCTCGAGCGCCTCGCCGATCGATTCGGTCAACGCCACGGCGATCCGCAGGAAGAACTGCTGCGGGGTCTCGATCACCTGCCGCGTCTCGGGGTGGCGCAGCAGGTAGCGGTCGTACACCGTGCGCAGCCCGAAGTACTCGAGCTCGCGATCGCGCTCGACGGCGATCGCGTCATTGAGCTTGCGCGCGTGGCGGGCGACCACGTCGGCGAGCCGCGCGTGGATCAGGCCGAGCCGGTGGCCGGTCGCGATCGACTGGGAGAACGCGTGGATCTCCTGGTTGCGGACCTCCTTGTCGACGTAGGTCGCGAGCAGCCGCGCCGCGAGCTTGCCGTACTGGGGCTCCTCGGCGATCAGCGCGGCCGCGGTCTGGATCGAGAGCTGATCGAGCTCGCGCGTGGTGGCGCCGTCGTACAGCCCGCTGATCGTGCGGGTCGCGACGCGCAGCGCATCGACCTCGGCGAGCCCGACGCAGCAGCGGTGGACCGCGCGGACGATCTTGTTGACGTCGACCGACTCGGTCGAGCCATCGCGCTTGGTGACCCGCATCTGGGTCTGGGCCGGCGGATCGATCGGATCCAGCGGCAGGACGCCGGCGAGGCCGGCAGGGATCGGGCGCGGTGCAGGGTTCTCGAGCAACATGTTCCTCCTTCGCGGGCCAGGTCCCGGCGGAAGGAGGAAAGGCGCAGCGCGATCGCGCCGCACCGGAGCACCTCCCGCGAGGTTCCTGAAGATCCGTGCGGCAGGTCTTCGGGCTCGCGAGCGCGCCGTTGCCGGCTCCTAGTGTCCACTGCTTCCCAGCCGTCGTCCGGCCAGTGCGTATCGTGGAGGTCGTTCTCGCTTACCGCTGCGGGGCAGCCCCGGAGTCACACCGGGTTCCCTTTTCAGCCTGCTGCGACGCAGCAGGCACCAGCACGTGGGTTGTGGGGCAGTGATCGGTCGGGTCGTGCTCCTGGTCGACTCGTTCCCTTCTACGCGCGACCTCTGACACCGGGCAAGATCCGGGACACTAAATCTAGGGCCGCCGCGCCAGGTCCCCCACCAGCGGTAGCGGATCTCGAAACCATTGCAGGGTCTAGCGGGCGTCCGCGTGTGTCCGGGTATGGACCCCGCCGCGATCTGGAGCGCCCCGCCGCCACGCGAGCTTCGCACCACCCGCCTCGTGCTGCGCGCGCTCGAGGTCGACCACGCGGACGCGCTCGCCGGCCTGCTCGCGGCGGAGCGCGACCACCTCGCGCCGTGGATCGGCCTGCCCGATTCACCCGCCGAGCTCGCGCAGGCCGTGGCCGCGATGGCCGCGGCGTTCGCGACCGGCGCGCGCCTGCGCTACCTGGTGCACCTGCCGGATGGAGCGCTGATCGGCTGCGCCGGCCTGGACGTCCGCCCCGCGCGCTCCGGCGAGCTCTCGTACTGGCTCGCCGCGGCGCACACCGGCCACGGCTACGCGGGCGAGGCCGCCGCCGCGCTGTGCCAGCTCGCGTGCGAGCGGTCGCAGCTCGCGCGGCTCGAGATCCGCTGCCACCACGCCAACGCGCCGAGCGCGAACGTCGCCCGCCAGCTCGGGTTCGTGCGCACCGCCGAGGATGGCGAGCTCCAGGTGTGGCGCGCCGAGCGCGGCGAGCTGATCGCGTGGCACCATGCCCGCGCGATCGCCGCCGCGATCGCCGCGGTGACGATCGACGGCGATGACGGCACGCTGCGGCTCCTCACCGGCGACGGTGCGCGCGTCGAGCTGGCGATCGCGAGCGCCGGCGGCGAGCCGTACGTCATCGCGACGATGACGATCGGCGACCCGGACGCGTTCACGCCGCGCGCCAGCCTCGCCCACAGCGCGACGCTCGCCGTCGGGGCGCTGGTCCTCGAGGGCGAGCAGCTGCGGCTCCGCTACGCGTGCCCGCCGCGCGGGCTCACCTCCGGCTGCCTCGCGCTGTTGCTCCACGAGGCCGCGCGGCTGCGCGCCCTGGTGCCGGTCCGCACCATCCACCCCGATGCATTCGCCTGCGCGATGTAGCGCGTCACAACCCGTACTCGAACCCAGGAGGAGGCACCATGGATTTCATCCGCAGCTGGTTCAGTGGAGGCAGCTCCGAACGCGAGCCCTCGCACGACACCTCGACGCCCGAGACGTCCACGCACAGCAGCACGCCGCCGACGAACGACGACGACATCTCCACCTCGGGCCAACACAACACGCCGACCAAGCGGGTCTACGTCAACGAGGTGCCGATCGGCTCCGAGGACGGCAACCACGGACTGCTGTCGCGGGGCGCCAAGGCGGTCGGCGTGTACCACACGAACCTCTCGGTCGAGTCCGAGGACAAGGTGGTGACCAGCGGCATGGGGCTCTCGACGGGCGGCGGCGACAAGCCGCTCGGGAAGCAGACCACGTCGACCGACCAGACCCAGCGCAACCGCGACGAGGAGAAGCACGGCAACCTCACCAAGGTCCCCGTCGAGGAGTACATGGGCGGCAAGTACAAGGACGTCGATCCCGACGTGCTGGAGAAGCAGCTCGAGAAGCAGCTCGAGGAGAAGGAGCCGACCGGCGTGTACGGCACGCCGCAGATCACCGAGGAGGGCACGCTGCGGCCCACCATCTGCTGGACCCACACCAACGACAACCTGTATCGCGCGCTACCGGAGGAGTCGAAGCAGAAGATCCGGGAGGAGAACGAGGAGCGCGCCGAGCGGCTCGGCACGATGATGGCGTACTCCGACTTCCCGGGATTCCCCGGCACCTACGGCAGCACGAAGGACTAGGCGCGATGAAATTGCGACCGGATCGAGCGCGAGCTGTGGTTAGCTCGCCGCGATGCGGATCGCCCCCGTGCTCGCGATGCTCCCGTCGCTCGCCCTCGGTACGCTCGGCTGCGGCGGCGACGATGCCCCGCCGCTCACCGATGCGACCGAGCTGGCGTGCCCCGAGCCCGGCGCGCTGCCGTTCCGGCTCGCGTCGAGCGGCTTCCACGACGAGGCCAACCGCGCGCTCGCCCGCAGCTACCCGCGCAACAAGGACGAGGCCGGCGACCTGCTCGGCAACCCCGGCGGCCCGGTCGCGACCAGCTACTTCACGGCGGAGATGGCGTCGGCGACGGCGGCCGCGTTCCGCGGCGCCAAGGCGCGCACCGCGACCACCAACGGGCTGTACTCGACGCCGCTGCCGGGCGAGGCGGTGAGCCTGTGGCAGTACGACGCCGCGGCGGCCGCGTGGAGCGCGCTCGGCGACGCGCGCACCGACGCCGACGGGATCTACGAGCTCCCGGGCGATGCCGCTCCCGGCGCGCCGATCTACGCGATGCTCGAGGCCGACGGGAGCTGCGCCGAGCACGTCGACTACCGGCTCCCGCGCGGCTCGAAGATCGTGCTCTCCGACATCGACGGCACGCTGACCACGCGCGACGAGGAGCTGTACCTCCAGCTCGGTGATCCGGCGTACGTGCCGGCGATGAAGACCGCCGCCGACCGGCTCGCCCAGACCTGGGCCGCCAAGGGCTATCCGATCGTGTACCTGACCGCGCGCACGCACGTGTTCCGGGTCGAGACCCGCGGCTGGCTGCGCGACCTCGGGTTCCCGAGCGGGCCGGTGATCACGTCGACGGACCTCGGCAACCCGCGGCCGTACAAGGCCGGCTGGGTGAAGCGCCTCACCGAGGACTTCGGCTGGACGATCGTGGCCGCGTACGGCAACGCCGATACCGATATCCAGGCGTACGAGGACGCCGGGATCCCCAAGGCGCTGACGTTCATCATCGGCGAGCACGCCGGCGCGTCCGGCACCGTCGCGATCCCGAACGACGACTACACGCAGCACATCGCGAGCTTCGTCGAGGCGCAGCCCGACAACCGCTGAGCGCGCCGGGCGCCGACTACTCCGGGCGCTTGTCGAGCAGCCGCCCGTCCTCGGCGACCATCATCTCGAACTCGCGGCCGCTGACGTCCTTGTACTCGACCTCGAACACGACCATGTTGTCGCGCTTCTCGCGGTCGATGTCCTGGATCTGGCCATCGCCGACCTGCTTCTCGATCATCGTGCGCGCCTTCTCCGGGATCTGGTCGAGCGAGACGTCCTCGTGGCGATCGGCCACGACCCTGGGCGCCGATGCCCCGACGAGCGCCAGCGCGACGGCGAAGATGCGAGAGAACCTGGTCATTGTCGTCTCCTTGCAGACTCGATTTGATCGAGCGGATCCGCTCGAGCTGATTCGATCGAGCTGCAGCGCGCGTGCCGCGGCGCTCGGGAGAGCTCGCGGCGCTCAGCGAGCCGTGGGCAGCGACGCGACCAGCGCCTCGAACTGCGCCCGGGTGCGCTCCGCGTGTAGCCCCGACCACGCGCGCAGCGTCGCCGGCGACATCACGCCCAGCCGCTCGAACAGCTTCTCGGCGAGCTCGCGCGGCGCCAGGCCGGTCGCGGTGATCAGGTTGCCGTGCAGCACCGCCGGCTCGTGGCGATAGTGCGAGGCGCCGCGGTACCCGGGGCACGCCGCGCGCAGATGATCGAGATCGTTGCTGGTGTGCAGGCGATCGTCGAGCACGCCCGCGTCGGCCAGCGCCACCGTCGCCCCACAGATCGCCGCGACCACCACGCCGCGGTCCAGCACCTCGCGCGCGAGCGCCACCACCGCCGCCTGCGCCGGCTCGCCCCACGTCTCGGCGCCCGGCAGCAGCAGCACGTCGCCCTCGACCGGCCGGATCTCGGCGAGCACGACGTCGGGCGCGATCTTCACGCCGCCCATCGTCCGGATCGGCTCGCGCGTCCGCCCCACCGTCACGACCTCGAACCGCGGCGCGCCCGGCCGGAAGAACCGCCCGGACCCGAGCTCGGCCAGCGCGTAGCCCGGCTCCCAGTCGGCGAGGGTATCGAGGACGTAGAAGTAGATCTTGCGAGCAGACATGCGCGGAGCTTAGCCAGATTGCACGGACATCCCATGGTCAGGATACACGTCGGCCGCTCGCGCTCTGTGTCTTGACGACGCGCTCGCGCTCGCGGCGTCGCGGCGAACCCAACTGCTGGTCGAGCAAATAAAACAAAAAATACCCCACCCCCGAGCGGCGCGGACCGGGGGCGCCCGACCACATGCGGA
>JBQCJR010000534.1:0-41178 GCA_051952595.1 Kofleriaceae bacterium
TCCCACTTGGAGAGCACGGCGAACCGGCCGCACTCGCTGACCTTGACCGAGCACCAGTACTCTTTTTCGTGGTCATCGCCGAACACCCGGTGGGCCGGCGCGGTCGATCCGAGGCGGTGCTCGTAGATCGCGTTCCAGTGCGCCTCGTCGCCCGGCGCGACCTCGCCCGGCTCCGGGCACGCCGAGTAGAGGAAGCCCGAGGAGTCCGGGAGCCACGCCAGCGAGGAGTGGCCCGTGCCACGCGGCCGGTCCGGGAGAAGCCGTCCGGTGTCCAGGTCGAGCACGTGGATGACCGCGTCGTGCGTGCCACCCACCGCCTTGCCGAACGCGACGCGCTCGCCATCCGGTGACGGCACGGCGAACACCAGCGCCTCGTCGCTCGGCCACGCATTCGGGTCGAGCACCGTCTCGAGCGGCGCGCCCTCGCCGCGCCGGAGCAGGAGCCGCAGCTTGTCGTCGGTGGCGTCCGCGTGCCAGAGGAACTCCCGGCCGCGCGCGGTGCGCATCGGCGGAGACCTGCGCGCGTGGCGCGCCGAGCCCGCGACCGCCGCGCGCAGCCGGTCGCGCCCCGGGACCGCGTCCAGCACGCCGCGCGTGATCGCTTCCTGCGCGGCGATCCATGCCTCGGTCTCGGCCGCGTCGAGTTGTTCGAGCCACGCGTATGGATCGGTGAATTCGCGGCCATGGAGCGTGTAGCTCGCGTCCGGGGCGACGCGCGTCGCCGGGTAGTCGAGAGGGCGTTTCGACGTCATCGAGGGAGGGAGGTCATACAGGGTTCCGGGGTGGCCAGCACGCGCGCGAGATCGGCCCACCTACGCGCCAGGTCGACGTGATAGACATCGAGATCGTGTCGTCGCTACACAGATCATGCGCGTCGCTCGCGGTCGCCGCCTTGCTGCCTGGCTGCTTCCACGTGTCGATCGGTCACGTGTCGCCGCGGGCGAGCGCCGAGACGCGCCTTCGCGCGTATCAGGGGCTGCGTCCCGCCGAGCGCAGCATCGCGATCACGCGAGACCAGCACCACCAGGTCGTGGAGACCGAGAGCTCGATGACGCTGGCCGACGGAACCGAGGTCCACCACGCCGACGATCTGCTCCCCGTGCTCGATCCCGGGAGCCCCGCGGCGCACGCAGCGCGGCGCAGCGCCTCCGCGCGCCGCGGCAAGTGGGCGTTCGAGGTGGCCGGCATGGCCGCGATCGCCGGCGGCTTCGTGGTCGCGCTGGCCGGGGCCGATTCGGATACCGACGAGACGTTCAGCAGGACCACGACCATCGGCCTCGGGATCGTGCTCGCCGGCGCGGCCATGTACCTGACCGGCCACTGGTACTACGCGCGCGCCGAGGAGAGCGCGCGCCGCGCGGCGTTCGCCACGTACGACGAGTCGCTGCGCCAGTCGCTCCAGCTCTGCGTCCAGGGCATGCAGGTCGTCGACTGCCGCGATCGCGCGCCCGGAGACCGCTGAGGCGCATCGGCCGCACGTCTGCTTGCGCGACCTACCCGCCATGGGGTACATAGCGGGTCCACTTCGGTGCCATAGCCAAGTGGTAAGGCAGTGGTCTGCAAAACCACCATTCCCCAGTTCAAATCTGGGTGGCACCTCCAGTAGTTACGCGCGCCAGTCAGTCACCACCGGGACACCGATGGGACACCTGGCGCTCAGCCGCCTCCTCCACATCCCGGTCCCGCTCGGCCTGGAGGCGAGCCCACTCCTGCGCCGCAGCCTCGGCTACCCAGGCCGAGAGGACCTGGGCGACGCGCTCATCATCGCGCCCACCAATGTCGTCCACTCTTCGCCGCGCGATCAGTTCGGCTCGGCCCTCGTGCGCCGGCCAGGGCCGCGTGAGCAACTCGGTGCGCCGCTCGGTCGCCTCGGCCCACACCACGCGCGCCCAGCGCTCGCCGCGCACGATGCAGGTGCTCCGCGCGTAGTAGAGCGTCTCGCACCGGCAGCAGCCCGGACCCGCGGACCCGCGACGGCAGCTGCACAGCTCAGCGATGTGGAGCCAGCGATCCGAAGCCGTGGCGGAATGCGCTTGGGCGGGGTGCATCATGGGATCGTGGGATGGCGAACCGTTCGCGACCACCGGACGCGGACCGTGGATCTGTTCGGTGCTCTGTCCGGCCGGCGTCTAGGTGCCATGGACAAAGACAACGACGCCGATGCCGAGATCGTCGAGCGCATGGAGCGCGGTCTGCCAGCGCGGTCGGAGGCCGAGGCAGAAACGCGCGAGATCTATCGACGCCTGATCAAAAGGATCGCCGACCTCGAGTTGATCGAGCCCGCGCCGATCCAAACCGCGCCAGTTTCGTACGGACAGAACTTGACGTTTTGTCCGTACGAAACTAGCTTGAGGGGCATGAACGGTCACTCGGTCACGGTCGACGGGAACATCGTCCACGAGCAACGCGCTGGCGAGCAGCGCGTCCATCGGTGCGCCACGCACCGGGTCGCCCAGGTTCTAGCCGCGCGGCTAGAACTCGAGGCCGCTGGATGGAGCGTGGAGGGTCCGTCGACCACCGACGGGATGCGGCTGCCCCTGGTGCTGCCCGGCGAGCCCATGGGACAGGCGCTCGACGGCTCGCGGGCGGACGCGCGTGCGCAGGGGTTCACCGCGTTCCGCGGCGGCTCGGGACGGCGGTCCGCGCTCGACGTGCTCAGGATCGACGCATGTGCCGGGCTGCCGTTGCTGGTGCTGGAGGATCGCGGCGACACGGCTGAGGCCATCAGCACCGTGCGGTGGCACCTCGGATGAGGGACCTCGTCGAGGAGGTCCGGATCGGCGTCCGCATGGTCGCAGGCACCGAGTTGCCGGTGGTCGACCAGTTGCACCGCACCGGCGAGCGAGAGTGGACCGTGACCCGGGAGCTGTGTGGTGGGGTTCCTCGCTCGAGCGAGGTCTACCGCTCGGAGTCGGCGGCGCGCCGGGCGTTTGCGATCCGGATCACCGGCCGCAAACCCAGCCGCGGCAGCGTCGCGAGCGCGCGGATCGAACTGCGGCTCACGCCAGAGGCATCGGACGCGTGGAGGACGGCTGCGGCAGCCGAGGGGCTCTCGCTCTCGGACTGGATCCACGCCGCGTGCGAGCTCGCGCTTGCTCGTGGATCGACGCGCTGATTCGGTCGCGGCTGTGGCGATCCCGTGCGCGATGCCAGTTATTACAGACCTTTGCGCGCTTTCGCATATTATCGCGCATATTTCTGTGTACCTTTTGTATATCACGGCCTCATGCTAGCGACATGGTTACGGAAACACGCCGTGCGAAGGTTCGCATATTTTCGGAAGATGAGGTAATGACTCGGCTTGCGCCACATGAGTCGTTCCTCGCGTCGCTTCCCGAGCGGGCAGCGGAGCGGTATCGGAACCAACTCGCACCGGCGTTTGCCGCGCGCTGGCCATCTGTACGGGCCGGCGAAATCCAAGCGCTGATGATCGAACTGATGACGGCGTACGACGGCGCGAACATGGTCTTTGTGCAGCGCCGCTGGCTGTGGCGTGCGACATGCGATCTGTTCGTCCAGTTCAAGTTGCTTGACAAGATGGGCAGGCCCCAGAACTACCCAACCCCTGGTGCAGTGGAGTTCGACGAGCAACTCGATCTGGATGGCGCCCCAGGCATGCGGGTGACCCTTGGTTACACGCTTGACGAGGAAACAAGCGGTGTTGTTTCGGTTCGCATCGTCGGCCAGGACGGTCCGCGGATCTTGTTCTCTCGCTCGCTGTTCGCCGCGCAGGAGGTGCTGCCGCTCCACGCCCCGCTGGCGTCGTCTCCGGTTCAGGCCCCCGCTCCGCTCCGCCTGCAACCGATACGTGAGGCCGACGCTGACGCTTCTGCGCAGAAGAAGCAGATGGGCGGAAGCGAGGAGCCTTGATGTCCTCGACCGCGATCAATCCGCGCATGATCACTTTCGCGCGCGAGTCTCGCAAGATGACGCAGAAGATGCTCGCCGACGCAAGCAACACCTCTCAGTCGAGCGTCTCGAGGGCGGAGGCCGGCATTGACCGACCATCCGCGACCGTTATCGAAGCCTGGGCGGACACCCTAGGCTACGAGCCAACTCTCTTCGAGCAACCCGACTCAACGGTGCTGCCGCGGACTCCTCTTTTCCGCAAACGCGCAGCGCTTAGGAAGCTTGATGTCAGCGCGACCGCCGCCATCCTCCATATCCGCTGCCGGCAAGTCGACGCGATGGCTCGGGCTGTCCAGGTCCCGGATGAGAGCGTTCCTAAGGTCAACCTCGAAGCCCAGGGCGGAACGGCGGCGGAGGCCGCGCGGTGGGTACGCGCAAAGTGGCGGGTGCCCATGGGCCCCATCGCCAACATGTCCCGGATCCTTGAGGACCACGGCGTCGTCGTTGCCCGGGTCAGTGGCGTCGGCGACGCGTTCATGGGCGTTAGCATCGCCGAAGTGGGCCGGCATCCCATCATCCTTGTCTCAGGCGACGCGCCTGGGTGTCGGGACCGTTGGACCCTCGCACATGAACTCGGTCACATCGTTCTTCATCACCATCGGGACAACGATCTCGTTGACAACATCGAGAACGTCGAAAACGAAGCCAACGCGTTCGCGTCAGAGTTCCTGATGCCAGAGCACGAGATCAGGCACCAGTTCGTCCCGAGACTCGGCCTTCCCGAACTGGCCCAGTTGAAGCGTCATTGGCGAACATCGATGCAGGCACTAATAAGCCGGGGCGAACAGGTTCGACGTATTTCGGATTCTCAGGCGGATCGACTGTGGCGCCTCATCAGTGCCAAGGGATACCGCCGGCAGGAACCCGTTGACGTCGGTGTCGACAAGGTCGAGATCATCGACGAAATGGTGCGTGTGCACCTTGAGGACCTCGGGTTCTCAGTTCGAGATCTCGCAAAAGCGCTGTTCCTCAAGAATGAAGAGGAGTTCCGGACTGTATTCCTTCGCGGGCGCGAGTTGCCAGTGGAGACCAGCGCACCCAGGGCGGCGCAACCGACGCTCTGGCTTGTCAAGTAAGCGCGGGCCCGGCCACATTCGGCGCCGAAGTCAGGACACGCCGTAGATCTCGTCGAGGGCCGTCCCGAGCCACGAGTGGAACAGCGGACCGGGGTCCGTGCGTCGTGTCGGATCGATCCGGTCGTGGCCCCACTCCACGTTCGCCCGCAGCAGCCCGTAACGTCGGATCAGCGCGGCGTAGAGGCGCTTTGCTGACGCGAGCTGAGCAGCCGTGAACGCGTGATAGTGGCGCTTGCCGGCGGAGACAACCTCGGAAACCGGAACCACACATGGCCGCACGAGCGAACCCGACTTGTCGCGGTAGTCGAACCGGAATGGCCATCCGCACCACACACGATCTGCGCCTTCGTTGGTCACGATCCAGTCGCTCATCGGCTGGAGCTGGTGAGCCTTGGCATCTGCTTCGACGAGGCGCACCTCACCAACGCACTCGAGCTCGATCCCGAACGTCCATGCGTTCGCGCTGTGAGCGCGGACCTTGCCGCGCTTCTCCGGCGGCACCGGAGTCCAGATTCCCGCGTCGAGCGTGAACAGCGCGGCCGTGTCGCTGCCGGCGTGCCATGAGCCGTAGGTGCACGGCACGGACTGCACGATCTCGCCTGTCGCGTCGATGCACGCGTGCCAGCTCGCAGCGCGCCCACCGCGGCCGGTGATCCGTCGCGCGAGGTTGGCCGCGCCGCAGCCGCGAGTGTCTGTCCAGTGCGCCACGATCCCGTCGATGTTGCCGTCGGGCGTGGCGAGTGCCTGGCGCTTCGGGCTCGCGATGTACTCGACGCCGACGCCGCGCAAGATGCCCTCGTCGTCGATCTCCAGCGGCTCCGTCTCGAGCGAGTGGAGGTGCGCCGCGTGGAGCGCGTCGAGCGCGGCCTGCTGGAGCTGGCGCGTGGCGTCGAGCGCGGCCTTAGTGCGAGCGTCGTCGGTCACGGCCGCACCCCAAGGCAGTCTTCGAGCGCCTCGATCCGCGCGAGCAACAGCACGCGATCCGCGGCGACGTCGGCGAGGTACACGAGCGGCACGATCAGCCTTGCCGGATCCGCAGGATCACGAGCGGCGCCGACCAGCAGCGGCGGCGGGCGGATCGCCGGCGGGTTGCACGGAGGGCGCTCCACCGTCGCGTGCAGCGGCGGCGGCGGTGGTATCGGCCGCTCGGGAGACGTAGCCGGCGTGGCTGTCCGCCAGCACGCGGTTGTACTCAGCGACAGGATCAGCGGCATCACGAATCGCAGCAGCAGCAGCATCGGCGGTGCCCTCCGTGGCGGTGTTGCGCGTGAGTTCGGCCGCGGCGAGGCGGCGCTCGAGCTCGCGCACGGTGGTGGTGAGCTTGGCGACCTGCTCGGTCTGCTCGTCGCGCTGGCGCTCCAGCAGGTCGCCCCGGCGCTGCTCGGCGACTAGCCCGGCCTGCGCATGAACGCGATCGAGCAGCGCGTCGCGCAGCTTGATCGCGAGCGCGATCAGCCCGCCGACAGCAGCGGCGAGCGCGAGCGACAGGGTGACGAGGGCGGCGGTCACGCGTCGGACCGGCCCGACGCTGCGTCGCCGCTCGGCGCCGACTTGCTTGCTCCGAGCGCCTGCTTTGCTGTGGCGTGGATCAGCGCCGCCGCGGCCCAGACCTTGAGCGCCCCCAGGAGCGTCCGTGCGGTCAGGTCGGCACTGGCGATCCACGCATGCCCGAGCGCGCCCGCTCCGGCGAGCGCCGCTACGATCGCCAGCTTCCACGTGCCGGTCACTGCACCGGGCCATCGCTTGTCGAGCGCCCAGAACACCCCGACAGCGAGCAGGCTGAGCGCGGCGCCGGCGAAGATCCACCAGTCCCCAGTCTCGACGCCGCGGTACATCTCGAGCGCGAGATCGCCCGGGTCGGCCTGGAGCGGATCGGAGGAGGGCGCGGCCGGTGTCTCGAGTGCGCTGCCGGCGTCGTGCGGCGGCGGACCGGCGTCGACGAGCGCGACGGTATCGGCCGAGGCGCGCGAGATGCCGATCTGCCACGCGGCGGTGAGGATCAGGTAGACCGCGGCGAATCCGATGATCACGGGAAGCGAGTAGCGACGGAGAGCGAGCATGGTCAGTGGTCCTTTCCCGGCTCGACGGCCGGAGCGAGTTGACGCGCGCCGAGCGCGGCGCGGAGCAGGTGGTTCTCGGCCTGGAGCAGCTTGATGCTGTCGGCGTGCGCGGAGACCTTGGCTTCGATGTCGCCAGCGAGGCGGCCGACGATGATCAGCTTCGCGGCGCCGCCGACGATGCCAGCGAGCACGACGGACACCGCCCACCAGGCCCGGCTCGCGAGCGTGTCGAGCTTCTTTGTCAGCTCGGCGATGCGCTCCGCCTGCTTACCGAGTTTGCCGTTGTTGCCGTTGAGCCCATAGATGTTGACGACGTGGCGCTGGAGCACGTTGACGTCATCGCGCAGCTTCGCACCCGACATCGAGTCGAGTCGCTCGGTGACCGTGAGCTGCTGGTTCGCTAGCTCCCTCTTGACCTCTCGCCGGATCGCGCGCGCGAACTCGCGTGCCTCATCGTCGTGCATGCGCTCGATGACGTCGGTGATCGGCGTGTGCTCGAACTCGTTGCGTGGCGCAGTCTGGACTCGTCGTCGCTGCTTGTCGTCGCTCATCACGGACTCCACCCCGGTCCCCAGCCGAGGACCTCTTGCAGCGCCATCACCTGCGCCGGGGTTCGTTCTGCGGCTGCACCAACAAACAGCCACGCGGCGAGGTAGCGAGCAGCCGCGGCCGATGCATTGGTGGCGCCCAGCTGGAGCAGTGTGCCGGTTGCCAGCGTCGAGAACGTCGGCGCGATCTTGTCGTGCTGCGTGAAGACCGTGGTGAGGCCGGCCGAGCGGTTGTGCTGGATAATCAGCGGGATAACGCCGGTGCCGATCGAGAGGCCGGTCGCCGTGTTCGTGCCGCTGATACCGATGATTGCCGGCGTCGTGTTGACGTGAGCCTTCGCGCCGGTCGTGCCTGTGTTGCCGAGGGCCGCCACGCCGCGTGTCGCCGTCGGAGTCGACGCGATCGCGACGTAGGTCAGCAGCATCGCCGATGTCGCTCCGATGTCGGGGAGCGCCACGGACGCGGTCATGGCGCTATCTGAGGCGTTGTGCGTGGTCTGGATTCCAGTGCGCGTCCAGCCGGGCTGCGCCTGCTGGTACTCGAGCCCGGTTGCGATCAGGGGAGGGCCGCCGAAGGCCGCAGCCGGATCGCCGCCAGCGTCCTGCAACATCCACCCGAACGATGGCGATCCGACAACGACATCGGGCGTTCCATTCGCGACGTGGAAGGCAAACAGGTCATCCCACTGTTGAACCGTCGAGGGCACGCGCATGCCACTCGTCGAGTCGCGGTCGACCAGCTTGACGGTTGTTGTCGTGCTACCGCCGGACGGTCCGGCGTTGGCAGCCTGTGCGGTGGCCGACACCGTTGGCGAACCGGCCGCGTCCGGCGACCGGACCACGATGACGATGTCGTCTGCCGGACCGGGCGCCAGCGTCGCTCGAGTGCAGGTGACGACGTTGCCGGATCCGCTAACGGTCCAGCCCTCGCCATAGGCGAGTTGGAAGGTCAGTCCTGCGCCGAGCGTTACGACCACCGACACGCCAGTCGCGCCAATGACTCCGGTGTTCGCGATCCGCACGAAATACCCGAACTCTCTCCATGAGATCACCGGGTCAGACGAGGCGACCACCGATACGCTGAGGCTCGTGGTCGTGGGCTCGACATCGCCGCCGAGTTCGTCAGCTGAGACGCCAACAGCCGGCCCAACTCGCGAGCCAGTGCGCAGGCCGATGCGCGGACCGATCACGCTCAGTCCTTGCCGTGACAAGAGACGCGCACGGCACCGCCAGTCGCGCCGACCGCAACCCGAAGGCGAGTCCGGCACGCACCGCTGTTTCCGAGGTGGACCATCGCCCCGCCGACACCGGTGCCCGATGCCGAGATGACGAGATCATTCGAGGTCCAGCCGACGCCGTCCAGGGCAACGTACGCGCCAGCCGGGTTCTCCTGCAGCCAGTGGCCGGGCGCCTGCGAGTGCCATGGTGCCTCGGCCTCCATGATGTTCGAGTCATCGACGGAGATCGTCAGGATGGCCGCCGCGTCGCCCTCGATTTGGAACGACTGGAACGGCGCGTCGCCGCCACCGAGCGGGAAGAAGTACGTCGTTGTCGCGGCGAGCCGATATCGGCCGCGACCCTCCTCGCCGGTGACGAGATTCCCGGTCTCGTCGATCGGCTGGACGTACGCCCCGCCGACCCGCTTCATTCTGGGCATGCCTACCTCTGTGCAGCGCGCCGATCGAATCCGGTCTGATACAGCGCAGTCAGGTTCGTGTTACTAGCCACCGCAGGGGTGGGAGGCGAACCGGGTTGCTGCGTCGGGACCGTCGGGCTATTGGCCGCGTACACAGATTGGAGCGAGGCGATTGTCTCTGGATTCAACGTCTGGTCAAGAGGGACATCGAATAGCAGCGACATCCGGACTAGTTGCGGATACGGAACGGACTGCCGCAGCTCGCCCGCGCGCTCGAGGAGGCGCTGCTGCGCCGACGCGAACAGTCGCGGGTAGACGACACGCAGGGTTTCGGCCGCTTCCGGTGTCAGACACTGCTCCTCGACCTGCTCGAAGGCACGAACTGGGTTGTCCGCAACCTCAAGCCGGCGCGCGAACGCCGTTGTCTGCGCCGGGGTCGGCGTCCATGGGCGCTTGTTGAGCGGGTTCGGCGGCGGCGCCTTGGGCGCGGTCCGGGCGAGGTACTCGTACTTGCGGAGCTGCTGCTGCTCCGCGGCTGCGATGAGGTCCGGATCCGCCACGTCGCGCATCTGCCTGCGGACATCGGCGATGATCGCGCGCGAGTTGGACGCGTACGCAACGACCTCACGAGCGCGCACGGCAGCTAGTTCCTGCGCGCTGGCCCCCGAAGGGGCATCCGGCTCCCCGTCGTCATGGATTCGCCTCGATAGCGCGTCAACGACGCGGCTGCCGGCCGTCACGGTGGGACGCGCTGCGCGGCCGGCGTTGCGCTCGATGAGACCGAGCATTCGATCAACGGAGACCGCAACACGATCCTTCGTCTTGGAGGCCAGCGATGCGGCTCGCGCCTCGCCGGTTGCCGGCACGCGGCCCATGAGGCGGCCGGCGAGCGTGCGGTACTTGAGGAAGTCGGCCAGTAACGGCCCAACGAGCGGAATTGAGCGAGGCGAGGGCAGGCCGGGGATACCGCCGAGCAGTTCGACGACACCTAGCGCGTCTGCGGCCCTCCCAAGTCGGCCAGGCTGCGCCTGCGGCTTACCGGGCAACGAAACGACGTCGATCGCCTTCTCGCGTGAGGCATTGGCGCTCACTGCCCGAGCGCTCTCCGCGCGAGCCTCTGCCTCCGCCGCGCGCGCGTTGCTGTAGCGTAGGTCGGCTTCGGCCCGCTGGACCTCGAGCTCGTCCAAACGCGGATTGCCGGAGCGGCGTGGCGTCTTGGCGCGGGTCGTCGCCTTGCCGCCTTCGCCGGCCACGTCATCGATGGCCCGGACTGTCCGGTCCACGTGGCGCCGCTCAACCTCAGTCTCGGCCTTGCGATAGGCGGCGGCGGCATCCTGGGCGCTCTTGGGTGCCGCTTCTCCGACGGCCTCGGTCAGCTTCGCCGATGCGCGCTCGTAGTCGTCGAGCACCTTGGCGGCATCATCGATCTCGCCTGCAATGCCCGACGTCGCGCGGTCCTTGAACATGCTCAGCGGCTCACTCTTGGCGAGCGCAGCCTCGAACGCCTGCTCCTCTGCGCCCGGGGCACGCCGCACGTATGGACCGTCAACCACAGCGGCGTCGCGCTCGAGCCGCTTGGTCACTCGCAGTTCGGCCGCCTCGAGCGCGGTTCGTCCCGCCGCCTCACGGGCGGCCTCGATCTGGTCGATGACCGCGGCGTTGCGCGGGTTGTGCGATCGCACGTAAGCGTGGATCTGACGCTCGATGTCCACGGCCTCCTGGAGCGCGAGCGCCCGGTCCGCCGGCTCGTCTGCCAGGCGCGCCAGTTCAATCGCGTCCTCGTACGCCTCGTCCAGCTGTTGACCGGCGCGGAAGTCGGGGCCGTTCGGAGCCGCGAGGATCCGGCTGTTCGGCGTGATCTCGGTCAGCTTGCCGCCCTTGTCGCCGACTGACCACAGCTTCCCGCCCGACTGCTCAACGAAAACGTCATCGGCGAGTGGCGTGTAGCTGCGACCTCGCGAGATCGCTGACGGTCCCGCGCCGATGGTCATGTCCTGCTTGGTGCGCGGGTTCTTGATGCGATCGATCCACGCCTGGACGCGCTGCTTTGCCGTGTCGTACTCGGCAACGGCCTCGCTGAGCTTGGTCTCCTCGGCAGCGATCTCCGGGCCAAGGTCGTCCGCAGCCGTGGCGCGAGGGCGCTGTGTGCGGGCCGCGTTGAGATCTTGGATGGTCTCCCCAGCCGCGGTGCGTGCCTGCATCTCCTGAAGCTGGCGCTCAAGCTGCGTCGCGCCGTCGGCTGCATCAGCTGCTGCTCGAACCTCGCCGCGAGCGCTCGCCTCGCTGGCAACATCCGTGCGCGCCATGGACGGTGCGATCTCGGCGACCTCTGATGGCTGGGTCTTCTTGCCCTTCGGCGCGCTCTTGGCCACCTGCTTGTCGCGAAACGCCGTGACCCGCTCCTCGGCGAGCGTCTGCCGGGCCTGCTGCTCGGCGGTACGTGCCTGCTCGCGAGCAAGGAGGGTGTCGTTCCGCGCGGCGTCGAACCCGGCCTGAGCCTCGGCGCGCGACTTGGCGATATCGATGTCGATCCGTGCGCGTGCGAGCGCAGCCTCCTCCTTCTGGACCTGGATCTCGCGGAGCCGCGCCTTGGCAATGTCGGCGGTCTGGTCGCCGGCCGAAAGCACCTCATCGGACTTGGACTTCCAGGTCTGCTCGGCAAGCTCGGCTGCTCGCGCGCCGGACTCCGAGCGCGCGAACATGCGTCGCGCCGCCATCGTGCCCTTCTCGATGCCGTACGCCGCGCCGCCGACCGCAGTGCCAAAGCCGAAGCCGCGACCAAGCGCTCCGGCCATGCCCTCGGCCGTAAGCTCGCGGTCGCCGAGGGCGACATCCGAGAGGTACATTCCGGCCGACTGCGCCGCGCCTTCGAAACCCGTGATGGTCGCGACGCCGGCAGCGCCACGAATTCCGCCGACTGCTCGCGCCGCGGCCTGGCCCTGGTTGGCCAGCTGAGCCAGCGCGCCGGCTGGTGTGCGGGCGAGGGCTGAGCCTGGTGCCGCAAACGACGCCGCGAGCCCGCCGCCGATCTCTGCGGCTGCGGTCACGCCAGGGTTCGCCCGCCGGTCATCTCGCAGCTGATCGCGCTCGTTGCCGGTCATCAACGATCCGAGCAACACGTCCGAACCGCCAAGCGTCAGCCCGGACAGGAACCCCGTTGCGCCAGCGTTAATCGTGCCGACCAGACCGCGATCGTCAGGCTTGGCAGCCTCGGCCTCGAGATCTGCGAAGCGCTGCTCGGCGTCGACTGGCGTGAAGCCCTGGGACTGTGCCCACGCGGCATCTGCCTCCGGAACGTCGACCGTGCGGCCCTCTGGTGAGCGGTATAGCGGCATCAGCGGCGCCCCTGCGCCTGGATAACCTCGCGCGCCGCCCGCTGTGCAGCCTTGTCCCCGGCGGCCATGCGCCGCACTAGCTCCGCCCGCGACTCTGCATCCCCCGCGATCGCGGCCTCCTTGAGGCGACCGAGGGGCTCGACGCTGAGCGCCTGCTGGCGCCACTGCGCACCGAGTTGATCTCGCTGCCGCAGCTGTTCCTGTTCCTCGGCGGGCAGCTTCGCGATCGCCTGCTCGTAGAGTTCTGGCGCGTCGCCTCGGAGGGCGTTGAGCGTGGCCGAGCGGAGTGTGGGCCGGCTGCTTGCGGCGAGCTGGACCAACAACTCTCCAGCCTTCTGCGCCTTAGGACCACCCTGGCGATATGCGCGCAGATTCAGGTCCAGGGCGCCGGCCTGTGAGTCGCTGAGCCCCGGTCGCGTGATCGAGCCGGAGTCCTCGGCGGCGCGTTTTGCCTTCGACTCCATAGACTCGCCGAGCGGATTGAAGATGCGATCGACTCCGCGGCGTAGGAGCCCCCGGTCCTCTCCGGCCGAGCGCTCAAGTGGCGTCTTGTCGTCGAGCGCGGAAGTGATCGCCGATTCCTCGGCCGTCGGCTTGGCGGCCTTGAAGTCAGCCCGGTTGACCTTCCATTCGCCGCGGTACCCCTCGGTGCGGAGCTTGTTCCGCGTCTGCTTCTCGATGCCGTCGGACAGTGCGTCGAGCCGAGACTCCGGACCCTTCGTGCCGAACATCGACGTGATGTCACCAATGGTCAACTTGGTTGGATCTCCGCCGGTCGCCTTGTTGATCAGTTCAACGTCTGGGCCGCTGAGCACGCCGAGTTGCCACGCGTTCTTCAGCTGCATGAGCAGCTCGGTGGACTTCGACTGCATCGCCGCCTGGCCCTCGTTGGAGGCGATCCAGCTCGGGCCGTACTCGCGCCGCATGCGCTTGATGTCGTCGATCAGACTGACCGCGCTCTGGGCGCCAGAGACCATGTCCGACAGCTTCGCGGCCTGATCCGGCGTGCGACCGCGGAACGTGTGCTCGATCTCGGCGCGCCCACGAAGTTCGGATGCCTGCTGCGCCTCGGCCTGAGCGCTCTGCTCGAGCTGCTGCCGCTTGACCGGGTCCTGCTCCGCCTTGGCCTGCTCCGCGAATGCCTGCGCGTTGGCCTCGTGACCCTTCGCGGCATCCATCAGCTTCAGCCCCTCGGGCTGCATGAGGCGCTCGCCGGTCAGCACGTTGCCGATACCGCGGGACTCGTTCTCGCCGATCATCTTCTGGTAGTACTCGCTGCCCTTGCCGCCAGCCTTGGCCTGAGCCGCAGCGAGCGCGGCTTGGCGATCCGAGGCATCCTTCTCGCGCTTGTACTTCATCTCCTCGCCGAACTCGGCCTTGCGTTGATTCAGCTGCGCGTACTGGACGCCGATGGACTGACGATGCTGGAGTGCCTGCTGCTGACGCGTCTTCTCGGCCTGGTCGGCTGACGTCTGGCGTTCGACCGCCTGCCCGAGCGCCTCCGCTCCTCGAGCGCGCAGCTGCGCGGCTGTCTCGGCACCACGAGCCCGCACGATCTCGCTGTTCGACTTGGCCGCGATCTCCTCAATGCGGCGAGCCGCCCTCTCGCTCTCTCCGGCGATGGCCAGGTTGGTCATCGCGAGTCGGTCAGATGCCTGTTCGCGCAGTAGCGCGATCTGCTCCTTCTGCATGCCAAGCCCCACCTTGCCGCGCTCGAGGTCGGCCATCTGCCCAGCGACCTTGCGATCGATCGCGGTGTACAGGGCGCGCAACGCCGGATTCTCGGCGCCGCCTCGGCCTTCGAGAGCGGCGCCGACGCCTCCTAGGGCGACGGAAATCGCCGCAAGGATCGGGTGGTCGGCACTCCGGTCTACCTTCGTGTCCGCCCACTTCCTCGCCGCGGACTCGTAGTCAGCGGAGCGCTTGACGAGTGCATCATGGTCGGCCCTGGTCTCGGCCTCGCGCTTCGCGAACAGTCGATCGACCTGCTCGTTGCGCTTCGCGTACGCCTCTCCGAACGCGGCCTGCTGCTCGGCCTCCTTGTCGGCGAGTGCATGACCAGCCGCCGCGCCAGCCTCAATGGCCTCGCGCGTCTGGTCGTAGACGCCACCGAACCCGACCTTGCGCAGGTCTCCTGCTGTTGTGGGCCTCGCCGCTGGTTCCTGCTGAGATGCCTGTGGGGCAGGGGGCTGCTCCGGTGTGGGCATCGGAGCCGGAGCCGCTACCGGAGTTGGCTGGACCGCGCCGACGCTCTCGGCGCGAGTCTCTGTCCGCACGGCATTCTCGCCTGGTGCGAGGTTCTGGGCTGGCGGCGTGGGAAGCTGGGGTGCCTGCGGCGGACTCGGGGATGTGAACTGGTTGGGCGGCGGCACCTGCGACGGCACCTCGACGAGCCCCGTGAGCATGCCTGCCATGCGCCGAGGTAGCCGCACGACTCGCCCATCGGGCGTCTGGAAGTCCGCCGCGTCGCTTCCGGGGAGAGCCATCGCTCAGCCCCCGCCCGCGAATGCGGCCCCGACCTGGCCGCCGGCCTGAAGCAGCCCGGGGAATACGCCCTTGTCTTGCTGAGCAAGACCACGCTTCGCGAGCTCGGCCGCGAACTGCGCCTGGTCCATGCCGAGGAGCTGCGCGAGGTAGCCCATCTGCGCCTGGTCGTTCATGCCGGTCTGAGCCAACGCGGCCTGCTGGTTGGCGAGGTTCGCCTGCTGGTTGAACTGCCCCTGCTGGAGCATCCGCTGTTGTGCGAGCTGGGCGTTCTGGCCGGCGAGGTCCAGATCCTGCCCGCGCATCGTGCCGAGGATCCCGGCGAGTTGGCCCGTGGCATTCGCCTGGTCCTGCATCTGTGCGATCGATGCCTGCTGTGCGCCCCCGAGTCCGATGTCGGCGGTGTTGCGGGCTGCATTGCGGGCTGCAAGCGCTGCGTTCGCGCCTCGGGCCATGCGAGCGGCGGCCTGCTGCGCGGCGCCCGCTTGCCCAACTTGGCGGTTGACGGCAAGCTCGCCAGCCCCTGCCTGCTGACCGGACATGATGCCCTGGAGGTGGCCGACGGCCTGCTGCTGCTGCTGGCGTACCTGGTCCTGTGGCCCGCCGTTGAGCTGAGCAGCGGAGCCCAGCTGGGCTGCCTGAGCCCTCGGGGCCTCTCGGCCGCCAAGTCCGCTGACCTGGTTACGCAGAAAGCCCTGCGCGAAGTCGGCGTTCTCTCCGCGGGTATTCAGCCCCTCGGTGGCGTTGCCACCAAAGAGCCAGTTCTTGACACCGCCCCAGAAACTCATGAACAGCTCCTATGCGCTCTTCGCTGCTGCGAAGGGCTTGTTGGCGGGCCCCTTGACTCCGGCCACGATGGTCATCTCGGACAACTCGAAGCTCGCGCCCGCGAAGCCATCGGCCTCGTAGTCCTCGAACGCGAACTGGACCGCCTGGCCCCGGTACCCCAGGTGCAACCGCCACTGATAGAGGCCCGGCCCGACTCCACCATACACACCTTCGCCGTATGGTCCATCGCCATAGAACGTGCCTACGAGCGAATCATCGCTGTCGCCGATCCAGGGGGCGCTGTCGCCGCTGATCCACCCGGCCTGAGAGGCGATGCCCGTTGCGTCCAGATACCACGGGTCACTCCACTGGTTGCTGTAATCGAGCCGCCACTGGAGCTTCAGCTGGTGGGCGCTCTTGCGTTCTCCAATGAGAAGCAACTCGTAGAAGCGCTGAAAGCCTTGCAGGTAGTCCTGCATGTGAATCCATGCGGTCTCGATGCGAATCGGAATGCGCGAGCCGGCGTCCGAATACACCCCGACCGTCTCGCGAAACACCCGGTCGTCGCGTCGCAGATAATGGTACGTGTCGCCGACGATGATCCCGTCCTTGCCCTCGTGGTTGCTGAACGTGGACCACTGACCGAACAGGTAGTCGTAGAGTAGCGTTTTGCCGCTATCGGTCAGGAACACGACCTGCGTACGGTCCGGCATCACGGTCGCGCGACGGACCGCCTGCGCGTTGAAAGCCTCGACAGGTGCGCCGACGTACTGCACCGAGCGTCCGCGATCGAGCAGGTAGATGCCCTTGGCCGACTGGAACACGAGACCAGCGGGCGTCAGGGCGATGCTCGACGGAGCTGAGCATCCGACGTCGGACGTGATGAGCTGCGGTTCGCTGAATCCGCCCTGACTCGTGTCACCGTTGGGTAGCGGACCGCCGCCCGCGAACGCGAAGATCGCGCTCGCCTTGAAGGCGATAACCGTGTCGTCCATGACGGCTAGGCCGGTCACCGGACCGCCAAACGGATCGACCTGCACGACGAGCTCGGGCGGGCACTCGACGCCGTAGCCAGGGTCGAGCGTTTGACTGTAGCGGATCAGGTTCCCGTCGCTCGGATCCGCGAAGAACAGCCGCGACTTGCCGCCTGCGACCGCCGATCCAAGAGCGGACGGATCCGTGCTCAGGATCCCTCCGTTGGTATAGAGAGGTTCCTGGGTTGTCGCGTGGGCATCGCCCATCCGATCGATGAAGGTCACCCGGTCAACGGTCGGATCGTTGGCCACGTAGCCGTTGGGCTGACCGGACGTTTGCGGGTCGCTCGATGACACCCGGTACAGCTGCGTCTCACCGTACGTCGTCGTCGATCGCGCAACGCAGATCCGGACGTTATCCTTCCGGGTCACGCGCAGGGTTGGGAGCTCGAGTGTGACCTGCGTCTGCCCGGCCGTCAGGGTGACCAGCGTTCCGAAGCTCGTCGGACCGCGATGGATCTCACCCTGCGCGTCTGTCCACTCGTACCAGGCTCGATACAGGTACGTGTTGTCGTCGTCGAGAGAGCCGCCTGCACCAGGCGTGGCCACGATCAGCTCCGGACCGAAGTGGAAGCCCTGCTCGGTCCACGCGTGGCCGTCGTAGTGGAGCGGGCATGCTCCGGCCATGTAGAGACCGCGGCCAAGTTGGGCGGTCTGGTGCGAATCGTCGCTCGCGAAATCCAACGAGACGAGACGCAATCCAGTCTCGGTGAACTGGTCGGCGTTCTCGCTCAGCAGTCGCTCGCGGTACGGCAGGCAGATGGACGCGACATCGCCGTCGATATGGGCCGATGGCAGGTGCCTTCGCGCCGGTGCTCCGGCTGCAAGCCCAGGAAGGTGCCGGCCGACCGGCGCGAAGTCTGACAGGCGCAGCGTGACGTAGGTGTTGAAGTATGTCGTGTCGTGTACGAACACGGCGAACACATCTCCGTCCAGCTCGGCCCGGAACGCCCGAGAGGCGAGTCCGACACCGCGGATCTCACGCGTAGGGGACGGCGGTCCAAACAGTGGCGTGCTCGCCACCTGGCACCATCTCTCACTCGGCTCGGCTGCGCCCTGCTCGTACGCGACCCAGAGTGTCGGCTCGGCTGCGCCGTCGAACGCGGCTGCGATGCGAGCGGGGTTGCCAACGGTCGTGCCCACAGCAATGTCGGACGAGATCGCCAGGACGTCGAACGTGTCATCGAAGATCCAGGCGACCACATCGGGCGTGCCGCTGTTCTGCGCCACAACGGTCACGTTGTCGTCGACGTAGGCCACGGCGATACCAGATCCATCCTCGAGCCCGCCCGCAGCTGTGGCCGGAGATGGGAGCGCAGTGGCCGGTGAGCCGAGCACGCCTGACGCGTGGACCATGCCCACGCGGAAGTTCTCGCTCGAGCGCTCGGCCCACGCGATCGCTGAGGCGCCGACATACCTCGTCGTCGAGCACGCGTCAAAGACCGGGTTTGTCGTGCTCAGGTCGTCGATCAGGAGCAGCGAGCCCGTCGCCGAGCTCGGCGCATCCGGGTTGACCACGACGGCGTAGACATGCCCGAGGGCTGGCACCGCGTAGTAGATGTGGAGCGCCTGGCCGACGGCGAGGCACCGCGGGCTGATGCCGTCGGGGTGCAGTTGCGCGGGCGCTCGATCGATGCGACCGCTGGCGGCGTCCACGACGGACCACCAGACACCACCGCGCGAGTCCTCCCAGGCGTAGACGGTGACACCATGCAGCGATGCGTGATCACCCATGAGTTGCTCGGTTCCGGTGCGGATCGCGACCCGATCTGTGCCGCGCACCGAGAAACACGGCCCAGCATCGAGCCATTGGTCTGCGTCTTTGAGGTGCGAGAAGCAGCGCTCGCGGGTGAACGCGAGCAGCTCATCGTCACGTCGCCCAAGCCGCACGGCGTCGGTGACCAGGTCGCCGGAGTCGACGATGGCGCGCGACAAGGCAGCGTAGCCGTTGCGCTTCACCAACGAGATCGCGCGGGTGAACACGGCGTTCTCGAGCCCGAGGAGCTTCACCCCGGGGACGGACTTGGCGTCCATTTTGGTCTCGAGCCCGCCGGCCAACTTGAGCGGCAGGGCGACCTTAGAGAGCGCCACGATCGCCCCCGTTGACCGCGCAGCCAATCAGTCGCACGATGCTTCCATGCGGGCAGTGGCGCTGATGGTTGTGACGATGTGTGCATGCGGCGACAACCTGCCGCTCCCTCAGGATGCGTTCGCTGACGAGGGCTTCGGAAGCCGATGCACGAACCCCGGCTGGTCGCCTATCGCGATCTGTGAGACCCCATACGGCGTGCTCGGGATGTGCGTGATCCAGCCGAACGAGACGGTGGGGGTGTGTCGGCGTGGCTGCATCCATGGGGTGTGCCCCGAGGGTCAGACGCCGACCAGGTACCTGTACGACGGATACTGCTACTGCCAGCCGTGATGAGAGGTCACGGTACATCGTACTCCACCACGATCGCCTGCATCTTCGGCGTCGACGTGCTGTTGCTGACCTGTACCCAGTAGGTCTGGGAGCCCGATGGCAGGAAGCTCAACCCCGCGGCACGCCTGAGCGCGAACCCGGACGAGGTAAGGATGATGCTCATATCCGAGAAGGCGGTTGTTGCCGGATCTGAGGCGCTCGTTTGATAGAGCTTGCAGAGGACGTTGTCTCGATCTGGCGCTGTCGGGAAGTACACCGTCACTGCAACGAGCCGCGCATGGGATGGCAGCTCCGGCAGAGGGAAGTAGACGATGGTGTTGCTCGAGATGGCGATCCCGGCCGATCCGCCAACGTCCGAGACCGTGCCGGCCTGGATGTTCATCGGCGTGTTCTTGGTGAGGGCGCGCGTGATTGACTTCGTGCCGTGCCGGTAGTTTGCGGCTCCGGAGATGGTGACATGCTGGCCGGCGAACGCGGTAAGCCCCGCTTGCGCAGTGATCAGCCCAACCGCATCCACCGTCGATTTCGCCGTCACCGCACCGGTGAGGGTCGACGCGCCGTCAACAGAGAGTGTTGACTGCGCAAACACCGCCGCCGAGAACGTTGTCGCAGTGGAGACCGTGTTGGACGCTGTCAGGGCGCCGGTCGCCGACATCTGCACGAGCGATGTCGAGGCCGGCGGCGCCAGAGGGAGCGTGATCGCGTAGCTCGCTGCCAGGGCGCTCGGTGCCGCGATCCCGACGTACACGGTCTCGGTCGTTCCCGTCTCATAGACACGCACCTCACCGCTCGCGAGACGTGCCCAGATCGAGCCCGGACCGCGGAAGGTGTACCGGCTGTTGCTGTTGTCGTAGGCGGCCAACGCGCCGACCGCCGTGTAGTCACCGCCGATGCCACCCGTGAATGCCGCGACGTTGAGCGCGTTGCCTGCGGTGAACTTGATGTTTACGCCGCTCGCAGATCGGAAGTACAGCTCGCCGTCGGTCGACGACACGAAGAACCGGCGAGCACCGGATGTGAGTGGTGTGATGGCGCTGAACGTGGCGTGACCGAGCCCGGTCGGACCGAAGCCGCCAAACGGCAAGTCGGCGTCGATGAACATGGCGCTGACCTTGAGGCGCTTGCCGCGACCTGCTGTGTGGTCGTGCTCGTCATAGTTGGAGAGCGCCGCGTTGAGCTTCTGACCCCACGTACCAGAGTCGCCGCCAAGGGTCGGCAACTCAACGCCGGTGTTCGGGAGGATCGCCATCACATCACCAAGAGGGTTGCCCCGGGCTGCGCAGTGCCGACCACCTCGATCAGCACCTGGCGCTCGGCGAGGAGAGTCGAGCGCCGCAAAGCGAACGCGAACGACGCGTCAGCAACAGACGGGGTTACCTGCACAACGCGGACTGCTCGCCCCAGGCTGTGCGGCACGACGTTGAGTCCCACGGCCAAGTCGACCTCAATGATCTGCGACGAGACCTGGCCCTGAAGGCGCTGCACAGCATCACGCAGAGCCTCGATGGCACGGGCCGTCGCCTCGTCGGGGACGTCGACCTTGGCTACGTTGGCCGCGGCTCGAGGTGGGGTGGGACGGCGGCCCGCCATCAGAGCCACCAGTCCGGCACGTGCTCTCGCAGCTGGAGATATTCCGGTTCCTGCTGCTTGCGCTTGGAGGCGCCGCGGATGATGCGCTGCTTGGCGGACTCCAGCATTGCACTGGTGTCGCCGAGCGGGCGCTCCTCGGTGCCGTGGAGGCGGAGCAGCGTCGCCCAGACCACGTAGTCATCCCAGTCGTTGGGGACGTCCACGGCTGCGCTCTCGTCGAGCGGAACACAGAGCCGCGCGTACGTGATCCGAAGCGTGTAGACCGCGTTCGGCGTCGGGTACAGGTCGACGCCGTGCTCGCTGAGGTTGAACGCCTCCGGCTTGCCCTCATGTGGGCCGAATCGATTGCGATCGCCAATGCCGACCTGGCGCAGCTCTCGATAGCGCCCGCCATCGAGAAGGTCTACGCCCTTGATGCGCCAGCAGTCGGATGGCGGAGACACGAAGGACTGCGCTGCAACGGTCTGCACCGTGTTGGCGCGATCCCAGTAGCCCTCATTCTGGTCCTCGATGAGCTCGTGCAGCTCGCTCCACGCCTTCTGGATCTCGGCGTTGACGTGCTTGTCGCTGAACTTCGAACTCCTGGGATAGTCGCCGCGGAAGCGGACGACCTCCCGGACCGATGAGAGGCTGACGGCGGTCACTGGTTTCGTCCGCTGTTCCGTACGAGCAGGTGGATGTAGACCGTGTCCGTCGTGGCCGGATCCGTCGCGGTCGAGCCCACATAGAGCTCGAGCGCCGCAGTTCCTGCGGCCACATCGATGGACCCGAACTTGCCGACCAGCCCCGCAGTGGTCCCCACCGGAAGCGGCGGGGCTCCTCCGATGAGCTGAGGGTACTTGTTGCGGAACGTCAGCGTGAACTTGCCCGCAGCTGTGCGAACGGCAGAGACGACGTCGCCGCCGCCCTGGTTGCCCGCCTCGGCGTTGACCATGTTCGCCGCGGCGCCGCCCCCTTGGAGCTTCGCGGTGATGATCTGCACCTCGGACTTCGGATGCGTGACCACGTAAGTGGTGCGATTTGCCATCTGAGCAGTTCCCTTCACGCCGACGGGTTGATCTTCGCGACGCCGTTCCAGCCCGGCGCCGAGCAACCGACGTTGCAGTAGTTGCCGAGACGAGCCTCTGCGCTGTCCTCGTTCTCGGCCTGCTTGAGCTTACTGCCCGTGTAGTCCTCGCCGAGCCAGTTCACCAGCTTGCCCGAGTGCCACAGCGTCCAGGTGTCGAGCTGGAGCGCGTAGATGCGGTTGGAGGGGCAGTTGCGGTCGCCGTAGATCCGCACGGTGCGCCCGCCGACGACTGCGCGGAAGCCGCTGAACCCGACGAGAACCTCGCCGTCCTCGCCGCGCATCACAGAGCGGATCGCCTCGGCCTGGAGCTTGCTGTTGGTCAGCAGCTGCATGTCGCTGAGGCTCTCGGGGTTGGCGAAGATGTGCGACGTGCGACCGCCGTACTTGCCGACCTTGCCGGTGAGCTTGATGATGACCTCGTCGAGGCCGCCCATCGTGGTCCCGTCCATGTAGATGCCGCCGAGGTAGTCGGCGGCCGGCTTGCGCACGACACCGTGGAACGCCGCCGCGAGCTTGGCCGCCCGGTTATCGACCGGCAGCCAGTCCTCGAGGCCGGACAGGCACTGGCCGAAGTCGCCATCCACGAACACGTAGTCCGTGGCCTGAATGCCCGTAATCTTCGTGTCGAGCTGGTCGGCGACCGTGATGGTCCCGCCCTCGATGTCGATCTCGGTCACGACGGTCGTGTCGCCGGAGTCGCGCAGCGCTCCCGTGCCGTCCGCCGCCGCAAACTGGAGCACCTGCCCCTGGTGGAAGTTGAACGCGCTGGCCTTGTCGGCGAGCGTGATGACGGTCGTCGTGACCGCCGTGTTCGCCATGCGTCCGATCGATCCGCCCTGCGTGCGGTACGCGCGGCGACCGATCTTCTCGCCGAGCCCGCGGAATCCGCGATCGAACTCGTCGAGAGCCTTCTGGAAGCTGTCGCGCTGGCTCTGCGTCGCGAACAGCAGTTCGTGCTGGACGAGGACGCGCTGGTACTGCTTCTGACGCTGGATCAGGAAGTCCTCGTAGGACGAGGTCGTGGCATTCGCCATCGCCTTCGCGTAGTCGCTGCTCGAGCCACCGGGGTGGGCGAACTCGACAGGCTGGACGTAGCGGCGGCCACCGGCCATCACGCCACGCTCCTTCCTGACCATCGCAAAGAACGGGTTCTCCCCGTAGCTCTGCTCCTTGATTTTGTCGTCGGTGTAGTAGTCCTTGAGGACTGCGTCTTGATTGCTGAGATTGTGAGTCGCCACGGTCGTGCTCCTGTTGGGAGCACCGCGGCCGGCACCTACTCGGAGTCAGGGGCCGTCACTTCGGCAGGTGGCGCAATGCCCATTCCCTGCGTTCGCGATCGGTCCGGAACTTCGGCTTCTCCTGAGTTGGCGCTGGCTTCTTTGCCGGTGGTGTTGCGGGTGCAACACTGGCTGCCGCCGTCGTGAGGGTCCGTGCCCCGTGGCTTTGGCTCGGATCGGTGCTCGCACTCGTGGACGCATCGGCCGGCTTCTCCGGCGTAGCGGTGCTGGGCTGTGAAACTGATCGTGCCTTGCCGACGAGGTCGGCGAGGGCTTGGTAGTGGGTCTCTGCGATCTTGGCGGCCTCGCGAACCAGGAACTCGTCGTCGGCGATCTGGGCCTGAGTCCACCGCCCGGTCTGGATCTCACGCTGCACGATCTGCCAGACGATCGCCTCGGGCTTCATGCCGTCGACGTGTTCAGCGAGCGCATGCAGATGGGGGTAGTCGGTCTGCTTGCCGAGACGAGTGCCAATGAACTGCGTTGCCGCTGCCGCCTTCTGCGCTTCCGCATCGGCGGAGCCATCGACGGACTTTTCACCTTCCGACTGGCGCTCTCGTTTCTCTCTAGCCCACAGTTGGCGGGCTCGAGCGGCCTCTCTCGCAGCGGAAGCTGACGAGTCTACTGCTACACCAAGATCCTTGGACGTCAAGTCCAATTGCAGCCAGGCGAGCTCGCGAGAGACATCCTCGTGATTCGCGTCGTCGAGCCCGAGTGACTCTGCGATGTAGGATCGAATCGAGCCGAGGCTGTCCTCCATGTAGTCAGGCCCCTTGCGCTTGGCCGGGACCTCCTTGACACGCTTGCGCTCGGCCTCGAGATCGCTGATGAGCTTCCGGTTCGCTGCCTCGTAGCGCTCGGCAGTCGCCTTCCATTCAGACGAAGGGTCGGGCTGATCCGCCGGCTTCGTCTCTGCCGGCTTCTCGGCAGGCTGTGTTGCCTGCTTGGCCTTCAACTCGGCGACCGCATCGGGATCATCGGTATCAACGGTCCGCTCGGCGGGCTGTTCCGCCGGGGGCTCCTCGGTGACAGTTTCGTTCGCATGTCCGTCGTCGCCGGTGCGCTCTGCGATCATCCGCGCGATCAGCGCCTTGGTTGACTCGGGGAGCCTGCGGCCACCCCCCCCGCCTCCACCCTCGCTGATCTCCTCGTCTCCGCCGCTGCCATCGTCGGGGCGAGCCCCGCCTCCTTCCTCGAAGGACTCCTGCGCGACGAGCGCAGCACGGCGAAGCCCGCCGCTCGAACGTGGAGCAGGAGCGGATGCAGGGTTGTGGTCTTCGAACGCGTCAGACGACATCAAATCTCCTCATGCAAGGCCGCCAGGCAGCGCCTGGAGCGGCGGTGCGCCGATCGGCATCGGCGCCGGAACTGGACCCTGCGGCATCATCGGGACACCGCCGGGTAGTGGGGCCTCGGCCGCGGCCATTGCAGGCGCAGCAGCCTGCGGCGCTCGCTTCTGCTTCTGCTCGAGCAGGTTCTCGACCAGCGCGACGTAGTCCCGGTAGCGCGACTGGATACCCTCTGGCGCGCGCTCCTCCTGGACCCGGTTGTAGTAGGCCGTCGAGACCGTCAGCTCAAGATCGAGGTCGTTGAGCGGCTCGGGCACCGGCATAGGAATCGTTTCGTCGACGAGGTCGTCCATCTTGCGGATGCAGTTGCGGAACGCTGCCAGGACGATGTTGTTGGCCTGGACGAGGTCGGGCTCGTCGAACAGCGTTGGGACAAGCCACTGCGGGATAACCCCGGCCTTCGCGAGCTGCTCGACGACGCTCAGCTTCCCGGCTCGCGTGTCGGGCAGGAAGTTGACCGGCTCGATCTGGAGCTTGTACTGGCCTTCCTTGAGCTCGACCTTGCTGTAGTCGAGCTGCTCGATCGCGTCGCGTGATTTCCAGCTCGTGGCCACCCACGACCGCTTGGCGCCCTTGCGCTCCTGACGGCGGCGGGCCACGCGGGCCGCCGCGTCGAGGTATCGCTGTGCGCCATCGAGGCGGTACCTCGCGTAGTTCGCCTGCGGCATGCGGAAGCGGTCCGAGTCGATGTCGTACTGCGTGTCCAGCGCGACGCCCGACGCGCCAGCACCGAGCGCGCTCTTGCTTGTGGCTGCCGCCTGACTCACACCGGTCAGATCGAACATCTGTTGAATGAAGAACTGGAGCGCCGACAACTGCGCCGGATTGAACGGCTGCGGCGCCTGGAACGTCGGCGGCTGGCCGCCCTTGTACTTGAGCTTGAACGGCTGCCAGCCCGTGAGCATCTCGATCGGGATGTCGTTGGCCTCTGAGACGAGGAAGTGGCCGCGCCCCGTTGCCGCGAGGTTCAGCTGGAGGTCCCGGACGATGCAGTTAACCCGGTGCTGGAGGTCCGCGAGCTGGTCGACGAAGCCGGTTGCGTAGAGACCGGAGCGCGGTTTGAACAGTTTCGCGTGGGCGAACGGGAACCGCGGCTCGTACCAGCGCTCGGACACGAGCGTGGCCGTGTCGATGCACAGCACACGGCGACCGTTCTCGCTGTCACGGCAGGTCGGCGGGTGCCATGCCTCGAACGTGTCCACGTAGTCGTCGAGGTCGCCGATCATCGAGCGCTCTTGCTCGCGATCGTCGGCGCGCCTCACTGCTGCTGGGGCGGACTCGATCTTGTCCCGGAAGTCCGGGAACAGCTCGGCCAGGTGGTCTCGGGCCATGCGTCGAACCAGGATGGCCTGCTGTGGCTTGCCGTACTTCAGTTCGCGCTCGTCGAATAGCAGGTCATTGACGAGGATCCGCTCCGCGAACACGTCGTCGTCAGCGTCGTCGATGCGCGTGAACCCGTTGCCGAGGATCGCCGCGTCCTCTAGGGCATCACGAGACAGGTCGTCGAACTCCGTCTCGCGCATCTGGCCTACGATGAACTTCCGATACTGCTTCGCTTTGTGCTTGAGGTCCCAGTCCGCGTCGTCGACGACGAACGACGGCATCGGGCGGTCCTTGGATAGCCGCGAGACGAACGTGTCGATGATCGTCTTGGTCGCATTCAGCCTCGCTACACCAATCCCGGATTGCTCCAGGGCCGCAACGGCCTGACGAAACTGAGACAGCAGGCGGCCCTCATAGATGCGCTCGCGGGCTCGGTTGCGAGAGTGGAAGCTCGACTCGTTTGCGAGGATCGTGCGGGCAAAGTCGGACACCTCGCCGTGAACAGGCGCGCCGACTTCAGCGCGCCACCAATGCTGGACGCGCTGAATGGGTCGGTTGGGGGAGGAGCGCTTGGCCATGAGTCGTGGACTCGGCGGGCCGCGTTCCTCTGGCCGGCTTCGATTTGTCTACAGTGCTACAGCAGTTGTGTGGGGTTGGCCAGAGAGAACCCGAGGGCCTAGTCTCCGTCGAACCAGCGACGCAGCTCGCGGAGCGCGGACTCGACCACGGCGAAGTTCAGGCCGAACGTGTATCCGTCAGTGCCGATCTCGCCCCACCAGATGTGGCGGCACTCGCGCAGCGAACCCGGCCCCTCGCCGTGCATGAGCATCGCGTGGCGCGGGTTCGATCCGTCGATGTCGCTGTCGTGGAGATCGAACACCGCGAAGTAGACGACCGGATCGCGGTGCTTTACCGCGAGGATGGCGTTGCGCCCGAGGTGGATCACCTCGTCGGCGCCTTGAGCGGAGATGGCGTACACGTCGACGTCGCCATGCCCCTTTCCGCAGGAGGTCCAGGTCATTTCCTGTCCTCGAATCCGGCCTGCTCCCAGATCCCAGGCGCAGGGTCGCTGCCATCCCGCTCGCTCCGATCGTCCTGGCGCAGGTCGCGCACCGCGAGTGTCACATCGCCAACCTGCACCGTTGGCCCGATGCGGAAGCCACGGCGCCGCGCGTACTCCAGCAGGATAATCAGGCGGGACACGTGATCATCCGGCGAGAGAGGGAAGGTCTCCCCGGACTCGGGGACGATGAGCTCAGTACTCATACCCATATCCACTCTCCTCGGCGATACCCCAGCGGTCGCCGTCATCCCGTGCTCGCTGGGCGTCCTTGCGGTCGATGGCAGCCTCATGTCGCGCGGCTTCGATCTCCAGAGCCTCGCGCGATCCGGGTGGCGGCCTGTCCTCAGGCGCTCGGTGCAGGAAGTGCGTCAGGTGTCGGTACGCGTAGAGCGCTGAGTCCGCGCAGTGGTTGCCGTGGATCTTGCCATCGCTCGTTCTGCGGTCCGCATGGTCCTTGAGGGGCTTTCCGGGCTTCGTGGGCAAGTAGACGAGGTGCCGATGCTCCAGCAGCAGCGGCGAGTCCGTTCGGTACCGAACGTTCCCCTTGCGGATGTCGCCTGCCATGAGTGTCTGCCAGGTGGCCTTGCCTGACTTGTCCGCGTCGTCGATCGGCAGGTGAACGCGCTCGCGCCACCCCGCCAGATTTGCCGCCACCTGTCCCGCCGGATCTCCGACGAGCACGACCACGTTGTCCAGCTGACGCCACAGATCGAGCAGGTAGTCGCGCTGGTCGTCGGGCAACACCTTGTGCTGCTTCCAGCTGAACATCTCGAAGATGTCCGACCTGTCTTGGGCGAAGGCCCACACGGCGACCGCGAACGGGTCCTCGGCGTACCCGAAGTCCGCGCCGATCGCGTAGAGCCACTGGTGCTGCCGTCCCGTCGGCTTGCGCGGCAGGTCCAAGTACGCCGACACGTGGTCATACCAGGGTGGGTGCTTGTCGTTGACCGGGTTGTCCACGAAGCGCTGTGGCGCATAGGTGAGTCGGTGCTGTGGCGCCGCATGGACCGGGTAGACGTAGCGGGCGTCCGACTTGACCCACTTCCCGAGCCACTCGCGCTGGTACTCGGGCTCGGTGCCATCCCACCCGTTCTCCTCGAGCGCCTCCCCGGCCGTGCGATCCCATCGGATCTGGGTTGCGGCCTGCTCGGCTGTGGCCTCGTCGACATACGGCCCACCAAGTACGGCGCCGGTGTGGTCGGTGATGAACCACTCGCCCTCGATCCACGCAACACACCCGAATCCCGGGTTGTCGACCACGGACCAGCGATGCACCTCCCATCCCTTGAGCGGCGTATCGCCGGAGTCCGGCTCCGGCGTGACCTCGTAGAAGTATCCGGCGCAGTCCTCGCTCGGCGTGCCCGTGAGACGGATGACGCCGCGCTTGTCCTTCACGAGCGGCGAAACGACCTGCAAGATCATCGGGCGCAGGTGCACAAACTTTTGCGCCTCGTCGATCCAGACCTCGTCCTTGGCCTGGCCGCGCAGCTTGTTGATGGCCTTCTCGTCGTCCGCGCCGAACAGCGCGATCTGAGAGCCGTTACTGAAGTCGATCGTGAGCAGCGTGCCGTTGACGACCGCGAGCACGCCTCCGATGCGGAACATCAGCGACTGGCCGGGCACGAGCGTGCCGTACTGCGCGAGGAGGTCGACCCACCCTTGGCCGAGGTCGTTTTTCCACACGACCTTCCTGGCTTCGCCAAGCGTCTCGTTGATGTAGACGCCGCGCCAGCCCTTGATCGTGATGGCCTTCGCCAACCACTCGCGCACGCCACCGTCGGACTTGCCAGCTCGTCGCGTGCAGAGCGCCGCGAGGCGCTTGGCGATCGACTGCCAGAACCGGCGCTGCTTCGGGTGGCGAGTGAATCGGTCGCGGAGCTGCGCCGCAACCGCCTCGGCTTCGTCCTGCGCGGCCCGCTCGGCCTCCTCTGTCGGCTGCTTTTTGTTCAGCGCAACGAGGAGTGCGGGATCTATGTACGGCGCTGCTGACATGGGTTGCGCGGCCAGCAGCGTCAGAGCGGCGATGACCGCAGGGAGGCTCACCTGAGAGCCGTGGCCTTCGGGACCCGCGATTCGAGACTGCGGCGCCTGGCTCGCTTTCGCACGGCGTCCCTACACAGGGTCCACGGTGCGACGAGCGGCCAGAGCAGGGCAGGTGTCCAACGGCTGGTCTCGGCTAGCACGGCGCCAGCCACGACGCCGTAGAAGACAGCGCCCCCGATGTGGAGACAGTCGGCGACCAGATCGCTCACGCTCGCTTGCCCTTGGGGGCCGTGAGCCGCTCCATCTCCTCCTCGGTAGGTGCGTCTCCGGGTGGCGAGTAGTTGGTCAGCGCGCCGATGTCGGCCGCCTCGCCCGACCAGTGCAGGTTGCAGCCCTGGCGTGGCAGTTCGTAGATCACACGCGCTCCACCAGGCTCCCACTCGCGCTCGTCCTTTCCGGGCTGCCACCCGGGCGGAGAGACGAGCAGGACGCTCGGGCCGCGAACATGGAACTGCCACCGCGAGAGCGGCGAATGCACGTCTCCGATGCGGATCGTCGTGAGCGTGCCGGCGCGCAGTCCGGGGAGGGGAGGCGCGGCGGACATGGTGATGCCGATGAGCTTGGCGGTCACTGGCAACCATCAATCGCGACGTGTGCCTGCGCCACCGGCGTGTAAAGCGCCTTGAAGGCGTCGGGCTTGCAGGTGTGCAGTTCGCCCTTGGCGCCGCGAATGATCCAGTCCCCCGGCTGCACGGTCATCTCGCCAGCAAGGGTGCGGATCCGCATCGTGCCATCCTCGGGGTAGCTCACATCACCGGCGATCACGTCCTCTGCCAGGCGGCCATCCTGCTCGGCGCCGCGGCGCTGGAACGCCTCGACGACGAAAGGCTCCTTGCGGAACATGCGGAACTCGAACATGCGGTACTTGCTCATGCTGACAGTCCTTTCTGGTTACCTACTTGAGCCACTCGTGAATGTCCTCGTGAACGGCGATCTGGCCACGGCTCCTCAGCCAGTCCACCACTTCCTCGTCGAGTGGGCGCGGGAAGTATCGTCGCCGCCTGTCGGCGCCACCACCGCCTCGCCTGTGTTCTCCCTTGTGTGTGTACAGGAAGCGCGGTCCGAGGTCGGCCGCGTCCAGTAGCGTGGTCATGATGCCCCGCCGCCGCAACTTCTCCTCGCCCATGTGGTCGCGCGTATAGGCCCAGTGGACCGTCGAGATCGAGCGGCCCGGCGACCACGCGAGCCACCCGAGGATGCGGTTGTCCATGTCGTACGCGCCGATCAGCGAGACGTCATGCCGCTCGATGAGCGAGTACAGCACCGGGCAGATCCTGGCGCGGTAGGCCGGCCACGGCATGCGCTCGACCACCGGGGCGTGCTTGTAGCTCTCTCGCCAGGTCGCGCGGACGAACGCGAGGTCGTCCGGTCCCATCTCGCGGATCTCGAGCTGGTTTCCGGGCAGGCTCATGTGAACTCCGGGTTCTCGTCGCCGAACTTGCTCGCAGCACAACCGCACTTCGGGGAGTGTCTTGCCAGATCGTCGAGCTGCCGAAGCAGCACCATTCCGGGGTTGCCGGCGTCTTCGAGGAGTTGCTCGTCGACGCGCAACCAGCCGAGCCGATGTCCGCACGGCAGCGTTGCACAGAGCAGCAACGCGGCATCTGAGGGATGCCTTGAGACCTCAAGGCTGCTCCAACCGTACCGTTGGCAGATTGCAGTCGCGAGTGTCCCGGTCTGGAGCGCCTCGCTCAGCGCAGAGAGCTGACTCCTGCGCCCTGGCGTGGATGCACTCGCGCGGGACTCAGCCAAGGCGACAGCGGCCTCGCCGATTCCCCTGAGCGTCTCGAATAGCGCACGTGGCAACTCGGCGAACAGGTCACGGAACGGCGCGCTGGTCATAGCGACCCTCTTAGTCGCTCAACGACCTCGCCCGGCCCCGGTGCGTCGATCGGCTCGGTCCGGCACTCGCATCCCTTGGCCGTGCACAGGGCCGGCCCCACAACCCGGTCGACCATGTACGCAATGTGCTGCGTTACATCGTGACCGCACGCGCAGGTCAGCCCGACCCTCGCAGCCTCTTGACGCTCCGGTGGGCCGCCGTAGCCGTATCGGTCGAGGTCGGCCTCGCGCCGATCCATGTGCCTGTGGATATCGTCCGTTTCGTGTTTGACGAGCTTCGCGAATGACAATGCGGAACTCTGCTGTATCACGAGGCTCTCGACGAGGTTGGTCGGGTAGAGCCTGCGCAGCATCAAGGTGGTCTCGTCGAGAGAGGTGGCCGTGATCTGCGCGTGCTTGCGGTCCCATCGTCGGCGCCTGAACGGTCGCCACCATGACGGGCGCTGGCCGAGGGCGACAAGCCTTGCCTGGCGCTCGGCGCGAAGTCGCTCCAGTTCGCTCACTGCGCCACCTCGGCTTCCCGCGGCACCGCGAATCGCTCATTCGCGTGTGGGTCACGCACCTGCTTCCCGTCGAGCAGGAGGCACTCGTCCAGTTCATGCTCGAGTGCCTTGAGGATGGCCGAGCGGACCCTGGAGACCGCCCGGCCCTCCGTGTCGATGCGCTCCACCGGGGCCATCGTATGGACCCAGGTCGGCTCTCCGGTGTGGATGTCGGGGACCTTGATCGAGACTCTCAGCCTCCATCCGTCGAATAGGGGGTCGATATCAGCATGCAGGATCACTGGAATCGGAAGGCGAACGCTGATGCGCTCGACGAAACTGGGGAGATTGATCACGAGTCCCCCTGTGCCGGCACCATCACCCTCGCCACCTCGTCGCCAAACTTGATGCTCAGCAGCGCGTGCCATTGCTCGTCGGTCAACGCCGAGGCGATGCGCTTCAGGTTGTGCACAAACACAGCGTCGAGCTGCTCCTGCGTCAGCCCGCCCATCGCGTCCTTGTGCGCCTTGCGCTGGAGCCGGAGCGAGTTGAGCAACTGCGTGATAGTTCGGCTATTCTCCGCCGACGCTTTGACGAAGTCGACATCGGGCACCCACTGCTCGTCGGCCTTGCTCATGGCGTTCAGGTGCTTGTCGAGGCGACGACGGATCTTCTCGGCCTGCCGCAGCTGGCGGACGGCCACATCCTCAGCGAGATTGCGCGGCATCGACGCCGCGCCCTTTCGTCCAGGTTGGCGCAGTGCGGCCTCCACGACATCGAGATACAGGCGCCGTCCCTCAGCGCCACTCGCGTGCTTGCTCAAGCGAGCACCAACAGCATGATTGACGAGTACCTGGTCATGTGTTCTGGATGTTGTCTAGGGAAAAGCGAGGTTCCTATGCCCAAACAGACCCGGTCCAAATCAGCCCCCAAGCCCGTTCGCCGCAATGACGTGTTCGCCGCGTTCGTGGAGGGAGCCGCGAGTCTCACTGCCGAGCTGACGGCATGGCGCCAGTTCGGGATCGACGTCAAAGCCTGGCTCGAGTCCAAAGGGCTGAGCGAGGAGTTCGGTCAGTGGCAGGATGCCAAGGGGACTCAGCCCGCCTGAATACTCATCTGCGCGCGCTCCGCTGGGAGTGGGCATCGACACGCCCCCGGCCCAGGGACGCCTTGCCTGCGCCGGCCGGCCTGGTTGCGCATGTGGGGCAGACGCAGACCATAGCGTCATTGCGTCCCAGTGGCTCCTTGCGCACGGGGCTCTCGAAGATGTCAGCGAGACACAGTGCGCAGAACGGCCTATTTGGCTTGACCATCTCGACCTCGTTTCCATCGTTGAAGCGATGCGCGGACACGAAGGGCGCGACCGCCCTTATCGCACTCGGTGCATGTGGGAGTGGAGTGGACAACAGTTCGCGCGAGTCGAAGTCCACACCATCCGCATGGGGTCTTCCGTTCGTCGTGGGACTCGAACAGGGGGCCGATGGTCGGGTGGGTCATGCATCACCTCGCGTCCTGGTCTCCAGTGAGCGCTTGAGCGTGGCCACGACAGCCGCCACGCGGTCCAGGGTGCGATCCGCCAGCTGGTACCGGTACTCCAGATCCTCGGTCGAGCCGTCCTTGTCGAGCACGACCGGCGCGAGCGCGCGGCAGAGCTTGCAAGCGTCGTCGTCGATGACGACCTCGCCGCAGGAGCAGCGGCAGATCCGATAGGTCATGACGAACAGCCCAACGTTGGTCAGATGTCTCGATCGCCAAGAGACCAGGCGCTCGCCGCGCGCCTCGGCCTGCCTGAGCGCCGCATCCGCGCGCGACAGCGTCGGGCGGCCGTCGGATACCACCGTGCAGACGCCTCCCTCGAAGGTAACTTCGTCGCTCACACCTCTCCCTCGATGCATAACCTGGTCGCACCACATCCACTGCTCGGCTCGGCACACCGTGCAGTTGCCGTCGTTGTCGCGATTCGTGCCCCACTGCTCGGCCGTCATGCTGCGCGGTCTGTTCACGGCCAGCTCCTCTCCGTGCGAGACGGCGTGCGCCAGCCGAGCGCGTTGGCGAGGTGCCAGGCGAAGTGCGAGCGCCACGTGGCCGCGACCTGGATAGCCCGGCACGTGAACGCGCCGCCGGGTTCGTATCGCTCCATTGCCCGAAGGAGCCGGCCGAGGCGCACGTAGTACGCGGCTGTTGGGCGCGCGGCAACCCTATGCGCGGCATCCTTGAATGCCGCGGCGCCCTTGAACGCCGCGAACCATTCAGCGTTGCTTAAGGGTTCGCTCACGGCGGCCAGCTCCCTTCCTCGACGCGGGCGGCGGCTTCGAGCAGAGCGCGATGACGCTTGTCCTGCCGAACGCGGTGACACTCGTCCTGCCTACGTGGCTTCCAAGCCGCATGGAACGCGCGCTCGGCGAGCGCCTGCACCTTGCGCGACGGCGCAAGCCTCAGCACGGCAGACGACAGTGGGAACACGATGGGCCGGCCACAGCAGTCCGCCGCGCACCGCAGCAGCTCGACGACCTTGGCGCGCTGAGAGCGGGTCACCTCGCACCGACCTTGCTGCGGATGTCAGCCGCGAGCGCGTCTGCATCGGCGAGCGAGATGCGGGCCTCGCGAGTCGAATTGCGCGGCGATGAAAGGAAGCATGCTCCATCGGCAAACCCCACCGAGCAGCGCTTGAACGCCGCGCGACCGCGCTGCTCGATGGCCTCGGCGATCGCGAGCATCTCCTCGGAGTCACCCTCGATGTCCGCATCGCAGAGCCTACGCGTGCGGCCGGGGCCGACAGGTTCTTCGATGGTCCACCAGTCATCCAGCGACGACGACTCGACGAACACGGCCCTCATCGCCCCGTGCTCCCGAATCCGGCATCGCCGCGGTCCGTGGCACCGAGTTCGATGATGGAGCCGACGCGCTGGATGAGGATCCGGCGGTTTGCTGCGGGTTCGCCTGGAATCACGACCGGAGCGAAGACGAGCTGCGCGATGCGGTCGAGGTGTCGCACCGCGAACGGTCGGCGCCCGTGGTTGACCAGCGTCACGCCGATCTCGCCGCGGTAGTCGCTGTCCGCCGTGCCCACGAACGTCGCGACGGCGTGCTCGCGCGCCAGCCCCGAGCGCGGCCTCACCTGTGCCTCGATGCCGAGCGGCATCGCGAGGTGCAGACCAGTGCCGAAGCAGCAGTGCTCGCCCGGTTCCAGGGTGCACGGCACGTCGTCATCGAAGAATGCGTGCAGGTCGAAACCGCTCGCACCGGCGCTCTTGCGCTCGAAGCTCAACGCAGAGTCGCGGAGGTAGTAGCGGATCATGGTCATCGCTCCGAGCAGAACCACTCGCCGAGGTCGCACTCGGTGAGCGGGATCATGCCGCGGCCGCGGTCGTCCTCGCTGGTGTCGCACCGGGTGTGTCCGGCTCGCTCGGCATCAAGCTCCTCCCACGCCGGATCCTTGCCAGCCTCGGAGGAGGACACGCCGAACTCGATTCCGCAGTCGCGCATGACGCGCTTGGCGTGATTGAGGTCGCGAGCGACAACCCAGTAGCGAACACCGTGGTCATCGGCGCGAAAGAAGTGCTTTCCCGTGCTGTTCATCATCTCGTGTTCCTCTCTTGATGTTGTTGCGTTGCTCAGCGGGGCGTGCGGCCCCACGGGATGACGGCGACCGGCTTCCGTCGCGCGATCATTCGCGCGCACATGTCCGCCGAGCCGCCGCTCGTTCCGTCCCAGAAGATCAGCGCGGCATCCGCTCGCTCGGCCATGCGTCGGTTGCGCATCTTCGGGGCGAGCTTCGGTCCGTACTGCTCGATCAGGTCCTTCGTGATGGGCTCGTGGTGGACGGTGATGCCTTTCTCGAACGCCCACATCTCGCCAGCGCGATCGGCGCCGCGCGCGTCACCGCACACGATCTCCGTCCACTCGCCCGGGACCCAAAGCAAGCCCGTCGGATCAAGCTCGGCGATCGCGTGGTCGATGTCGGCAGCCGATGGAGTGAGCGTGCGACTGCCGGCGATGATCACTGACTTCATCTCTCGACCACCTTCCCGTACTGCGCCAGCAGCGCCCGCGCCTCGCGCAGTCGGACCTGCTCGTCATGCGGCATGTACCCGCCGGTGCTCTCACGGTCCCGCACGAGGCCGCGGATGACGTCGAGCGCCGCATCGCGCTCTGCCATGAGGGTCTCGATCTGCTCGTCGAGCAGAGGGACTCGCGCAGCTGTGGCCTCGATGGAATCGCGAGACGGCTTGCGGTTGACGGCCATGACTACTGTCCTCCTGCTCGCGCAGTCGCGAGCTCTAGCGGGTCCTCGCCCCACGGGTAGTTCGGCGTCGGCCACGGAAGGCACATCGCCGAGATCGCAGCGGGCGCATCTTCGGCGTGCCGGTAGTACAGCCCGTGCGGGAACGGGTTGCTTGACGCCTTCACGCCGGGCGGTGGCACGAACTCGAGGCGGTCCCGACGCGGGACCATGATCACCTCGCAGAGCTCGGTGTACAGCCTCTCGAACCACGCCGTGGACGTGTCGAGTCGGAGTAGGGCGACGAAGCGCGTGTGGCCGTAGTGCGCGAGCGCCTCGGCCACGATGTCGTAGGGAGGCTGGATCCAGACGCGCCACGTCGCATCTGCGACCATGCGGATCACGCGCGCCGTCACCTCGGAGCCGCAACACGGTCGCTCGCACGAGCCGATGACGCCTGGCGCGATGCAGAACGAGCCCGGGATGTGGCGCTGGTCGAGCCCGAAGCCATCACCGCCTCGCTCGAGCATGCAGGCGTAGGCCGCGCGCAGCGTCGACCGAGGGTTCGTGAACGGGTCGAGGTCGAAGTGCCACTCCGACGACGCGGCCTCCGTGTACTCGGGCGGCGAGCACCACGCGCCGCGCTGTTCATCGAGCGCATCGGGCGAGAGCACGATCCCGCCCAGGTCGCCGAGCGACAACTGAGCCATCACCAAGCCTCCGTGCGCGGTGCCTTCGGGCACTCCTTGTGGAGAGGACCGCAATCGCTGTTGTGGCGGTGGTACTCGCCAAGGCGATATGCCTTGCCTGGTACGGCGGCCCCGAAGCACGGCAGGCCGCATCCGCCACTGTGGTTGCGGGTTCGCCAGAACTCCACGTTGGTTGCCGCGCCGCGCTCAAGATCCTGATGGACCTCCTGACCACAACGCTCGCAGCTGATCGCGCGTGATCTTCCGGTTCTGAAAAAGAAGTCGCTCACGACCGCCTCCGCCGCATCTCGATCGCCCCGATGAGCCGCGGCTCCTTCGCGATCAGCCACCGTGCGGCCGGCGCCGTGTAGTCGTTGTTGAGCTTGTAGCGCCCCGTGCGCTGCACCCGGAGCTTCGAGCGTGCCTGCTCCCACAGCGCCTTGACGCTCACGCGCTTGGCACCAGCTCGGACCTTCCGACGCGCCATGGCGAGCAGCGTCCGCAACACGCGCGGGTTGTGCTTCGCCCACGTCGAGAACCGCTTGTCGATGCTCGGTCGCTTGCACTGCTTACGCATCTGCCAGCTCCTCGATGGTGATGCGAAGGGCCGTCTCGCCCGGCCGCTTCGCCTGCTTGTAGATGGCGGTCAGGTTCGCCTCGTTGTCGTCGACGAGCAGTCCCTCTCGGACCAGCGCATCTCGAACGACCTTGAGCCCGCCGACGAAGTTGTCGTTGTCCCATTCGCGGCAACGACCGCCGTAGAGGCGCTCGAAGGTCACGCGTCGCTTGCCGGTCGCCTTCGGGATGCAGCGCAGGAGCCGAGCCTGCCGAATCCAGAGCGCCCACTCGTTGCGTTCCTTGGCGTACGCCCAGCGTGCTCCGCCGGCGTTGACCACGTGCGCATTCATCGAGGATGGCGCCTTCGGGATATCGAAGGTCCAGCTGCGAATCACGCGCGCCTCCGGGTCATGCCCGCACGCCACGCACGCCGTCACGCCGCCACCTCGCTCTCGCGTCCCTCGGCGGCGACCTTGTCGCTCGCGGGCGTGAGGTCGTACTCCATGCGCTGCGCCAGCCAGGAGCGCCCCCTCGTCGTGATGCGGTACTCGCTAGGAGTCAGATGCGCGACTCCGGTGCTCGACTGATGGCCGAGGCGGCTCTCTACGTAGCCATGCTGCACATGGCGAGACAGCGCCTTGGAGTGCGTTCCGTACACGTGACGGTCCTCGCTCGCATGCGGCACCGACAGCAGCTCGAACAGGTCACCGGACGTGATCCAGTCCTGGTGCTTCAGCGCTCGCAGGATCCGCACGCTCGGAATGCGCAGCAGCTCGTCGATGGGCGTGTACTTCGGGTTGGCGCTCATCGCAGACCGCCTTCCGGCTTCGGGTCGGTGTCACCAGTCCGGTACAGTGCGGCGCTCGCAGTCGCGAGACGGTCCTGAGCACGACGGAGCTCGGCGGAGCGGACGTCGACGTCCGCGCGAGCTACATGCCATTCGGTCAACACCTTGAGCTTCTCCGTGTCGGTCATTCCGCCCTCCAGCACGCGCGGCACACACGGTGCTCGCCGATAGACTTCGAGGTCATGGTCAGCATCACCGTGCTCTCCTTGCCGCAGTCGATGCAGCGCTCGCTCGGCTTGGCTCGGCACCCCACGCAGCCCTTCGCGTCGACCTGCTGCGGGCCGTCGCAGGCGATGCACCATGCGGTTCTCACGGCGCCGCCTTTCGACGCAGCGATCCGCTCGACACGGATAGCCACGTTCCGCACTCGCGCAAGCGGTCATAGATTCGGCCGCCGTAACGGTCCTGGAAGTCGTTGGAGGTGCAGTTCGTGGTGATCACGAGCTGCCGGCGATTCGAGTAGTACACGTCGACGAGTTCATCGAGGTCGACGAGGAACGAGCCCTTCGCGTCGCTGTACTCGGCGCCCAGGTCGTCGAGCACGAGTGCGTTCGCGTTGAGCCAGGCCCGCCGCTCGTCGTTGCTGTAGCGCGAGGTCGCGGCGAACGTCGTTGCGCGCACGAACTGCGGTGGCCAGTTCTGTTGCCATGCCCACCAGCACGCGGCGACGGTCTTGCCGCATCCCGGTGGGCCTGAGAGCACCACGATGCCGTCGCCACCGCTGGCCATGCGCCACTCGCGGAGCTTGAGTAGCGTCGGAGCGCGCTCGTCGAGCGATCCGCTGACCACAACGTCGAGCGCGCGGCGCGGGAAACCGGCCTCGGCGTACAGCTTCGCACGGTCCTGGTCGCGCTTGGCCGACACCGCGCGCTCCGCATCGGCGCGCTGTGTGGCGACACGAGCGTCATGCTCCGCCCACTGCTCGTCGGTCCAACTCGCACTCTCTCGGGCCAGGCGACCGAATAGGCCGTCGCCGAACTCGGCAGCAACTGCCGTCGCCTCTCGCCTGCGTGTCTCGTTGTTGGGGTTCGTCACAGATCCACCTCACCGTCGGGATACTGGTCTGGGGTCTTGGGCTCGATTCGGCCCACGCTGACGTCGCTGACGTCGCGGGTATCGCGGTTCGGCTTGCGCAACGGGCCTGCGCGCTGCCGGTTGGCTACTTGCTCGGGACTCATCGCGGACGCGATGGCGAAGCTCTTGGCTGCCCATAGGCGCGCCGGGGTCATGTAGTCGCGGCGGCCGTCTCGTCGGGCCTCAGCGGCGGCGACGTCGATGCGGCGCCGAATCACTTCGCGGGCGAGATCGAACGACGGGGCCTGGCCGCGCAGGAGCTCGTCGATGCGCGCACGAAGCTCCTGCATCGGGTCGCTGTCCGCCGGAGGCAGACCGGACCAGCAGTTCGGCGCAGTCGGGTCGACGCCTTCGAGGCCGAGCTTCGTGTAGCTCTGGCCGGCGTACTGCCAGGCGTCACCGACCAGTCTGCGCGCAACCTCGGTGCTGGCCGGCTGGTGCCGCCGTGGTGCATGCAGCGTAACCTGGGGCTCGGGATCGCGCGCGCACGCGGGAGCACTCTTGTTTGAATCCTGATCCTGTTCCTGATCCTGTTCCTGATTCGAGGAAGGGTGAAGGGAAGGCTTGCCCAAGGCTTTGCGGAAGCCTTCGGTGAAGGCTTTGGTGAAGCCTTTGCCCAAGCCTTCGGCGAAGGATTCAAGTGACCGAAGATACGAGCGCTTCAGCTCGCACTCCGGGATGTCGCCCCACGACTTCGCCCAGCTCTTGAGGACGTTCGGAGACTCCGGTCTGGCGGTGTCTCGCGGGTCTCCGTGGCTGTCCAGGAGAGCCTTGCGGAGCACCACCACACCAGCCTTCCAGTCGGCCTCGACCAACCCTTCGCGGAAGGCTTCGCCGTAGGCTTCGCGAAAGGCTTCGAGGGGCCACCCGAGGTCCGATGCGATCACTTCCTGGCGCGCAACGACCAGCCCGGGAAAGATGGTCGTGCGTGGTCCGCAGAGCAGGTAGAGCCATAGCGTCTGCCCGTTCGCAGGTGCCGAGCTCAGCGCTCGGAACCGCTCGTCATGCCAGACGGCGATCTCGATCTTGCGATAGCGAGCCATCTACGCAACCTCCGAGCGAAGACGCCACGGACCGTTACCACGCCCAGCCGCCAGCTCGACCATGACGAGGCGCGAGCGTCCGCATTGGGCGCAGGAGCGGATCACCGCGCCCACTCCACGAGCTGCTCCCACGAGCGCGTCGATGCCCCGGTCCAGCCGTCGAGGCGGTTGTGCGGCGTCCGCCACTGCACCGCGAGCGCGCACGGGTGAGCCTCGGCCCATGCCCGCACGTTCTCCGTCTTGTCGTCGATGAGGATGTCGCCGCTCACGAAGTGCTTCTCGTCGAGGGAGAACACGCGGCGCTTGTTGATACCGAAGTGCCTCCTGAGCCACTCCTTGCGCTCGTGCAGCCAGGTTCGGCAGCCGTCCCACGGGCTCGTGACGATGTAGACGTCGGCGATCTGCTGGAGCTCGGCGACGCCTTCGTGTGCGCCCGGCAGGACTGGAAGCGACGACCACCAGCCGGGCTCGTTCGAGATCGCGTTGGCCACCCATCGCTTCTCGTCCGCAGAGAGACCGAGGCATGCCGCGAAATCGCATGTGGTGACGTCCTCGTGCCGGAACGTGCGCCCGGTGACGTCGTAGATCACGTCAAGCACCGGGCCGACGAAATCCGCAAGCACACCGTCGACGTCGAGGAGCACGCGCTTCATCGGACCCTCCTCTCGGTCTGCTCGAGGCTCGGCAGCGGAGCGACGCGACCGCCGTGCTCAGTCGTGCGGCCTCTTGCGGTCAGCTTCGCGGCATGCTCGTGCTGCTGCTTGTGCTCGCGCAGGACGCCCGTCCGCGAGCGCCAGGCCGTGGCGCCGCATGAGCACCGGTAACGTGCGGTCTCCAGCGGCACCGGCTGCCAGGCGTGGGCGTGGTTGGTCATCGCCGGCCTCCGCGGCGCGCCCGCGAGATGGCCTGCTCGCCGGCCTTTCCGAGCGCCATCAGTTCGCGCTCGTACGCAGCTGCCAGCTGCTCCGGCGTCAGCTCCTTGCGCTCCTCCAGCGCGAACGCAGTCAGCCCAGCTTCTGGCTCGAGGATCGCGCGCGCGAGGTCATCGCTGAACTCGTCGTGCCGTGCCTGGAGCATGGCGAGCAGCACGCTCGTCCATTCGGCAGCCCACCGCTTCCGGTCGCGTTCGTTGAGCGCGTCGGAGAGGGCGGATCCGCTGACATCGAGTTCGAAGGAAACCTCCTTCAGGCCGAGGTGGCTGACGGCAGCGCGGATCGCTTCGAGCCTTTTGCTCCAAGCCTCGCGCCCGACATGTCCAGGACGATAGGCCAATGAAAGCTGGGTCATAGAGCCTCCGCGAACGCTCGGCGAATTCGTACGCCTGCGTTCACGCAGACAGCGCCGTTGCTCGTGGCTACGTTCTGGGTGTGCCCGCAACGACGCAGCGAACCGATGTAGGATCGGAGGCCATGCGTACGCGCGAGACGATCTTGAT
>JBQCJR010000535.1:0-4557 GCA_051952595.1 Kofleriaceae bacterium
ACCCAGGTGCTCGGGCTCGCCACCGACGTGACCGCGCTCAAGGACGCCGAGGATCGCGCGCTGCGCTCCGAGCAGGCGGTGGCCGAGCGCGTGCGCGTGCTCGAGGCGATCCTCGAGAGCGCGGGCGAGGGCATCATGGTCGCCGACGAGCACGCGCGGCTGATCATCGCGAACCCGGTGGGGCGGCGGATCGTCGGCCGCGGGCCGAGCGACGTGCCGCTCCAGGACGGCATCATGTGGGCGCACGAGACCGGGCTGTTCCGCGACGAGACCGAGGCGGTGTTCCCGCTCGACGAGCTGCCGCTGCGCCGCGCGCTCCGCGGCGAGACGCTCGACGGGGTCGACATGTTCGTCAAGAACCCGCGCTACCCCGACGGGATCTACGTTCAGGCGACCGGGCGGCCGGTCCGCGAGCCCGACGGCCGGCTGCGCGGCGGCGTGGTCATGCTGACCGACGTCACGGCGCTCGAGCGCGCGCGCCAGCGGATCGCCGAGCTCGCCGATACCGACGAGCTGACCGGGCTGCCGAACCGCCGCGCGCTGCGCCAGCGCCTCGAGCTCGCCGCCGCCGAGGCCGCGCGGGGCCGCACGTTCGCCGTCGCGATCGCGGACGTCGATCACTTCAAGCGCGTCAACGACACCCACGGCCACCCCACCGGCGACCGCGTGCTGGTCGAGGTCGCGCGCGCGCTCGCGCAGGCGGTCCGGCGCGGCGATCTGGTCGCGCGGCTCGGCGGCGAGGAGTTCTGCATCGTGCAGGCGGACGTGACGCCGTCGCAGGGCGAGGCGCTGGTCGAGCGCCTGCGCGCGGCGGTCGCGCAGATCGCCGCGCCGGTCGCGGTCACCGCGAGCTTCGGCGTCTGTCACTCGTCGACCACCGCCGTGCCCGACGAGATGCTCGCGGCGGCCGACGCCGCGCTCTATCGCGCCAAGGCCGCGGGGCGCAACCGCGTCGTGCTCGCCGGCGCGGCCGGCTCCGAGTGATCGCGGCGCGTCAGCCGAGCCGGTGGTCGTCGTCGGCGAACAGGCGCTCGACCTCGGCGCACCGCCGCTCGAACACGCGGCGCTGGTTGGTGTAGCCCTTGTCGGTGGTCTCGCCCTCGTCGAGCGAGAGCGGCTCGTCGACGAGGCACGCGCGCGCGATCCGCTCGCTCGAGCTGGGGTGGGCCTGGTTGTAGCCGGCGAGCGCGGCGCGCACCCGGGCGCGCAGCTCGGCGGGCGCGAGCTGGCGGCCGGCCGGCGACGGGAACAGCAGCGCGCCGAGCGCCTCGCGGTCGTGGCCGGCGATCACCGCGTCGAGCAGCAGCGGCGCACACGCGTCGACCACCGCGATCCGCACCTGCGCGACGCCGACCCAGGTCCCCGACGACAGCTTGAAGTTCTCGCCGAGCCGGCCGGCGAACACGATCCCGGCCTCGGGGCGATCCGGATCGACCAGCTGGCCGGCATCGCCGGTGGGCAGGAAGCCATCCTCGTCGAGCGGCGCGGGCGCGATCCCGCCGCCGGGCTGCCAGTAGCCCGGGGTCACGTTGGGGCCGCGGACCCGCAGCTCGAGGCGATCCTGGACCGGCGCGAGCTTGAGCTGGACGCCCGGGACCGGCACGCCGAGGTTGCCGGTGGTCGGGGTCGAGAAGTGCGCCGACGTGGCGAGCGGCGCGGTCTCGGTCGAGCCCCAGGAGGACGTGAAGAAGATCTCGGCGCGGCCGGCGCGCGCCGCGACCTGCTCGAGCCGCGCGCGGGTCGCCGGACCAAGCGCCGCGGCGGCGTAGAACACCAGCTCGAGATTGCGGAACACCGCGGCGGCGGCGGCCGGATCGCGCTCCAGCACCGCCACCGCCTGGTCGAAGCCGCGTGGCACATTGACCCACAGGTTCGGCGACACGTCGGCGAGGTTCGCGACCGTGGTCTCGACGAGGCCGGGCACCGGGCGCCCGCGATCGATGTACAGGCTGCCGCCGTTGCGGAGCACCAGGAAGAAGTTGTGGTTCGCACCGAACGTGTGGCTCCACGGCAGCCAGTCCACGAGCACCGGCGGGCGGCTCGCGAGGAACGGCCAGCACGCCGCGAGGCTCTCCTGGTTCGCGGTCAGCATGCGCTGGGTGTTCACCACGCCCTTGGGCCGACCGGTCGAGCCCGAGGTGAACAGCACCTTGGCGATCGAGTCCGGGCCGACCGCGGCGAACGCGCGATCGATCACGGGCGTGCGCGGCGTGCGCGCCAGCTCGGCCAGGCCCTCCGACGACACGACCTGCGCGTCGGCGAGCGCGAGCGCCGCGAGCGCACCGGCGAACCGCGCGGGATCGTCGGCGAACACGAACCCGGGGCACAGCTGCGCCGCGACCTCGCGCAGCCGGCCGAAGCTGGTCGATTGCAGCGCGTAGGCCGACGACACCGACGATACCGGGACGCCGGCGTGCATCGCGGCGAGCGAGAGCAGCGCGCCCTCGATGCTGTTGTCGGACAGGATCATCACCGGCCGGTCGGGGCGCGCGCCGCGCTCGAGCAGCCCACACGCGATCGCCTCCACCGCGGCGAGCGCGTCGCGATACGACAGCCGGATCCACGCGCCGTCGCGCCCGCGCTCGGCGAGGAACGTCACCTCCGGCCGGTCGCGCGCCCAGCGCACCAGCCAGTCGCCGACCCGCAGCGCCGAGGGCGGCAGCGGCGCGGTCGCCTCGAGGATCACGCCGCGATCGGTGTGGTGCGCCCGCAGGTCCGGGACCAGCAGCTCCAGCATGCGCGTACTATAGCGAGCGCGCCGGGCGGCGCTGGCACGCTACTCGACCAGGCGCTCGATCGTGGCCTGCACCGCATCGAGCGAGATCGGCTTCACCAGGTGCGCCGAGAACCCCGCCTGCTGGGTGCGCTCGAAGTCCCCCGGCTGACCGTAGCCGGTCACCGCGACCAGCTTGACGGCGCGATCGCGCTCGTGGAGACGGCGCGCCAGCTCGTAGCCGTCCATCACCGGCAGCCCGATGTCGAGCAGCGCGATCTCGGGATGCACCTGGGACGCGACGGCGAGCGCCGAGGGGCCGTCGTGCGCGCGCGCCGTCAGGTAGCCGCGGGACTCGAGCGCATCGGCGAGCAGCGACAGCGCGTCCGGGTTGTCGTCGACCACCAGCACCCGTCCCCGCCACGCCGTGCCGCGCTCCGCCGGCAGCGGGCCCCTCGGCGCGAGCTTGGCGAGCGCGGGCAGATCCACCTCGAACACGCTGCCCTTGCCCGGCCCCTCGCTGGTCGCCTGGACCGTCCCGCCGTGCAGCTCGACGAGGCTACGCACGATCGCCAGGCCGAGCCCGATGCCACCGCGCGCGCGGTCGAGCGCCTGCGGCGCCTGCACGAACATCTCGAAGATGTGCGGCAGCAGCTCGCTCGTGATCCCGATCCCGCTGTCGCGCACGCGCACGACCGCGCGATCGCCCTCGCGCTTGGCGGTGATGTCGATCCGTCCGCCCGGCTCGGTGTACTTCGCGGCGTTGGTGACCAGGTTGCCGACCACCTGCGCCAGCCGCTCGGGGTCGCCGTCGACCGAGAGCCCCGGCTCGACCGAGATGTGGAGCTCGTGGCGGCGGGTCTCGACCAGCGGGCTCGCGGTCTCGACGCCCTTGGCCACCACCTCGGACAGCATGGTCGGCCGGCGGTGCAGCTCCACCGCGCCGCGGGTGATCCGCGCGATGTCCAGCAGGTCATCGACCAGCGTGGTCAGCTGGCCGACCTGGCGCTCGATCACCGTGCGCTCCTTGGTCAGGCTGCCTGGCTCGCGCATCTTCATCAGCTCGAGCGCGGTGCGGATCGGCGCGAGCGGATTGCGCAGCTCGTGGCCGAGCATCGCGAGGAACTGGTCCTTGGCCTGGCTCGCCAGCTCGGCGCGCTCGCGCTGCAGGTCGGCCTCGCGGTACAGCCGCGCGCGCTCGATCGCGGTGGACGCGCGGGCCGCCAGCGTCGACGCGAACGGCAGATCGCTGTGGTCGTAGTGGCGCCCCGACGTCGACATCGAGAGCAGCAGGATGCCGAACGTGACGCCGGCGCGCTTGAGCGGCAGCACCAGGTACGAGCAGATGCCGAACTCGTGCATCATCGTGCGCCACAGCGGGTCGGGGAAGTCCTGCGCGAGCCGATCACCGCGGATGTCGGACACCAGCTCCGGCTCGCCGGTGCGCAACACCAGCGGGATGCCACGCGCCGCGTCCGGATCGTACGGCAGCGACTCCCACAGCCGCCTCGCGCGCTCGATCTCCGCCGCGTCGAGGTGCGCGACGGCGACTCGCTCGTGCACGCCCGCCTCGACCACGTGGATCACGCACCAATCCGCGACCCGCGGCACGACCATCCGGGTCACCGCAGCGAGCGTGGTCTGATAGTCGAGCGAGCGATCGATCTCCGCGCTCGCGTTCGCGATCAGCTCGAGCCGATCGCGCTCCTCGGCGAGCCGATGGGCGGCGCGCTCGCCGAACGAGATCGCGTAGACGATCGCGGCGCCGATCACGACGAAGAACACGGTCGAGACCGCCTGGCTGCGCAGCCCGAACGGGTCCAGGAACACCGTGTTCGAGAGCA
>JBQCJR010000536.1:0-7145 GCA_051952595.1 Kofleriaceae bacterium
GACGACCTCGGGCGTGCCGTCGAACAGGCCGCGGTAGCGCAGGCCCTGCGTCCACGCGTAGATCGACGCGATCGGGTTGGTCGACGTCGGCTTGCCCTTCTGGTGCTCGCGGTAGTGGCGGGTCACCGTGCCGTGCGCGGCCTCGGCCTCGACGGTCTTGCCGTCCGGCGTGAGCAGCACCGAGGTCATGAGGCCGAGCGAGCCGAAGCCCTGGGCCACCGAGTCCGACTGGACGTCGCCATCGTAGTTCTTGCAGGCCCACACGAACCCGCCGTCCCACTTGAGCGCCGACGCGACCATGTCGTCGATCAGGCGGTGCTCGTAGGTGAGCTTGTGCTGCTTGAACTTGTCCGCGAACTCCTCGTCGAACACGCGCTGGAACAGGTCCTTGAACCGGCCGTCGTAGCGCTTGAGGATCGTGTTCTTGGTCGACAGGTAGACCGGGAACCCGCGCTGCAGACCGTAGTTGAAGCAGCTGCGCGCGAACCCGATGATCGACTCGTCGAGGTTGTACATGCCGAGCGCGACGCCGGCCGACGCGAAGTCGTAGACCTTGTGCTCGATCGGCTTGCCGCCGTCCTTCGGCGTGAACGTCATGGTCAGCGTGCCGGCGCCCGGGACCAGGAAGTCGGTGGCGCGGTACTGGTCGCCGAACGCGTGGCGACCGACGACGATCGGCTTGGTCCACGTGGTGACCAGCCGCGGGACGTTCTGGCAGATGATCGGCTCGCGGAAGATCGTGCCGCCGATGATGTTGCGGATCGTGCCGTTCGGCGACTTCCACATCTCCTTGAGGTTGAACTCGGCCACGCGCGCCTCGTCCGGCGTGATCGTCGCGCACTTGACCGCGACGCCGTGCTTCTGCGTCGCCTTGGCGGCGTCGACGGTCACCTGGTCGTGGGTGGCGTCGCGATGCTCGATCCCGAGGTCGTAGTACGCGAGCTCGACGTCGAGGTACGGAAGGATCAGCTTGTCCTTGATGAACTTCCAGATGATGCGGGTCATCTCGTCGCCGTCCATCTCGACGACGGGGTTCTTCACCTTGATCTTCGTGGCCATGGAGGCGAGTTGTATCACCGCCGACGCCGGGCGAGCACCCCGGACGACCCCGGACGAGCCGGCTAGCGGCTCGGCTGCTCGGCCGGCAGGCGGAGGATCGTGAACAGCCGCGTCGCGAGCACGTGCTCGGTGGTGCGCGCGAAGCGCCGCAGGGTCGCGAGCGCCGACGCGCGGGAGGGTAGTAGCTGGTGGTTCTGCACGAGGGTCTCCGGGGTGAGAGGTCGTTCAGTCCTGGGCCTGGGCGCCGCGCCGCCGCCGCACGAGTAGCAGACCGAGCGCGATCGCGCCCGCGCCGCCCGCGCCGCCGCCGGTCGAGCAGCCGCCGGTCACGTCGCCGTAGTCGTCCTCGACGCCGCGGTCGTTGCCGTTGTTCGTGCCGCTGTTGCCGTCGTCGGCCGGCGGCTCGGAGGCGTTCTGGCAGGTGTCCTTCGCGATCTGCTTGCCGGTGGTGGTCTCGAGCCACTGCACGACCTTGTCGGTGCGGACGTAGATCCCGCCGCCGCCACACGGGGTCGGGCTGTCGTCGACGCCGCGCGAGACCGCGCCGATCACGATCGTGCCGCGCGGGGTGTCGAGGTACACCGGGCCGCCGGAGTCGCCGTAGCACGAGTCGCGGCCGCTCCCACCGGCGACGAACTCGCCGCCCGGCGACACGCTGGCCATGCAGCCGTTGCCGGCGGTGCAATCGGGGTCGGTCACCGGCGCGCTGGTCTCGTTGAGCCGGGTGTTGTCGCCGACGCCCGCGGTATCGGTGAGGCCGAACCCGACGAGCCGGACGGTCATGCTGGCGCCGAAGCCCTGGAACGAGCACGCGGTGCCGACCCTGCGCGGCGCAACGCCGGTGATCGGCGTGTTCAGGACGATCACCGCGACGTCGTAGGAGGTCTGCCAGCTCGGATACGTGGTGAACGACTTGATCGTCGACGTGATCCCGCCGGCCGCGTTGTAGTTGGTGGTGTTGGCGATCACGCGGATCGGGCGCGCGCCCTCGCAGTGACCGGCGGTCAGCACGACGTCGGGAGCGATCAGCGTGCCGGTGCACGTGCCCTGGGTGCCGATCACCGCGACGGTGTCGGGCCACTTGCCGGCCGGGACCGCGGTGCCGCCGATCACCGGCTGGGCGCTCGGCTCGCCCAGATCCACGGGCCGCGTGCCGTGGGTCTCGGCGGACGCGGCGCCGGCGCTGGAGATCGCGAGGAGCCCTGCGGAGAGCAGGAGGCGGCGAGGCATGGCTGGCTCGTAGAGCAACCGTCGTACCGTCTCGCACTTGCGCGACGTTGCGCATGCGGCGGCGAGGACCCTGCACAGGTCGTGCACCGGCCTGCACAACGTGGAGGCCAGGCGAGCGCAAACGCCGGCCTCTCAGTGCAGATCCCGCGTGCTGCCTGGGGTTTTGCCCCACACGGTGAGTCCTCAGGCGGGAGCACGGACGGTCCGTGCGCCGCGGTCTCGCAGGGCACTGCATCCACGATGCATCCCCGCGATTCTCGTCGTCGCGCGAGCGCGCGCTCGGAAGAACCTCGCGGGCATGGGCGGTGCACCGAGTGCGCCCGGTGGACGGGTCGGCGAAGCGGGGTCCTGCGCGTCGAGCCTGCGCGCGCGAACCTGCGCCGCGCCACCGAACGCGCGCGCGCGGACGCGCGTCGGGTGATGGCGCCGGACTTGCTACCTCATTCGATCATTCGCACGGCCTAGTTGGCTTACGTCCCGCCGCCCGTTACCGACGGGTCCTTGGACCTCGAGGTAGCGGGCGGCGTTTTCTATCGTGCCGAGATAAGCTGCGGCGGTGCAGCTGGCCTCGACGATCCGCGGCGTCCGCTACGCGTTCGGGTCGGTCAAGGAGGTGCTCGCGAAGGCGAACCCGCCCAAGAGCGGCGACGACCTCGCCCAGATCTCCGCGCGCGATGCCGTCGAGCGGGTCGCCGCGCGCGCGGTGCTCGCCGAGCTGACCCTGCGCGAGCTGCGCGAGCACCCGGTGGTCCCGTACGAGCGCGACGAGCTGACCCGCGCCGTCGAGGACGAGCTCGATCACGACGCGTTCCGCGCGGTCGCGCACCTGACGGTCGGCCAGTTCCGCGAATGGCTGCTCGACATCGCCACCACCGGGCCGATGCTGCGCGCGGTGGCGCCGGGGCTGACGCCGGAGATGGTCGCCGCGGCGGTCAAGCTGATGTCGAGCTTCGACCTGATGACGGTCGGCGCGAAGTGCCAGGTGGTGGTGCGCGCGAACGCGACGCTGGGCCTGCCGGGGCGGCTCTCGTCGCGCTGCCAGCCGAACCACCCGACCGACGACGTCCAGGGCATCCTCGCCTCGGCGCGCGAGGGCCTCGCGTACGGCTGCGGCGACGCGGTGATCGGGATCAACCCGGCGACCGACACCGCCGAGTCGACCGCCGAGATCCTGCGCGCCGTGGACGACCTGCTGCGGCGCAACGAGATCCCGACCCAGCACTGCGTGCTCTCGCACGTCACCGTGCAGATGAAGGCGCTCGCCCTGGGCTGCCCGATGGACCTGATGTTCCAGTCGGTCGCCGGCACCGAGGACGCGAACAAGGCGTTCGGGATCCGGATCGCGCTGCTCGACGAGGCGTGGGCGATGATGAAGCAGCGGGGCACGACCCGCGGCCCGAACCGGATGTACTTCGAGACCGGCCAGGGCTCGGCGCTTTCGTCGCAGGCACACCACGGCGCGGACCAGGTGACGATCGAGGCGCGCGCGTACGGGCTGGCGCGCCGCTACCAGCCGTTCCTGGTCAACACCGTGGTCGGCTTCATCGGCCCGGAGTACCTCGAGGACGGGCCGCAGATCTCGCGCGCCGCGCTCGAGGATCACTGCATGGGCAAGCTGCTCGGCCTGCCGATGGGCTGCGACGCGTGCTTCACCTATCACGCATCGATGACCCAGGACGAGCTCGAGAGCCTGAAGGTGCTGCTCGGCGCGGCGGGCTGCTCGTACCTGATGTCGCTGCCGGTCGGCGACGACATCATGCTGAACTACCAGTCGACGAGCTACCACGACATCCCGACGCTGCGCCGGCTGCTCGGCAAGCGGCCGACGCCGGAGTTCGACGCGTGGCTCGACGCGCGCGGGATCTGGCGCGGCGATGCGCCCGGGCCGCGGTTCGGCGACGTCGCGGCGGTGCGCTGAGGCCACGCAGCCGCTCGAGCGATCGCCACACGTCTTGTCGGTTCATGCCGCCTTCGCGGCGACCGCGCCGAACAGCGCGATCATCTCGCGGTCGAACGCCGGGATGTCGTCGGGCTTGCGGCTCGACACCAGGTTGCGATCGACGACGACCTCCTCGTCGACCCACTCGGCACCGGCGTTGCGCAGGTCGGTCTTGAGCGACGGCCACGCGGCGATCCGGCGGCCCTTCGCGACGCCGGCCTCGATCACCGTCCACGGACCGTGGCAGATCGCGGCGACGGGCTTGCCGGCATCGAAGAACGCCCTGACGAACGCGACCGCCGCCGGGTTCATGCGCAGCCGATCGGGGTTGAGCACGCCGCCCGGGAGCAGCAGCGCGTGGAAGTCCTCGGGCCGCGCGCTCTCGAGAGGCAGGTCGACGTGGACCTGGCCGGCCCAGTTGCCGGAGCTCCAGCCGCGGATGTGGCCCTCCTTGGGGGATACGACGCGGGTCTCGGCCCCCTCCTCGTCGAGCGCCTTGCGCGGTCGCACGAGCTCGGATTGTTCGAAGCCGTCGGTCGCGAGGATCGCGACGCGAACGCCCTTGAGATGGTCTCTGGCCATGGCAGATGTCCTTGGTGGGAGGAGAAAGGCGCGGCGACGGCCGCTCGGCCGGGCCGCCTGGTGGCTCCGTAGTCAGGCCGGCGGGCGGTGCAAGCGCTCTCCGCCGCTGCCTCGGCGAGCTGGTTCGTCGCTTGCGCTGCGCCGTGGGCCGAGCGAGGTCCTCGCATCGCCCGGCTGCTCCGGCATTGCACCGATGAGCGCCCCGTGATGACCTAGATCTCGGTGAGCCGGACCCGCCAGCTGATGTCCAGCCTGCGCGACGTGCTGAGCGCGGCGGACCCGCTGCCCCCTGCCCCGCCGCTGCCACCGGTCCCGGCGCCGCCCGCGCGGGTCTATGCGCCGCGGCCAGAGCGCACCGCGTTCGCGGCGCAGGCCGCGCGCCACACCACCGCGCTACTCGGGATCGGCCACGTCGGGACGCGCTACGCGACCGACGTGGTGCTCCAGTTCCAGGCCGAGCTGGCGGTCGCACACGCCGCGGTGGGCGCCGAGCTGCCCGCCGAGTGGGCCGAGCAGCACGGCTTCGTGGGCGTGTCGTCGCGCGTCGGCTCGCACCGCGAATTCCTGCTCCGCCCCGACCTCGGCCGCCGGCTCGACGAGCCCTCGCTCGCCGCGATCCACGCGCGCTGCGAGCGCGGCGTGGACGTCCAGGTGATCGTCGCGGACGGACTGTCGGCGGTCGCGTGCATGCAGACCGGCGTGCAGCTGTACCAGGCGGTCGCGCGGGCGTGCGTGGCGCGCGGGCTCTCGGTCGGCACGCCGGTCGCGGCGCGGTTCGCGCGGGTGTGGCTCGAGGACGAGATCGGCCAGGAGGTCGGCGCGCGGGTCGCGATGATCCTGCTCGGCGAGCGGCCCGGGCTCGGCACCGGCGACGGCCTCTCGGCCTACGTCGTGTACGCGCCGAAGGTCGGCAACACCGACGGGGATCGCAACATGATCAGCAACATCCACGCGCGCGGGATTCCCCCCGAGGACGCGGCGGTGCGGCTCGCGGCGCTCGCGCACGCGATGATCGCGCAGCGGCGCAGCGGCGTGCAGCTCGATCTCGGCCAGCTCGGCGAGCTGGCGGGCGAGCGCGGCTACCGGGCGCCGCAGGTGCGCCAGCGGCTGGTGGGCCGATGATCCTCGAGCCGATCCCGCCCGCGGTGCTCTCGGTGCGCCGGCTGCCGAGCGCGGATCCGGCGCTGATCGCGGCGTACGGCGGCGATCCGGCGCGCCACGTCTCGCTCGGCCTGGTGACCTGCGATCAGGACGACGCGCTGTACGTCGCGCTCGACGAGGCCACCAAGCACGCGGCGGTGGACGTGATCTTCGCGAGGAGCTTCTACGCCGGCGCCGCGCACGCGAGCGGCCGGCTCTCCGGCGAGATCCTCGGCGTGCTCGCGGCGAGCGAGCCGCAGGCGATCGAGGACGGGCTCGCCGCGGTGCTGCGCTGCCTCGCCCACGACGCCTGCTTCTACGACGCCGACGGCAAGCGCGGCGTGACGGTGTTCCCGCACGTGATCGCCTCGCTCGGCGAGTACCAGTCGCGCGAGGCCGGGCTGGCCCCCGGGAGCGATGGCGTACCTGGTCGCGCCACCGATCGAGGCGTCGATCGGGATCGACGCGGCGCTCAAGGCCGCCGAGGTGCGCGCGGTCCGGATCACAGCGCCGCCGACCGAGACCAACTTCGCGTGCGCGTGGCTGACCGGCGAGCTGGCCGCCTGCGAGGCCGCGGCGGTCGCGTTCGCCGCCGCGGTGATCGATGTTGCGTGCCGGCCCGATGACCGCGACGACCGGGGCTCGACGACCGGGGCCGCGCCGGGCGATAGGTGACGCCGCGCACGGATCGGACGGGCATCGCCGCGGCGAATGGTTTAGATTGGGCGGCGTGCAGGCTGCGTCTGCAGAGGACTCGCTGATCGGCTTCGTGCTCGCGGACAAGTACCGCGTGGTGCGCCAGATCGGCCGCGGCGGCATGGGCGTCGTGTACGAGGCCGAGCACGTCGCGCTCGGCAAGCGGGTCGCGATCAAGCTGATGCTCGAGAAGTACGCCGACGACGCCGAGGCCATCGCGCGGTTCCAGCGCGAGGCGCTCGCGGCCAGCCGGATCGGCAACCCACACATCATCGACGTCAGCGACATCGGCACCGCGCCGGACGGCCGGTCGTTCGTCGTGATGGAGCTGCTGACCGGCGCGCCGCTGTCGCAGGTCCTCGAGTCGACCGGACCGATGGCGCCGTGGCGCGCGATCCACGTGATGCGGCAGGTGCTGCGCGCGGTGGGCGCCGCGCACGCCAAGGGGATCATCCACCGCGACCTCAAGCCCGACAACATCTTCCTGGTCAACCAGGAC
>JBQCJR010000537.1:0-3159 GCA_051952595.1 Kofleriaceae bacterium
CGAGCGGTCGCTCGGCTCGAGGTGGATCGACTTCGCCGATGTTGGGGAGGGGGCGGCGGGCGCGAGGTGGATCGATTTCGCCGATATCAGCGAGCAGGTGTGGGGCGCGATGAGGTGGATCGACTTCGCCGATATCGGGGAGCGGGGACCGGGCGCGAGGCGGATCGATTTCGCCTATTTCGGAGAGCGGCCGGCGAGCGCGAAGCGTATCGATTTCGCCGATGTCGGGGAGGCGGCGGGCGCGAGGTGGATCGATTTCGCCGATATCGCCGGGCGGTCGCTGAGCGCCATGAGGCGGATCGATTTCGCCGATATCGGGGAGGGAGCGGTGGGCGCGAGGTGAATTGATTTCGGCGAGATCGCCGAGCGGTCGCTCGGCGCGAGGTGGATCGACTTCGCCGATATCGGGGAGCGGACGGCGGGCGCGGGCGGGCTCGATGTCGCCGATTTCAGCGAGCAGGTGCCGGGCGCGAGGAGCTGGATCGATTTCGCCGATATCGGAGCGCGGCGCGCAGGCCCGCCGGTCTCCGCGCTCGCTGAACGAGCTCAACGCGCCGCGCGTTCTGCGCCCGCTCACGGCTCGCCTCCGAGCACCTGCCGCAACGCCGCGACCTGCGCCTGGTGATACGCGTGCTCGGCGCGCACCTTGACCAGATCGAACCACACGACCTGCCGATATCGCCGGCTGTCCTCGCCGCCGACCTTGCCCAGCGCGTCCAGCTGACGCTGGAGATCCGCTTCCAGCGCGGCGGTCTCCTCGGCGCGGCGCGCGGCGGTCTCGGCCAACGCGTGCAATCGATCGGCCGCGGCGTCGGGATCTCCGCCTGCGCGCAGGTAACTCCGTCGGCCGGCGGCGGCGCGCGCGTTGCCGCCGCCCTGGAACAGCACGCCGACGTTGACGCCGACGGACACGGCGGCGAACAGGGGCGAAGACGTGTCGCCGGGCGTGCGGTCGAGGAACTGGTCGAAGCCGGCGCGCAGGCTGACATCGAACGCGCGGGCGCGGCGGAGCTGCGCGGAGCGGCGCTCGACCTCGGCGTCGGCGCGCTGGAAGGCGGCAAGGCGGGCGGGCGCGCCGGAGGGGCGGGGCAGGCCGCCGAGGGCCTGGTGGGTCTCGGCGGAGAGACGGCGCAGCTCGTCGACGCGCAGCCGGGTGGCGGTCGCTTCCTGCGTGGTGGTCCGGCGGGCATCGAGATCGGCGGCGACCTGCACGAGCAGGCGATCGGCGTCGCGCAGGGCCTCGTCGAGCACGTTCGCGCGCGCTTCGAGTGCGCGATACAGAGTCTCACTGCGGATCTCGACGAGCGCGGTGTGGCGGGCGCACTCCGCCTTTGCGCGGCCGCGCAGCGCGACACCCTCGTAGATCCCGGAGATCCGGTATCGAACGCCGGCGATCAAGCGGAGCTGGGCGGGCTCGAGCCCGGGCTGGACTGTGCCGGTGGCTTGTTCGATGCGGCCGAGCTCGCCGTAGATCTGAGGCGCGAACAACAGCGCGCTCTCGGCGGCTGCGGCGCCCTCGACATGGTCGCAATAGCCATCATCGGTCGCGCCGTGCACCTCATCGGCGCGCGCGGGCGCGCGAGCCATCAGATGGGAAACGAGCGCACACGAGATCATGAATGCAGTGCGCGTCATGGCTAGAACAGCAGCGGCCTTCCACCGGCGAACAGCACGTCCTCGGACGCGGCGTCGGCATCGTCGGTATCGAGCTTCAGCTCGACGAGCTGGCCACGCAGCTGCTTGTCGCGATGGGGATGCTTGAACTGCACCTCACCGGGGAGCACCTCGAGCACCTCGCCGACGTGGTAGCAGAACACCATCGCGACCTTGCATGCGTACAGCGAGGTTCCCTTGGTGGCATTCGAGAGATTGCCGTAGGGCACGAACGCGACGGTGGCGCCATCGCGGAGCGCGCGCAGCTGCGCGGACTGACCGAGCGCGGCGAGCAACCGATCCTGGCGCTCGAGCGCGGCCTTCAACGTGTCGCGGCTCTCGACGGAGCGGGCGAGGTCGAGCTTGGACGACTCGAGCTCGCGCTTGATCCTCAGCACCTCGTAGCTGAGCGCGACGTCGCCGCTGGTCTCGGCGTGGCCCAGGATGGCCTCGAGCGATCGCGCCTCGGCCTCGAGGTCGGCGGTGCGGGTATCGAGCTCGGCCTGGCGCTCGGCGAGGCTGAGGTTCGAGCTGGTGATCTGCGCGAGCTGGAACTTGCCGGACAGCATGCGGTCGCGATCGATCAGCCCGGCGGCGTACTCGGCGGCCATGCGACGGCGCGACGCCTGGGCATACGCGGAGCTCTGGTGCTTGATCGCGGTGCGCGTGGCGGCGGCGGCCCCGGCGAGCTCGCGGAGCCGCCCGAGCGCGAGCTTGCGGCCCTCGAGGTCGCTCCGGATCGCGCGGGCGAACTCGGCCTGGAACGTCTGCTGCGCGGCGATCGCGCGCTCGGCCTGGTTGAGCTCGTCGGCGAGGCGATCGCGCGCGTGTTGCTGCTCGGCGAGCTGGGCCTGCTGGGCGACGACCTTCTCGTCGGTGGGCGACACCGCCATCGGCACGACCCAGCTGTCGCTCACGTAGAAGAACGCGGTGGTCGCGATGTAGCCGACCAGCACGAATACGATGACCGTCAGGATGCCGAAGCCGAGCAGGCGATACGCGGTCACGATCAGCTTCGCGGCGCGCTGCGAAGACGGCGGGGGCGCGCCGAGGCCGAGCGCCTCGTACTGCGCCCACGGTTGCGTCCCCGCCGGCGGCTGCGCTGGCGGAGCCGCGGGCAGAAATGCGGGCGGCGGCGCAGGTGGCAGAGGCGCGATGACAGGTGCTGGCAGCGCCACGCTCGCACTCGGCGGCGAGTGGATCGTCGAGCTCGTGACAGGTGGTGTCACGAGCGGCGGTGCGACCGACGGGCCGAGCGGGGCGCGCATCGGCGCCGGCTGTGCAACCGTCTTCACCGCGCGGGGGGGAGTCCACCCCGTCGACAAACGATCCGTGGGCGCGGATACCGGTGCAGCGGACCTCGATGCGCGCGTTCCGGTCGCGGCGTGGCGCGCCCGGTCACTGCCAGTGTGCGCTTCGACCGTGGGTCTCGTTGGCGCGGCGGCGTGACTCGGCACCGAGGCCTGGAACGCGGGCACACGCGGTGGGACAGGCCTGGCCCACTCG
>JBQCJR010000538.1:0-2676 GCA_051952595.1 Kofleriaceae bacterium
CGGGATCACCGAGGCATCGACGTCGCCCGACAGCACGATCGCCATGTTCCCCGGCGTGTAGTAGCGGGCGAAGAACGCCTCCATGTCGCCGTACGCCGGGTTCTTCAGGTGCTCGACCTCGCCGATCCCCGAGCTGTAGCCGTAGCCGTGCTTGGGGAACATCTTGGCCTGGAACGCCTCGTAGACCCGGCGGCCCGGGTTGTCGGTCGCGCGGTTCTTCTCCTCGTAGACCGCCTCGAGCTCCGGCCAGAACAGCCGGAACACCGCGTCGCTGAACCGGTTCGCCTCGACCTTGGCCCACTGCGCGAGCCGGTTGCGCGGCACCTCGGCGACGTACACCGTGGTGTCGTCATCGGTGAACGCGTTGAGCCCGGTGACGCCCATCCGCGAGTACAGCTGATCGAACTCGTTCGGCACCGCGTACTGCGCCGCCTTCTGGGTCTCGGCGTCGATCTCGGCGAGCACCTTGGCGCGATCGGCGCCCGGCTTGCGCAGCTCGCCGTAGAGCGCCGCGATCCGATCGAGGTGCGGCTTCTCCTTCGCGTAGTCGAGCGTGCCCAGCTTCGACGTGCCCTTGAACAGCATGTGCTCGAGGTAGTGCGCGAGGCCCGTCGAGTTGGCCGGATCGTGGCGGCTGCCCGCGCGCACCACCACGTGGGCCACCACCGACGGCTCCTGCGGATCCGGGCTGAGGTAGACCGTCATGCCGTTCGACAGCCGGTGGATCGTCGCCTTCAACGGATCGTCCGCCAGCGGCTGGCCGACCAGCGCTGGGGTCTCGACCGCGCGCGGGCGGGCGCTCGATGAGGCCGGGGTCGCCGGGGCGGTCGCCACCGGGGGGCCGGAGGTCCCGGGCGCGCCGGGAGAGGTGGGTGTGGCGGGCTTGTTGCTGCCGCATCCCAGGAGCGTGATCAGGGCCAGGTGCTTTGCGACGCTGCGCATCGGCAGAGTTACTCACGCGATCGCCATCGAGGCAATCGGCACACTTGACCGCGACTATCTCGGAGCGGCGATTCGACGCATCTGGTGCCGTCGCACCCGTCGCACGTGCCGCGGGAGCGGCCGAAGCGCCGCAATCGGGCTCCGCGCGGGTATCGTTGGCCCATGACACTTCGACGCAGCCTGCTCTCCGCGGCCGTCTTCGCCACCGCCTGTGGCGGCGCGAGCGCGCCCGGCCCCCGCGCCGCCGGCGATCCCGTACCGGACACGTCCGGCAACACCGCACCGCCCACGCCCACGCCGGCCGCCGCGCCTCGCCAGCTCGCGACGGAGACCGCGATCCGGACCGCGTGGAACGCCACGCTGACCGTGCCCGCGTCGTGGTGGATCACCGAGTCGAGCGAGGTGGTGCAGGTCCAGGATCCCGAGCGCGAGCTGACGCTGTCGTTCCTCGCGACGCCCGCCGCCGACCGCGACGCCGCGATCGCCACCGCGTGGAAGCGCGTCGCGCCCGGGTTCTCGCTGCCGATCGCGCAGGCCGCCGAGATCGGCGGCCGCGATGGCTGGGACGCGCTCGCCCAGGTCGCGTACGTCACCAAGGCCGAGGAGTCGCGGATCGTGCTCGCACTCGCCCGCCGCAAGGGCGATACCTGGCACGTCACGACGATCGACGGCAAGAACACCGCGGTGGACCGGCGCGGCGCGCAGATCAACGCGCTGATCCTCGACATGAAGGTGCCCGGCGTCGACAAGGAGTCGTTCGCCGGCCGCACCGCGAGCGTCGACGCCGCCCACCTCGCGAAGTTCGACGCGTTCGTCGAGGAGGCGCGCAAGCTCACCCACGTGCCCGGCGTCGCGGTCGCCGTCGTACACGGCGGCAAGATCGTGTTCGAGAAGGGCTACGGCGTGCGCTCGCTGCGCGGCAAGCAGGCCGTGACCCCGTCGACGCTGTTCATGATCGGCTCGACGACCAAGTCGCTGACCACGCTGATGATGGCGCGGCTCGTCGATCAGAAGAAGTTCGCGTGGACCACGCCGGTCACCGAGGTGCTGCCCGCGTTCGCGCTCGCCGATCCCGAGGTCACGAAGAAGGTGACCGTGCAGCACACCGTGTGCGCGTGCACCGGCATGCCGCGCCAGGACTACGAGTTCCTGTTCGAGTACGACGGCTGGGATCCCGAGCGGCGGCTCGCCAGCCTCGCGACCATGAAGCCGACCACCGGGTTCGGCGAGACGTTCCAGTACTCCAACTCGATGGTGGCGACCGGCGGGTGGATCGGCGGCCACGCGTTCGCGCCGCGCCAGAAGCTCGGGCCCGCGTACGACGCCGCGATGAAGGAGCTCGTGTTCGGACCGCTCGGGATGAGCGCGACCACGTTCGACGTCAAGGTCGCGACCGGCCGCGATCACGCCACGTCGCACGGCCACGGCCTGGCGCTCGAGTACCAGACCACGCCGATCGACTACGAGCGCGGCGTGAACGCGATGCGCCCCGCCGGCGGCGCATGGTCGAACGCCCGCGACATGGCGCGCTACCTGATGATCGAGCTCGCGCGCGGCAAGACTCCCGATGGCAAGCAGCTGGTCAGCGAGGACAACCTGCTCGAGCGCCGCAACCCGAGCGTCAAGCTCGACGCCAACACCGCCTACGGCCTCCCCATGTTCGTCGCGAAGGAGAACGGCGCCGCGGTCGTGCACCACGGCGGCAACATGCTCGGCTACACGTCGGACATGTTC
>JBQCJR010000539.1:0-11572 GCA_051952595.1 Kofleriaceae bacterium
GCCCGCGCCGCCGACCAAGGACCCCGCCATGACCGCCCAGACCACGCAGCTCACCTGGAAGATGACGCGCGACAAGGATCGGCTCCGCGTCGAGTATCAGATCGACAACCGGGGCAACACGGTGCTCCACGTGAACGACGGCCTCGCCATCCTGATGAACGGGGGCAAGTACGTCCGGTCGAGCAACATCAACGTCACCGAGGCCAGCCCCGACACCGCGCGGATCTGGATCGGCCGGCCGCGCGGCGACGTGCCGATGGCGGTGGTTCCGCCCGGGGTGTTCGTCGCGATCGCGCCCGGTGGCTCGTTCAAGGGCAGCCGCGAGCTCCAGCTGCCGCTGCGCCGCTGGGACGAGATGGGGCGCGAGCACGCGCTGTCCAAGAAGCTGACCAAGGCGACGTTCGCGATCGAGGCGTTCGAGGGCGAGCCTCCGAGCTGGCGCGAGCTGCCGCTCCAGACCGGCGCGTCGATCAAGGTCCCCGAGGGGTTCTCGCCGCGCGAGCTCACGGGCGCCGCGCAGCCGCTGCCCTGAGCGGAGCTAGCGCGGCAAGCTGCGCAGCGCTTCGCCGAGCAGCTGCAGCACGTCCTGCTTGAGCTGCGCGTACGGCGGCAGCTCCTTCGCGGTGCCGATCACCCGGAACTGGCGGCCCGCGGTCACGCCGAGCACGTACGGCGTGCCGGCCGCCTTGGCCTGATCGCTGGTCTCGACGAGCACGCTCGCGGGCAGCGGGTGATCGTGGCTGCCGTGGACCTCGATCGCGCGGAACGCGAGCACCGGGTAGATCGAAGGGTTGGCCGGCCGCAGGGTCTCGACGGCGTGGACCCAGAAGCCGTCGCCGGCGAACTGATCGAACACGAACTCGGTGACGAACCGGGCGCGTGGATCCGAGGTGGACTGCCAGCGCCGGCGCAGCTCGACGCGCGCGGCCTGGCCCTCGTCGTGGCGATCGAGCGCGTACAGGCACTGCGCGATCTTGCGCAGGGTGAGGAAGTCGCTCGGATCGAGCCGCGCCACCGCCTCGAACCCGGCGAGCGCGCCCGCGAAGTCGCGCTGGAGGAACCGCGCCTGCGCGAGGTTGTACTGGGTGTCGACGCGGTCCGGCGCGCGGGCGGCGGCGCGCTCCCACGCGGCGATCGCCTCGGCGTGGTGGCCGAGATCGCCGTGCGCGACGCCGAGGAAGTACAGCGCGGGCTCGGAGCTCGGATCGATCGCGAGCGCGGCCTCGAACGCGGCGAGCGCGTCGGCGGGGCGGGCGAGATCGAGCAAGAGACCGCCGCGCCGCACGTGATCCTGGGACGACGCCGCGGCGCCGGCGGTGGCGAGCGCCGCGTCCACCTCGGCGAGCGCGGCGACGATCGCGGCGTTGTCGCGGACCGGGTTCTCGCGCTGCGCCACGCGTGGCCGGGTCTGCTGCGCGGGCTCGAGATCCCACAGCTCGGCGAGGCAGCTCGGCTCGCCGCGCCAGTCCGGCCGGCCGGTCGAGAGGATCGCCAGCAGGTCCTTGCCGTGGGCCTCCATGCGCGCGCGGCTCTGGGTGCGCACGATCGCCGCGGCGGCGTGCTCCATGAACGTGTAGAACGCGCACAGCCGGACCTCGACGATCTCGCCGTCGGCGGTGGCGAGCTCGGCCTCGACGAGCCGGAGCGGCCAGCCGCTGGAGGTCGAGAGATCGAGCGTGCGGCCGAGCTGCACCCGCGCGCCGCGCGGCGCGTCGCTGCGCGCGACCTGCTCCTGCCACGCGCGTGGCTCGTCCGGGCGGATCGACATCGGCCCGAACGTGACGATCGCGTCGGGCCGGCCGTCGGGGCCGCCGGGCAGCAGCGCCGCGAGCTGGTCGTTGGGGGCGGACTTCACGTCCCACGGCGAGGGAAACGTCAAGGAGAGTCGCATCAGCTGGCCCAGTGGTCGAAGAGGTTCGAGGGGGCGGCGAACGCGCGACCGATGCGCGATTCCTCCGGCGCGGGCAGCGGCCGGAACGATCCGGCGACGCCGCGGAACACCTCGCGCAGCGCGAGCAGCTGCGCGGCGTTGGTGGTCTCGAGGCGCATGCCGTACGCGTACGGCGCGACCACGAAGAACGCGAGCTCGCGATAGATCGGCTCGGCGCGCCCGGCGCGGTGGCCGGTCAGCCGCATGTACCTGCCGGGCACGCCGGTCGAAGACGCGAAGTCGTCGCGGTGGCTCGACTCGACGGTGAGCCCGGCGCCGAGCTGCGCGAACGCCGCCTCGAGCGCACGCGCGCCGCCCTCGTCGCCCTCGATCCGGCTCGCCGCCGGGACCACGATGTTCGACAGGTTGTTCGGGAAGTCGAGCGGGTACCAGTTCGCCGTGGTCCCGGACGGCACGGCCTGCCAGTCGACCGGCGGCACGTAGAAGAACGGGCGCGGCCGCCGGGCCATGCCGAAGCTCGCCGAGCGGAGCAGCTCGATCGACAGCTGCTCGACCTGGGAGAAATGCTTCGGGAGGATCGCGATGACGTCGAGCGCCGCGGCGAACTCGTCGAGGAACACCGCGCCGAGGTAGCGCATCGCGCGCGCGCCCTCGCGGCGGCCCTCGACGGCCACCCACGCGCCGTACTCGCCCTCGGTGGTGACGACCCGCACCATCTCGCCGAGCTGGTGGACCTTGAATTCCGGATCGCTCGCGAGGAACCGCTGGACGATCGTCGAGAAGCTCGGCTGTGGGCGCAGGCGTTCGTGGTAGCGGAACCTCGCGCCGAGCTCGGGCGGCAGGGCGGTCGCGAGGTTCACCCCGAACTGCTGCACCCAGTCGCTCGGAAATTGCAGCACGCCGCGACAGTACCGCGAATCCCTCACCAGCGCGCGCTCGACGATCGGGCCGGTTCGCGAAACAATGTCGCGATGTCCGAGCGCGATGACCGCGCGATCTCCCGCGCGCTGGCCCGGCTGGGCGTGCGCCGGTTGCTGCTCGCGATCCATGACGCGAGCTTCCCCTCGGATCCCGACGAGGACCTCGGGCGCGGCTCGCCGGCCACCCGCGCCGCGGACCGCCTGTTCGGGTTCGCGCGGCGCGCGGGGTTCACCGGGATCCAGCTCGGGCCGCAGGGGCAGACCTCGCGCGGCAATCCATCGCCGTACGACAGCACGATCTTCTCGCGGCACGTGGGGACGATCGCGCTGGGCTCGTTCGATCCGGGCGGCCCGTACGCGGGGCTGCTCCCGGCGCGCGCGCGGGGCGAGGCGGCGATCGGCGCGGGTGGTCGGGTCGATCACCGCCGCGCGCACGACGCGATCCACGCCGTGATCGCCGAGGCGCACGACGCGCACCTGGCCGGTCGCGGCGATCCGGAGCTGGTCGCGCGGCTCGCGGCGTTCCGGCACCGCCACGCGGGGTGGCTGGCGCGCGACGCGCGCTACGCGGCGTTTGGCGCCGAGCGCGGCGGCGCGGGGTTCCGCGACTGGCCGGCCGAGCTCGCCGATCACGCCGCCGCGATGGCCCGCCCGCTGACCGCGGAGCAGGCGCGTGTGGTCGAGCGCTATGCGTTCGGCCAGCTGCTCGCGCACGAGGAGCACGCCCGGGTCCGCGCGCGGTGTGCCGGCCACGGGCTCGCGCTGTACGGCGATCTCCAGGTCGGGGTCTCGGACGCCGACGCGTGGGCGTACCGCGATGCGTTCCTCGGCGACTACGCGATGGGCGCGCCGCCGAGCCGGACCAACCCCGAGGGCCAGCCGTGGAGCTACCCGGTGCTCGATCCCGATCAGCTCGCAGGCGACGGCGCCGCGCGGGCGCTGTTCGTCGCGCGGATCGACAAGGCGTTCGCCGAGTACGACAGCCTGCGAATCGACCACCCACACGGCCTGGTGTGCCCGTGGGTGTACCGCGCCGGCGCCGCGGATCCGGGCGCCGCGGTGCGCGCCGGGGCGCGGCTGTTCGAGTCGCCGGACCTGCCGGATCATCCGGCGCTCGCTCGCCACGCGATCGCCGCGCCGGCGCAGCTCGATCGCGAGCTGCCGCGGTTCCACGACCGGTGGGTCCGCGCGCTCGCACCGGATCAGGTCGCGCGCTACGCGGTGCTGTTCGACGCGATCGCCGCCGCGGCGGTGCGCGCCGGCCGCGATCCACGCGATCTCAGCTGCGAGGTGCTGAGCACGATGCCGCTGCCGCTCGAGCGGGTGCTCGAGCGCCACCAGCTCGGCCGCTGGCGGGTGCTCCAGAAGGCGAACCTCGACGATCCGGGCGACGTCTACCGGTCCGAGAACGCCGCGCCGGCCGATTGGGTCATGCTCGGCAACCACGACACCGCGCCGATCTTCGCGCTGGCCCGCGGCTGGTCGCCGGCGATCCGCGAGGCGTGGGTCCGCCACCTGGTGGCGCGGCTGCGGCTGTCCGACGCGCACCGCGCGCTGCTCGCCGCGCACCCGGATCTGATCCCCACCGCGATGCTCGCCGAGCTGCTCGCCTCGCGCGCCGAGAACGTCTCGATCTTCTTCGCCGACCTGTTCGGCTACGACGAGCGGTTCAACCGGCCGGGCGTGATCGCCGACGACAACTGGTCGCTGCGCCTGCCGGCCGACTTCGACGCGCTGTACGCCGGCCGGCGGGCCCGCCGCGCCGCGCTCGATCTGCCGCTCGCGATCGCTATGGCGCTCGGGGACGACCGTCCCACTTGAGGAACAGCGCGCCGAGCGGGGGCAGGGTGAGCGAGAGCGAGAGCTCGCGGCCGTGCGCGCGCACCGGCCGCGCCTCGACGCCGCCGAAGTTGCCCTGGCCGCTGCCGCCGAGCTCGACGGCGTCGGTGTTGAGCAGCTCGCGGTAGCGCCCGGGCCGCGGTACGCCGATCCGGTAGTTCGTGTGGACCACCGGCACGAAGTTGAGCGCGATCAGGATCCGGTCCGCCGGATCGCGGCCGACCCGCTCGTAGATCAGCACGCTGTGCTCGAGGTCGTCGGCGTCGAGCCAGTGGAAGCCACCCGGCTCGCAGTCGAGCTGGTGGAGCGCCGGCTCGCTGCGGTACAGCCGATCGAGCTCGCCGACCAGCAGCGCGACCTGGCGGTGGCCGGGATCCGCGGCCTCGGCGAGCAGGTGCCAATCGAGGCTGGCGTCGTGGTTCCACTCGTGCCACGGCGCGATCTCGCTGCCCATGAACAGCAGCTTCTTGCCCGGCTGCGAGTACATGTACGCGTAGAGCAGCCGGAGGTTCGCGAGCTGCTGCCAGCGATCGCCGGGCATGCGCGCGAGCAGCGAGCGCTTGCCGTGCACGACCTCGTCATGGGACAGCGGCAGCACGAACTTCTCGGCGTACAGGTACAGCCCACGCATCGTGAGCTGGTGGTGGTGGTGCCGGCGGTGGAGTGGATCGACCGCGAAGTACGCGAGGGTGTCGTGCATCCACCCCATGTCCCACTTGTAGTCGAAGCCCAGCCCGCCATCGTCGATCCGCCCGGTGACCCGCGGCCACGCGGTGGACTCCTCGGCGATCGTGACCGCGTCCGGCACCTCGCGGTCGATCGTCTGGTTGAGGCGGCGCAGCAGGTCGATCGCCTCGTCGTACTCGTGGCCGCCGCGCGCGTTGGGCAGCCACTCGCCGGGCCGCCGGCCGTAGTCGCGGTAGAGCATCGACGCGACGCCATCGACGCGAAGGCCGTCGAGGTGGAACCGCTCGAGCCAGAACAGCGCGCTCGAGAGCAAGAAGCTCGCGACCTCCGGCCGGCCGAAGTCGAAGATCGACGTGTTCCACTCGGGGTGGAACCCGAGCCGGCGATCCGGGTGCTCGTAGAGCGGCGCGCCGTCGAAGTAGACCAGGCCGTGCTCGTCGGAGGGAAAGTGCGCGGGGACCCAGTCGAGCAACACCCCGATCCCGGCGTCGTGCAGCGCGTCGACCAGCTCCATCAGGTCCTCGGGCGGGCCGTAGCGCGCGGTCGCTGCGAAGTAGCCGGTGGTCTCGTAGCCCCACGAGCCGTAGAACGGGTGCTCGGTGAGCGGCATCAGCTCGACGTGGGTGAACCCGAACCGCCGGACGTGTGCGATCAGCTTCGGCGCGATCTCGCGGTAGCCGAGCCAGCGGTTGCCGTCCTCGGGGACCCGCATCCACGAGCCGAGGTGGACCTCGTAGATCGCGATCGGCACGTCGGGGGCGCTGGTGCGGGCGCGGCGGGCCATCCAGCCCGCATCGCGCCACGCGTGCTCGGCGGTCCACACCACCGACGCGGTGCCGGGCGGGCGCTCCTGCCGGATCGCGAACGGGTCGGCCTTGTCCACGGCGTAGCCGCCGAGCTTCGAGACCACGTGGTACTTGTAGAGCGCGCCGCGGGCGAGGCCTGGAATCGTCGCCTGCCACACGCCACACGCGGCGAGCGCCGAGCCGGGCGGGCCTTCGAGCCGCGCGAGCGGGTGGGCGCCGGGCCGCCAGCCGTTGAGCTCCCCGATCACGCTGACCTCGGCCGCGTGGGGAGCCCACACCGCGAGCCGGGTGCCGCCCGGCACGACGTGTGCGCCGAGGACTTCGTGCAGCCGGGCGTGGCGGCCCTCGCGGAACAGGCGCGCGTCGTGCTCGCCGAAGCCGCGGGCCGGATCGCTCATGCGTGGGCCTCGATCAGCGCGAGCAGGCCGCGCAGCGGGATATCGAGCCACTCGGGCCGGTTGTTCAGCTCGTAGCCGATCTCGTAGATGCATTTCTCGAGCAGGTAGAACTCGATCAGCATCTGGAGATCGGCCGACTTCTTCGGGATCAGCGGCGAGCCGTGCGCGCGATCGAGGTAGCCGCCGAGGAACGACGCCGCGACCCACTCCGACCACGCCGGCGCGAACGGCGCCAGCCGCGTGATGTCCTCGGGGCGCAGCCGTCCATCGTGGAGCGCCGCGGTGCTCGCGTAGCGGAACGATCGGATCATGCCGGCGATGTCGCGCAGCGGGTTGCGCTTGAACCGCCGCTGCGACAGCGGCCGCCCGGGCTCGCCCTCGAAGTCGATGATCACGTAGTCGTCGCCGGTCCACAGCACCTGACCGAGGTGGTAGTCGCCGTGGATCCGGATCCGCATCGCGTCGATCCGGCGGGTGGTGATCCGCGCGAGGATCCGATCGGTCTGGGTCTCGTACGCGAGCACCTCGTCGACCAGCGCGCGGTGCTCGGCGGGCAGGACCTGGCGGCGGCCGCGGAGCTGGTCGAACGTGCGCGCCATGTGGCCGCTCGCCGAGCCATAGATCGATTGCTGGTACATGATCTCGAACGGCTCGGGCGCGAACAGCGGATCGCCGGGCTCGCTCGCCATCACCTCGTGCAGCTCGGCGGTGCGCAGTCCGAGCAGCCGCACGCGGTCGAGGTACGGGCCGATCCAGTCGATCACCTGATCGCTGGGTGCGCTGCGCGCGCGCTCGATCAGCGTGCCATCGATCAGCGGTGGCTCGACCAGCTCGCCATCGGCGAGCAGCCGGTCGTAGTAGCGATCGAGCGAGTCCATGGTCAGGCTCCACGCGTCGCCCTGGTTCGGGACGTACTCGAACAGCGTGCCGATCGTGCTCGGCTCGCCGGCCCCGGTGCGGTACTCGATCGCGCCGGCGAGCGCCGGCACGCCGTGGTAGCCGTGGCGGGTCGCGAGGAACCGCCCGATCTCGAACTCGGTGCTCGGGCCCTCCTCGACGGCGCGGAACAGCTTGAGCATGAACGTGGTGCCGAACAGGATGTTGGTGTTGGTCTGCTCGGTCGACAGCACGCGCGGCGCGAGGTGGGTATCGACGGCGGTCCGCGACAGCGCCTCGAACCCCATGCCCGCGAGCGTGCCGTGCTCGCCGCTGCCGTGCTTCTCCGAGGTGATCGTGCCGAGCAGGTTCATCGCGAACCCGTCGGCCGACACCGCGTCGTAGAGCTGGCCGGTCACCGTGCCCTCGCGCCCGGCGGGGTCGGTGATCGTGACCGACGCGAGCACCAGGTTGGGCAGCGGCCGCGCCGCGGACTCGGTGGACTCGACGTCCTCGGCGAACGCGAGCGGCACCACGTATGTCTCGGGGATGCCGTGCTCGTACTCGACGTGGAGCAGCACGATCGCGTAGCGCGGATCCTGGAAGTGCAGGACGTCGCTGATCGCGACGTGCTTGCGGACCCGCGCCTTGCCGCGGAACCACCGCTTGGTCGCCACGTAGCTCGTGATCACGCGCGCGAGCTGCGGCCGGCGGTTGCGATCGAACAGCGCGTTCCACGAGCCCTGGATGATCAGGCTCGGCACCTCGGTCGACACCTCGACCTGCGGCTTGCTCAGCGACAGCCAGTAGAAGTCGTACGGGCCGAGCGACACGAAGTACGGCACCTCGGTGATCTCGGGGAACCGCATCTGGCCGAACAGCTCGACCGGGTGCATCGCGGCGAACCGCTCGAGGTTGAGCCGCGCGCACTGCACGAACCGCGACAGGTTCGCGACCACCAGCACGATCTCGCCCTCGTACTCGCGCACGAACGCGAACACCCGCGGGTTGTCGCCGGTGATGAAGTCGATCGTGCCGCGCCCGAACAGCTTGTGCTCCTTGCGCTTGGCGATCAGCCGCTTCATCCACCACAGCAGCGACGACGGGTTGCTCTGCTGCGCCTCGACGTTGATCGCCTCGTAGTGGTACTCGGGGTCGATGATGGTCGGCAGGTACAGCCGCTGCGGGTTGGCGCGCGAGAACCCGCCGTTGCGGTCGGAGCTCCACTGCATCGGCGTGCGCACGCCATCGCGGTCGCCGAGGTAGATGTTGTCGCCCATCCCGATCTCGTCGCCGTAGTAGAGGACCGGCGTGCCGGGCAGCGACAGCAGCAGCGCGTTCATCAGCTCGACCTTGCGGCGCACCCGGAGCAGCGGGGCGAGCCGGCGCCGGATCCCGAGGTTGAGCCGCGCGGTGCGCTCGGCGGCGTACGCGCGGTACATCGTGTCGCGATCCTCGTCGGTGACCATCTCGAGGGTCAGCTCGTCGTGGTTGCGCAGGAACGTGGCCCACTGGCAGCTCTCGGGCACCTTCGGCGTGCGCTTGAGGATGTTCGTGATCGGGAAGCTGTCCTCGAGCTCGATCGCCATGAACATCCGCGGCATCAGCGGGAAGTGGAAGTTCATGTGGCACTCGTCGCCATCGCCGAAGTACGCGGCGGCGTCGGCCGGCCACTGGTTGGCCTCGGCGAGCAGCATGCGGTTCTTGAACTTGGCGTCGATCCGCGAGCGCAGCCGCTTGAGGAACGCGTGGGTCTCCGGCAGGTTCTCGCAGCTGGTGCCCTCGCGCTCGTAGAGGTACGGCACCGCGTCGAGCCGCAGGCCATCGACGCCCATCTCGAACCAGAAGTCGATCACCCCGAACAGCGCCTCGTGGACCGCCGGGTTGTCGAAGTTGAGATCCGGCTGGTGCGAGTAGAACCGGTGCCAGTAGTACGCCTTGGCGACCGGATCCCACGACCAGTTCGAGGTCTCGTAGTCCTTGAAGATGATCCGCGCGTCCTCGTACCTCGCCGAGGTGTCGTTCCACACGTAGAAGTCGCGGGTCGGGCTGCCCGGCGGGGCGCGGCGCGCGCGCTGGAACCACGGGTGGTCCGACGAGGTGTGGTTGAGCACCAGCTCGGTGATCACCCGGAGGCCGCGGCGGTGCGCCTCGCGGAGCAGCCGCGCGACGTCGTTCCGCGTGCCGTAGTGATCGTGGACGTTGGTGTAGTCGGCGATGTCGTAGCCGCCGTCCTTGAGCGGCGACGGATAGAACGGCAGCAGCCAGATCGCGGTGACCCCGAGATCCGAGAGGTAGTCGAGCTTCTCGATCAGCCCGTTGAGGTCGCCGATCCCGTCGTGGTTCGAGTCCTGGAACGCACGGATGTGCAGCTCGTAGATGACCGCGTCCTTGTACCAGAGCGGATCGTCGGGGAGTTCGTTGGCGTCGCTGGTCATGCCGGGCTCACAGGAAGTACTCGAACTGGTTCTCGGTGCGCACGAAGCGGCGCAGCTCGAAGATATGCGCCGGCATCACGTCCGGCGCCAGCTCCACGAAGTTGTGCGCGCCACGCCAGGTGTACCGGCTGCCGCCGAGCAGGTCGTGGACCTGGAACGACTCGTCGGGGCCGAGGCCGAGCTCCGAGAGATCCAGATCGAGCCACGCGCGGTGGGTGTGGTGCGGATCGAGGTTGACCACCACGAGCACGATATCGGCGCGATCCGCGGTGCGCTTGCTGAAGCACATCACGAGGTCGTTGTCGGTGCGATGAAATCGCAGCGACCGGTCGCCGTGCAGCGCGGGGTGGTCGCGGCGGATCCGGTTGAGCCGCGCGATCAGGTGGCGCAGGCTCTCGGGCCGGTCGAGGTCCCAGCTGCGTAGCTCGTACTTCTCGTTGCGCGCGAGCTCCTCGGCGCCCGGCCGCGGCGTGCGCTCCATCAGCTCGAACGACGGCCCGTAGATGCCGTACGAGCTGGCGAGCGTGCCGGCGAGCACGAGCCGCATCGCGAACGCGCCGCGCCCGCCGTGCTGGAGGTGCTCCGGGAAGATGTCGGGGGTGGTGGGCCAGAAGTTCGGACGGAAGAACTCGGCGACCTCGGTGCGGGTCAGCTCCTCGAGGTAGTGGACGAGCTCGTGCTGGGTCGTGCGCCAGGTGAAGTAGGTGTACGACTGCGAGAACCCCACCTTGGCGAGCGCGTACATCAGCTTGGGCCGGGTGAACGCCTCGGACAGGAAGATCGCGTCGGGGTAGCGCTCCTGGAGCTCGCGCAAGCACCACTCCCAGAACGGGATCGGCTTGGTGTGGGGGTTGTCGACCCGGAACACCCGCACGCCGCGCGCACACCAGAACGCGAACACGTCGCGCAGCGCGCGCCACAGCGCCTGCCAGTCCGGGGTCTCGAAGTCGAACGGGTAGACGTCCTGGTACTTCTTCGGCGGGTTCTCGGCGTACTGGATCGTCCCATCGGGGCGGGCGCGGAACCACGTCGGGTGCTCGCGGACCCACGGGTGATCCGGCGAGGCCTGGAACGCGATGTCGAGCGCGACCTCGAGCCCGCGGCGGCGCGCCGCGCCGACGAACCGATCGAAGTCGGCGAGCGTGCCGAGCTCGGGGTGCACCGCGGTGTGGCCGCCCTCGGCGGCGCCGATCGCCCACGGGCTGCCCGGATCTCCCGGGCCGGCCGAGGGCGCGTTGTCCGGGCCCTTGCGGAACGCGTGGCCGATCGGGTGGATCGGCGGCAGGTACACGATGTCGAACCCGAGCTCGGCGATGTAGTCGAGCCGGGCCTCGGCGTCGCGGAACGTGCCGTGGGTGCCGGGGGCGCCGGTCGAGCGCGGGAACAGCTCGTACCACGACGAGTGGCCGGCGAGCGCGCGCTCGACGTGGACCCAGCGCTCGCCGGGGTAGTGCGCCGCGTGGTGGCGATCCGGGTGGGCCGCCATCGCGGTGGCGAGCTCGCGGCTGGTCGCGTGGGCGACGCGCTCGGCGGCCGGCCGATCGGTCGAGCGGAGCAGCCGCGCCGACTCGGCCAGCGGGGCGCCGCGCGCGATCGCGGCGTCGACCAGCAGCGCGCCCTCGAGCAGCTCGACCGAGACGTCGACCCCCGCGGCGAACTTGCGCTCGAGCCCGTGCCGCCAGGTCGCGAACGCATCGACCCACGCGATCACGGTGTA
>JBQCJR010000540.1:0-9884 GCA_051952595.1 Kofleriaceae bacterium
ATCGTCCCGTCGCGGCTGATCGCCGAGTACGCCACGTCGAACGTGCGCTCGCCGGCGGTGAACCGCCGCGGCATCTGATCGAGGCACAGCGCGATCGGCAGGATGCCGTCGCGCACGCTGTCGAGCCCGATCTCGAACCAGGTCGCGAACTCCGGCGCGTGTGGGCGCACCAGCTCGGCGAACGGCATCCCGGCGGTCGGCTCGCCGAACCAGCGGTCGACGATCGCCGAGCGCTCGCTGGCCATCGCGCCGGCGAGATCGATCGTCACGAAGCCCTGGGCCACGTTGTCGAGCACCAGCCGCATCCCGCGGTTGCGCTCGTCGAGCTCGGCGGTGCGCGCCTCGACCTTCTGCTCGAGGTTGTGGGCGTAGTCGTTGAGCTGGGCGTCGCGCTGCGACACCGCGCGGGTGAAGAACAGGATCACCACCACCCCGAGGATCACGCCGAGGATCCCGGCGACCACCGTCGTGCGCGACACGCTCGACAGCGTGGCCTGCGCGTCGCTCATCCGGCGCGTCGACACCACGACCGCGATCTTGCCCACCGTGCCGCCCTCGATCTGCGCCGGCGCCCAGCTCGCGATCGAGCCGGGAGCCGCCACGAGCGTGCCGGCCGGCGCCGCGAACAGCCGCGAAGGATCGAAGGCGTCGCCGTGCCGGGCGACCACCTTGCCCGCGGCGTCGAGCGCGACGATCGCCCGGATGTCCGACGACGACGTGTACGGCGCGAACGCCTCGGCGACGATCTCGGCGTCGCTGACCGCGAGCCCGAGCTCGGCGCTCTTGGCGAGCTCCTGGGCGCCGCGCAGCGCACGCCACTCGAGGTCCGCCTGGACCTGCGGCCCGAACCGCTCGGACAGCCGCTGGACCAGCGTGAACATCGCGGCGGTGAACACCGTCACGCCGGCGACCAGCGCGATCAGGATGAACGTGCGCAGTCGCTTGATCGAGAACGATCCGGACCGCGTGGAGGTGGGCGCGCTCATCGCGCTCACGGGACCTTGATCGGGTAGCGAGCGTCGGTGTGCGCGACCCCCTCGATCGCCACGGGCTGGAGCTCCGGCGTCAGCTGATTGGCCGGGACGTAGCCGATCGCGTTCGGGAACTTGGCCACCACCTTGACCACGTGGGCGTTGGAGGGCAGCGAGCGCGGCGCGCCGGACTGGCCGCGCACCTTGCGATCGACCCAGAACCGGCCGACCTCGTCGGGCGACATGCCGAGCGCCGCGCTATCGAACGCCGAGCGCTCGGGCGTGTTCGGCGACGCGTTGAACGGCACCAGCGGCTTGCCGGCGGTCGAGACCGGCTCGCCGAGGAAGCAGCGCTTGAGCTCGGCGCGCGAGATCGAGGTCAGGCTCGATCCCTTGGCGACGACGACGACCAGCTTCTGCTCGGCGGCGGCGGTGCCGGCCCACGCGAGCGCGATCGAGAACGCGAGGAGTTGGAGGCGTCTGGTCATGTGAGGCTCCTTAGAACACCCAGGCGATCTGGGTGCCGTAGACCTGGAGGGTGACGTCGTCGAACAGGCCGCCCTCGAACCACACCTGCGAGGCGGCGGCCTTGAGCACGACGGTCGGGGTGGGGCGGAAGTTGAGGCCGAAGCTCGCCGAGGCGAGCTCGCGGTACGCGGTGCGATCGAACGGGTGGTAGTCCTCGTAGAGCGCGTACGGCATCACGTGCCACAGCCGAGCGAAGCGGTAGCCGGCGAGGCCGTAGAAGCCGGTGACCATGCCGTCGACGATCGTGGCCCCGCCGGGGCTGGCGGGCGGCGCCCCGGCGACCAGCTCGCGGTGCTGGCCGATGTACTCGGCCTGGAGGTGCAGGCCGCCGCGCAGGTACTGGGCGTCGAACCCGAACGCGATCTCGTCGAACGCGCGCGGCGTCTCGGTCGCGGTCGCCGCGAGCTCGGTCTCGCGGCCGACGTACGCCGAGCCGCCGATCTTGAGCGTGCCGCCGGCGAGCGGCGCCTCGAGCTCGAGCCGGCCGCCGAACGCGAGCTTCTTGTCCGGGTCGCGGCTCGCCTCGATCGGGTTGCGGCCGTTCGAGACGGTCGCGTGGTAGCGCAGCTTGTAGTCGCCGAGCGGCGCGGCGCCGAACAGCTCGAGGCCGGTCTGGCGCTCGGGGAAGAACTGCTCGCCGATGATGTACGGCCGGCTGACGCCGATGATCGCCGGCGAGCCGTGGTCGATGTTCCAGATCCCGTACGGCGTGAGGTACCGGCCGGCGCGCACCGAGAGCCGCGCGTGCACGTCGTACTCGATGTACGCGCGCTCGATCTGGATGCCGCCCCAGCTGACCGGGCGATCGAAGTTCGAGGGGTCGGGCACCGCGGTGCTCTGGTAGGTGCCGTCGGGGTTGCGCGCGCCGTTCGGCGCGAGCAGGAAGCGCACCTCGGCGAGCGTGCGCCACCGCGGGGTCAGGTTCTTCGCGAGGTAGAGGTCGAGGTTGCCGTAGCTGAACTGGCGGTAGTCGGCGATCAGCGGCGTGCCGCTGACCAGCGCGCTGTAGCCGAAGTCGGCGAACCCGTAGAGGTTGAGCTTGTCGTCGAACGCCGCCGCGCTGCTCGGATCGAGGCCGAGCGCCGCGAGGTCGATGTCGTCGACGGCGGGCGCGGCGGGCGCGGCGGGAGGCGCGGCGGGCGCGAGCGCGGCGGCCTCGGCGGTCGCGTCCGCGGCCTGCGAGAGATCGTCGGCGGGCGGTGGCGGCTCGGGCTGCGCGCTCGCCGGCGAGGGGAGGGCGGCGGCGAGTGCGAGCGCCGCGCCGATCGAGAGGGGCTTGTTCATGGCCAGGACTCCATCCGCTGCATGCGGGGTGGTTCGGCTGGTGAACCGCGACATCGAGGCGCGCATCCCGTGCGCTACCCCAGGCCGAGCTCCGAGGAGATCAGAAGAACATCATCGCGTCGCCCTCGGCGGCGACCTCGACTTGCTCGCCGCTCGGCGCGATCACCACGCCGGGATCGCAGTCGATCTCGAGCCACACCACGAGCTCGCCCGCGCCGACCGCGAGCTGGATCGGCGACAGCTCGCTGCTCGGCACGGCGGTCAGCCGGACCGCCTTCAGCACCACCGGGACCGACATCGTGATCTCGAGCCCGCGGCGCAACAGGCCGTTCTTGAACCGCCCGACCAGCTGGTTGCTCAGCTCGGCGATCCAGCCGCGGGTCGCGCCGTCGCGGATCGGGTTGCTATCGGCGATCGCGGCGGCGCTGGCCGAGAGCACGACCGAGCCACGCAGCTGATCGCTGGTGAACCCGAGCACCGCGCACAGCCGGGGCTCGTCGGGCGGCGGCTCGCTCCGGGCGTCCGCTGCCTCGGTACAGGGCACGTCGTACGCGGCGAACAGCTCGTGGCACTTGTCCACGAGGATGCCGCGCAGGATCTCGTCGTTTTCGGCCATGCCCGGACGAATCGTCCGGGCGGCGCGAACATCGAGCCCCGCGGGGGCCTACACCATCTCCATGAACATCGTCGTCGGGTCCTCCAGCAGCGACTTGACGTCCTGGAGGAACATCGCGCCGTCCCAGCCATCGGCCAGGCGGTGATCGACCGAGATCGACAGGTTCATCAGGTGGCGCGCCACGATCTGGCCGTTGCGAACCGCCGGACGCTCCTCGATCTTGTGCACGCCGATGATCGCCACCTCGGGGAAGTTGATGATCGGCGTGGCGAGCACGCCGCCCAGCTTGCCGAGCGAGCTGATCGTGAACGTCGAGCCCGAGAGCTCCTCGCGGGTCGCGGTGCCGGTGCGGACCGCCTCGGCGAGCCGGTCGATCTCGCGCGAGATGTCGAAGATCGAGCGGTGGTCGGCGTCGCGGACCACGGTGACCACCAGGCCCTGCGGGCCCTGGGCGGCGATCCCCACGTGGTAGTACTTCTTGCGGACGATCTCCTGCGTCGTCTCGTCGAGGCTGGCGTTGAGCTGCGGCCACTTCTTGAGGCCGGAGACCACCGCCTTCACGATGAACGGCAGGTAGTTGAGCTTGACGCCGCGCTCGGCCGCCCGCGCCTTGGCGCGCTCGCGGACCGCGACCAGCTCGGTCATGTCGATCTCTTCGACGTACGTGAAGTGCGCGGCCGTGGACACCGAGCGGTGCATCGACTCGGCGATCCGCATGCGCATGCCGCGCAGCGGGATCCGCTCCTCCTCGCCGCCGCGGGCGATCGCCTGCGGCGCGAACGCCTTGGCCTGCACGGCCGCGGGCTGGGTGCCGCCGCCGTGCTGGAAGCGCTTGACGTCGTCGGTGGTGACCCGGCCGTGCTTGCCGGTCGCGGGGACGCGGCCGATCTCGACGCCGAGCTGGCGCGCGAGCCGGCGGGTCGCCGGGGTGGCGAGCACGCGCGCGCGGGTCTCGGTGACATCGACCACCTGGATCGCGCCGCCGCCGACGGGCGCCGCGGCGCGGGCCGCCTGGACCGGCTGGCTGCGCGGCGGCTCGGCGGGCCGCGGGGCGGTGTGGCCGTTGCCGTGGCTCGCGGCGGGCGCCGCGGCCGGCTTGGCCGACGCGCTCGCGCCGTCCTCGTCGATCACGACGAGCACCTTGCCGACCGGGCAGATCTCGCCGTCCTTGTAGTTGATCTTCGCGATCGTGCCGGCGCGCGGCGACGGTAGCTCGACCGTCGCCTTGTCGGTCATGACCTCGACGATCGGCTGGTCGAGCTTGACCTTGTCGCCCTCCTTGACCTTCCAGCCGACGATCTCGCCCTCGACGACGCCTTCGCCGATGTCGGGCATGTAGAAGTCGAACGCCATGTCACCACTCCAGCGTCTGGCGGATCGCGCCGAGGACGCGATCGGGGTTGGGCAGGTACTCGTGCTCGAGGCTGTACGGGAACGGCGTGTCGAACCCGGTCACCCGCAGGATCGGCGCCTCGAGGTGCTCGATCGCGCGCTCCTGGATCGAGGCGATCAGCTCGGCGCCGAACCCGCAGGTCCGCGGCGCCTCGTGGACGATCACGCAGCGCCCGGTCTTCTTGACGCTCGCGAGGATGGTGTCGATGTCGAACGGCGACAGGGTGCGCAGGTCGATCACCTCGACCGAGATCCCGGCCTGCTCGGCCAGCTTCGCGGTCTCCTCGGCGATCGAGACCATGCCGCTCCACGCGAGCAGCGTGACCTGCGAGCCCTCGCGGGTGATCGCCGCCTTGCCGATCTCGAGCGTGTACTCGCCCTCGGGCACGTCGCCCTTGCTGGCGCGGTAGATCCGCTTGGGCTCCATGAACAACACCGGGTCGTTCTGGCGCATGCACGCGAGCAACAGGCCCTTGGCGTCGTACGGGTTCGACGGCGCCACGACCTTGAGGCCCGGGGTGTGGATGAACAGCGCCTCGGGCGACTGCGAGTGGTAGTGGCCACCGCGGATGCCGCCGCCGACCGGCGTGCGGATCACGACCGGGCACGGGTACTGGCCGCCCGAGCGATAGCGGAACTTCGCCAGCTCGTTCACGATCTGGTCGAACGCCGGGAAGATGAAGTCGCCGAACTGGATCTCGGGGACCGGGCGCAGGCCGTAGAGCGCCATCCCGATCGCGGTGCCGATGATGCCGGCCTCGGCGAGCGGCGTGTCGATCACGCGATCGCCGCCGAACTCGTCGTAGAGGCCACTGGTCGCGCGGAACACGCCGCCGAACTTGCCGACGTCCTCGCCGAGGACGACGACGCGCGAGTCCACGCGCATCTGGGTGCGCAGCGCGTCGCGAACGGCTTCGATGATGTTCATCGTGGGCATGGGAGATCTCTCGCTTTGCTCGCTGGGCTCAGCCGTGGTGGTGCGGGTTCTTGGTCCGGGCCTGGGCCATGAGGTACTCGCGCTGCTCGCGCAGGTTCCACGGCTGGTCCTCGTAGACGTCTTCGAACAGCGTCTCGATCGCAGGCGCGTGCTTGCGATCCGAGGCCGCGAGCGCGTCGGTGATCTGCTGGTTGTAGTTCTCCGACAGCTCGGACTCCCACTGCTCGCTCCACAGGTCGCGATGCCGCAGGTAGTTGCGCAGCCGGTTCAGCGGATCCTTCTTCTCCCAGAGCTCGGGCTCCTTCGGATCCCGGTAGACCGACGGATCGTCCGAGCTCGAGTGGCCCTGGACGCGGTAGGTCAGCGCCTCGATCAGCGTCGGGCCGTCGCCGGCGCGCGCACGCTCGATCGCCTCGCTCGCCACCTGCCACACCGCGAGCAGATCGTTGCCGTCGACGCGGACGCCCGGCATGCCGTAGCCGACCGCCTTGCTGGCGAACGTCTTGGCGGCGGTCTGGATCGCGCTCGGCACGCTGATCGCCCAGCCGTTGTTGCGGCAGAGGAACACGCACGGCGCCTTCCACACGCCCGCGAAGTTCATGCCGACGTGGAACTCACCGGTCGAGGACGTGCCCTCGCCGAAGTAGACCATCGACACGTCGTCCTTGCCCATCACCTTGGCGGCGTAGGCCGCGCCGACCGCCTGCGGGATCTGCGTGCCGACCGGCGAGCTGATCGACACCATGTTGAGCCAGTTCGCCGAGTGGTGGACCGGCATCTGGCGACCCTTGATCGGGTCGTCCTCGTTGCCGAACAGCTGATCGATGAACTGCTGGACGCTGTATCCGCGCCAGAACCACGCGCCTTGCTCGCGGTAGCTGGGGAAGATCCAGTCGCTGTTGCGCAGCGGGGCGACCGCGAAGTGGCTCGCCTCCTCGCCGATCGACTTCATGTAGAAGCCGAGCCGGCCTTGGCGCTGCAAGCGCATCATCCGATCGTCCATGATGCGCGTCAGCAGCATGGTGTCGAAGATCTTAGTGAGCGTGGCGTCGGGAATGCTCGGGACTTTGGCGCCGGGCAACGGCTTGCCATCGTCATCGAGAACTCGACGCAGATCGTCTTGAACGGGCACGGCGACCATGGGCTCCTCCGAGCGAGCGAGTAGGCCGGTTCGTAGTACGTTTGTGCCGTCGACGTGTCAAGGATGCCCGGCGTGCTTCATCAATCGTCACGCCGCGTTGCGTTGACGCGCGCGTGCGTGGATAGTCGTCACCGTGCTGTGGATCTTGCTCGTGTTGCTCACCGTGCTCGGCGGCGCCACCGCGATCGGGCTCGCGGTCAACGAGCGACGCAAGCAGCTGAGCGGCGGCGGCGCGGCCAAGGCGCTGCCCGGCGCGGGCGGCGAGCGGCTGCTCGAGCGCACGGTGCGCGATCTGCGCGTCGATGACGTGCTCACGATCGACGGCAAGGATTTTCTGGTCGAGGGCCTCATCTCGTACGACGAGGATGGCCATCGGTGGACCGGCGGCCGCGTGGTCGACGGGAGCGACGTGAAGTGGCTGCTCGTCGGGCTCGAGCGCGCGGCGGCGTCGTCGCTGCGGCTGCTCACCCAGGACGAGGCCACGCCGATCGCCGGCTATCCACCCGAGGCGCTCGTGATCGGCGAGGTGCGCTACGCGCTCGACAAGCGCGGCGCGGCGACCTGCCAGCTGTTCGGCGACGTCGGCGGCCTCGGCGCGCTCAAGAAGGATCGTCCGGAGGGCCACGTCGAGCGCTGCCGGTGGTGGCTGTACAGCGCTCCCGGCGACGACACGCTGCTGGTCGAGCAGTGGGGCTCGGACTACCGGCTGCTGCGCGGCAAGAAGATCGGCGACGGCACCGTCGAGCTGATCCCGGGCAGCTAGCGCGTGGTGTAGCCGCCGTTCGCGAAGATCGTCTGCCCGGTGATCCACCACCCGTCGGTGACCAGGTGCTTCACGATCGGGACGATGTCCTCGATCTGGGTGAGCTGACCGGCGAGCGTTTGCGACTTGTGGTACGCGACGCGCTCCGGGGTCTCCTGACCGTAGAAGAACGGCGTGTCCATCGGGCCGGGGCCGAGCGCGGTCACCGAGATCCGGCGCGCCGCGAGCTCCTTGGCCGCGGCGCGCGTGAAGTGCTCGACTGGCGCCTTGCCGCCCGCGTAGGTCGCGTAGCCATCGGTGAACGCAGCGAGCAGCGAGGTCACGATCGTGACGATCTTGCCGCCGTCGTTCAGCGTGCGCCCCGCTTCCTTGAGGAAGAAGAACGCCGCCTTGGCGTTGACGGCGGCCATCTCGTCGTACTCCGCCTCGGTGGTCTCGATGATCGGCTTGCGGAGCACCTTGCCCACGGTGTTCACCGCGATGTCGATCGCGCCGAACCGCTGCTTGGCCTCCGAGAACACCCGCGCGACCTCGGCCGCGCGCGTGAAGTCGCCCTGGATCGCGAACGCCTCGCCGCCGGCGCGCGCGATCGCCGCGACGGTGTCGTCCGCGGCGCCACGCGCGGCGTCCCCGTGGTAGTGGACGGCGACCTTGGCGCCGTCGGCGGCGAACGTGCGGGACAGCAGCCCGCCGAGGTTCTTCGCGCCGCCTCCGATCAGTGCGACCTTGCCGTGCAGTGAACGATGGGTCATGAGATCCGCTCCTTCCGTGCGCGTCGAGCTGCGCGTATCGACACCTAGCGTCCGGACAACCCCTCCGGAACGCCGCGGCGGCCTGACAAACTGATCGGGAATCCCGAACAATCAGCGCGCGAAATCGATCACACCCGGCTGTACACCTCTGGCTGATCGGTCCTCCTGGTCACGAGGTTGTGGTGTAGTGCGCCCGTGCGCGGACCCGAGATCGCGGTGCGGAGAGCTGGAGCATTCGTGCTTCTTTGGTGTGCGGTCTCGGCTTGCAAGGAGCGGGCATCGGTCGACGGCGCGAAATCGCCATCACCGCGAACCGAGACGATCGCGAGTCCACCTGCGGTGAGCCCGCCCGATGCGAGCCCACCCGATGCGAGCCCACCCCCGGCGGACCTGCCGACCTCCACGACGACGAACAGCGGTCCTTCGTGGACGACAGCCTCGTCGCTCGCGCCGACGCTCGAGCACGTGGTGCGCGCACTGCAATCCAGGAAAGGCATGGTGAAGATCAAGGACGAGCTGGCGAAGCTCGTGCCGGGGTTCTCACCAGGCGACGGAGACGTACTACCCGACGAGGCCCGCGTGGAGGTGCTCGAGGTGCGCAGGGCGTTCCCGGTGATGGCGTTCTTGCAGCTCACGCCCAAGGATTTCCAACCGGACGTCTCGTCGTGCGACCCCGACGCGCAACCGAGCACGTGGGTGATGTATGCGAGCAGCGATGGCCCCGGTCAGGAACGCATCCGGCTCGCGGGCGAGTATTGGGAGCCCGAGTACTCGGGCTTCCAGGTCGAATTCTTCACCTCCACGCGGCGCAAGGTGGTTTTCCCTCGGATCGCCGCCACCGTCCCGGTGTTCGAAGTCCACTACGACCATGACAGTCGGTGCTGGACAGAAGCGAGGGGAAAGAAGGTGGCCATCTTCCACGCGGGGAGCGGAGCCTGGATCGGCGACCCGATCCCGCTCAAGACGCGCGCGGTCGTGACGGGACACACCGACGACGAGCGCGCGGCGATCTCGTGGCTCAAGGGAAGGGAGCCGGGCACCGTCTTGCTCGCCGTCACCCAAGTGGACACCGGCATCACCTATCCATGCACTGGGGAATGGGACAACTCGCCCGAGTGTCGCCCCCAGTACGCCTGCTCGCGCTCCACGCGCGTGTTCGTGGTCACGGCCGACTCTGCGGAGGAGAAACCGGTCGAGTCGCTGAAGCAGACGGAGCCTTCGCTCGCCAAGCTGCCGCCGGATCAGTCGGGAGACTCGGAGGCTGCCTGTCGCCGCCTCGCGCTGCGGTGAGCTCGAGCTGGAACCTCCTCCGGGGCCATCGACCTCGCTACGCAGATCAGCGCGCCGGGCGGCTTCGTCGCCGTTGTCGTCGTCGTCGCCGCGGCGGCCGCACGGAAGCGGCGTCGGGCTCGAGCATCCCGTGGCGCTCGAACAGCTCGGCGAGCCACGCCGCGAACGCCTGCAGCCGCGGCGGCACCTGCTTGCGGCTCGGGTACACCA
>JBQCJR010000541.1:0-7257 GCA_051952595.1 Kofleriaceae bacterium
CGGAGCCGGCGCGCAGCGTGACCGTGGTGGACCGCGGCCCGCTCTCGGTCGGCGTGAACCGGAGATCGAATTCGAGCACGCCGCCGGGCTCGAGCGTGGTGGGCAGCGACACCCCGACCGCGGCGAACCGCGGATCTGCCGACCGGATCTCGTCGAGCGTGGTCGCCTGGTTGCCGGCGTTGACCACCCGCACCCGGCGATATTCATCTTGGTCCACCGGCACCACGCCGAACTCCACGGTTGGCGCGGCGCGCAGCGCGGCCCCGATCCCGGGGCACGACACGTACAGCGACGACGGATTCACGTTCCCGTTGGTGTCGAACGTGAGATCCTGGAACGCGCCTTCGATCGAGGGCGGCGTGCACGCGAGCGTCCAGGTCACCACCTCGCCGGGCGCGAGCCAGCGCTCGCCGGTCGGGCCGGCGACGATCTCGACGTCCGGCCCGGGCGTGTAGGTCGACCACAGGTGCAGCTCGACCAGGCTCGCGTTGCGGCCGGTGAGCGTCGCCGTGGTGGTCTCGCCGACCGGAGTCGCCGGGAGCGTCCAGACCTGGCCGATCGGGATCTCGCCGCCGATCTCGTCGATCACGAGCCGCGGATAGTCGCCCCGCGCGACCAGCGGCACCTCGATCGTCGGGTGCGCCGGATCGTTGGTCGAGATCACGAGTGGCTGGTCGTGGACCGCGTTGTTCTGGGGGTGGAACGCGATCGTGTACGTGTCGGTCCAGCCCGGCAACGAGGCGCAGCTGGCGAACAGCGGGCAGCCGTTCGTGGTCACCGTGAACGCGACCGGATCGCCGATCGCGTGGGGCGCGATCGCATAGACCAGCTCGTCATCGCCCTCGGCGGCGGCGTTCGTGATCTCGAGCGTGAGCGTCGCGCTGCCGTGCTCGGCGTGCACCGCGGGAAAGCTCAGCGCGCCCGGCGAGACCTCGGCGACCGGTGGACCGGCGAGCGCTGCTCGCGAGGCCGCCGCGATCACCAGTCCCACGAGCACGGTTCTGCGCATGCCCCATCATGGCCGGTCCCGCCTCGAATGATCTCGGCTCCGATCGGTCGTGCGTGGCCTACGTCACCGTCTCGAGATCCGAGTCCGCGCCGGTGTAGTACCAGCGATCCGCATCGAGGAACCGGCGATCGCCGTCGCGCGGGATCATGCACAGGAACGGCTTGCTCTCGCGCTCGGCGAACCCGGCGCGCCACAGCTGCCGCTTGCGGCCGTCGCGGCTCATCATCTTGATATCGAGCACCTCGGCGCGGGTGTGCTCGGCGGCGTACCTCGCGATCGCGCGCAGCGCCGCGTGGAACGCGCCCGGCACCGCGAACACGTCCACGATCCGCAGCACCCGGCCATCGAACAGCGGCTCGAGCGCGCACGCGCCGATCGGGCGCCCGCGCGCCATCACCACGTACGGCGGCGCCATCCGCCCCGGCACGTCGTGGAACCGCCAGGTGTAGAACGCGGTGTCGCGCACCGCGGACAGCCGCAGCTCGTCCCGCGCCGCCATCCAGAGCTCGTCGATCCGGTGGTCCTGCGGAGACATCGGCTCGAGGTGCGACGGCCGCCGCGGCTGGATCAGCCGGCCGAGCGTCCGATCGAGCAGCGGCGCGCGCAGGCCCATCGCGGCGCCGCGCAGCGGACGCGCCCACCGCGACACGTGGCCGAGCTCGCGCGATCCGCCGTGCTTGAGCGGCGTCAAATTCATCGCGCCGGGAGCGCCGTACATGCAGCCGATCCGGTGCTCGTGCATCGCGAGCCGCGACGCGTCGTGCAGCAGCGCGCCCAGCCCGCGCCTCCGGAACGCCGGCCGGACGTAGCCGTCGCCGCCGAGGGCCGCATGCACCGGCGCGCCGTCGAGCCACAGCCGGAACGGGAAGAACGAGGTGCACCCGGCGACCTCGCCGCTCGGCGCCTCCGCGAGCCAGGTCAGCGCCGGCCCGCCCGGATTGGTCTCGTACAGCCAGCGCCACCGCGCCGCGACATCGCAGCCGGGGATCATCTCCCCGATCAGCGCCTGGATCTCGGGGCGGTCGTCGGTGGTCGCGGCGCGGACGCGGAACATGCGGGCATGGTACCGCGCGGTCGCGCAGGCGGCCCGTGCTCCGCGTCCGGAGCGGAGCGCTACTTGTACTCCGGCTCGACCAGCTTGACGTCCTTGAGCCCCGCGTCCGCGAACGCCTTGTTGAGGTGATCGCGGTCGCCGAGCACGACGATCACCTCGTTGGCCGGGTCGAGCTCGTGCTTGAGCAGCGCGCGGACCTGGGCCGGCGATGCCGCCGCGACCAGCTGGAGCATCGTGTTGTAGTAGTTCGGGTCGAGCCCGTGCTGGGCAATGAACCCGAGCCGGCCCGCGAGCTCCGAGGTCACCGTCGACTCGCCGAGCAGCCGCGAGATGATCTTGCGGCGCGCGCGCACGAAGTCGACGTCGAACGTGTCGCCATTGCGCAGCTTGTCGAGGCCCTCGCGCATCGCCTTGATCGACTCGCCCGCGCGCTCGGCGTCGACCGTGCCGCGGATCTGGTACGCCGTCGGGCCCTTGCGCGCGCTGCGGCCCGCATACACGCCGTACGTCGAGCCCAGCTTGAACCGCACGTCGGCGACCCGGGTGTTCATCATCTCGGAGAGGATCTGGCGCGCGCCCTCCTGGCCGTCGACGCCGGCCGGCGCCGGGTAGCCGATCACCACGTCGAGCTGCGGCTCCTCCTTGCCGATCACGCCGATGTACGACGCGCCGGTCCGCTTGCCGGCCTTCGGATCGACCGGCTTGTCGACGCTGCCCTTGCTCCAGTCGCCGAACGTGTCGCGGACCATCCGCTCCACCTTGTCGACCTCGAAGTCGCCGACGACGATCACCGTGGCGTTGCCCGCGTTGTAGTGCGCGCGGCGGAAGCTCTCGAGCGCGTCCTTGCCGAGCTTACCGATCCCGTCCGGCGCCATCACGCCGGTCTTGGTGTACGGGTGCTCCGGGCCGTAGAACGCGGCCAGCGTCTGGCGCTCGAACTCGAGGCGCTGCTGCGCCGCCTTGGTCGCCAGCGAGCCACGCGCGTTCTTCTGCCAGCGCTCGATGCTCTCCTGGTTGTAGGTGCCGGCGCGGATCATCCGCTCGAGGCCCTTCAGCATGATGTCGACGTAGATGTTCACGCCGCTCGTGCTGCACACCGTCGCGTCCTGCGTGGTGCCGCAGTCGATCCCGATGCCGGTCCGCACGAACGCATCGGCGTCGATCGGCAGGCTGAGGAACCGCGCCGCGGCGTCCGGCAGCAACGGGTTGTCCGGCAGCAGCGCGTCGCCGACGTTGTTGAACACCAGGCGCGCCGAGACCAGCGGCATCGACTGGATCGGCAGCAGTACGGCGTTCATGCCGTTGCCCATCGTGAACCGCTTGGCGCCCTGCAGGCCTTTCAGCTCGGCCGCGACCTTGAACGGGCGGCGCGCCTCGTTCGGATCGACGTCCGGGATCTCCTTCTGATCGTGCGACTTGACCTCGAACTTGGTCTTCGCGCGCTTGTCGCCCTTGAGGCCTTCCTTGTTCGGCTTGATGACGACGATCCGCGCCTTGTCCGGGTCGATGTACTTCTTGACCACCGCGCCGACCTTGGCCGCATCGAACTTCTCGATCTTGTCGAGCTCGTGGAACAGGTACTCGCCCTTGCTGTCGAAGTCGAAGTCCTTCGAGAACTGGACCATCTCGCCGATCTGGTTGGTGCGCGCGCCGAGCTGCTCGAGGCCCTCGATGAAGCCCGCCTTGCGCTGGTTCTTCCACTCCTCCATCTGCTCCCACGTGCCCTCATCGAACCCGCGGTAGGCCTGGCGCGCGGCGTTGTTCGCAAACTCGAGCGCCTCCTCGAGCTTGTCCATGCCCTTCAGCTCGATCGAGATCACGAACACCGGCGCGAGGCGGCCGCCCAGGATCCCGCCGTCCACCGAGTACGCGAAGTCGTACTCCTGGCCCTTGCGCGCGATCCGGCTCCACGCGCTGCCGATGCCGAACGAGGCCACCTCGCCCTCGGGCGTGTTGGACGCCGGCAGCGCCCACGCGATGTGCACGCTCGGCCGCTCGACGTCGAGATCGAACTGCTTGCGGTCGCGCTGGACCTTCACCGGCTCGACGTTGACCAGCGGCGCGCTCGGCCGCGGCTTGCGGTCGTTGAACCACTTGATGATGCCGTCCTTCGCCTCGTCGACCTTCACGCCGCCCGCGACGATCACGGTCGCGCGCTCCGGCGTGTAGTAGTCGCGGATGAACTTGCAGGCGTCGTCGAGCGTGATCGTGGTCAGCTGCATGTCATCGCCGCCGATCATCCGCTCGTAGGCGTGACCCTTCGGATAGATCGACGACATCACGAGCTGCGGGATCTGGCCCTCGGCGGTGCCGCCGCGCTGGCGGATCTCGTTGCGCACCACCTCGCGCTCGCGAAGGAACTCCTCGTTGGAGATCGTCTGGCAGCCGTACTCCATCCGCATCGCTTCGATCTTGAGCAGGACGTCGAGCGATTCGACGCGGGCCGCGTTCATGTAGTGGGTGGTGTCCCAGTTCGTGTACGCGTTGAAGAACGTCGTGATGTCGCCGATGCTCTGCATCAGCGCGGGCGACTGGGCGCCGTCCGGCCGGAGCTGGAACATCATGTGCTCGACGACGTGGGCGAGGCCGGCCTTGCCCGGCGGGTCCTCCTTGGAGCCCACCTCGTAGCGCACGTCGACCTCGACGAGCTGGGTCGTCGAGTCCGGCATGATCACGAAGCGCATCCCGTTCTTGAGCTTGCCGCGCCACTCGGAGTGCGTGAACTTGAACCGCGGTGTGGTCTCTCCGCACGATGACAGGAGAAGTCCGGCGAGTGCGGCCGCCCAGACCCGAGGAAAGAGCATCATGGCTGCGGATCTTTCCCATTTGTCTCGCGTTTGCAAGCGCGCCTTTCTGACCGGAGAGGCCACGGCGCCTCGGGGGTGCGACGCCAAATGCGTCCCAGCCCCAGAACCCGCTCCCACCTCGCCGAAGTTCGGGCTAGTGTCCGGCGCGCATGTCCAGCGACCGAGATCGCGCGTTCTTCGGCCACCCCGTAGGCCTCAAGACCCTCTTCTTTACCGAGATGTGGGAGCGCTTCTCGTACTACGGGATGCGCGCGTTCCTCATCTTCTTCATGATCGCGCCGTCGGAGAGCGGCGGCATGGGCGTGCTCGAGTCGAGCGCCGGCGCCGTGGTCGGCGCGTTCGGCGCCTCGGTGTATCTGCTGTCGCTCCCCGGCGGCTGGATCGCGGATCGCTTCATCGGCCAGCGCAAGGCGGTCGTGCTCGGCGGCATCGGGATCGCCGCTGGTAACGCGCTGCTCGCGATCCCCGAGACCAGCGCGCTGTTCTATCCCGCCCTGGTCCTGATCGCGTTCGGCACCGGCCTGCTCAAGCCCAACGTCTCGACGATCGTCGGCCAGCTCTACGCGCCCGGCGATGTCCGCCGCGACTCCGGCTACACGATCTACTACATGGGGATCAACATCGGCGCCACGCTGGCGCCGATCGCCTGTGGCTTCCTGGCCCAGGACCCGCGGTTCCGCGCGTTCCTGCTCGACCAGGGCCTCGATCCGAACCTGTGCTGGCGGTTCGCGTTCGCTGCGTCGGCGGTCGGCATGGTCGGCGGGGTCATCCAGTTCGTGATCGGCCACAAGGCGCTCGGCGAGGCCGGACTCCACCCCACGATCCCGAGCGACCCCAAGCGCGCCGCCCGCGACCGCACCATCCTCGTCGCGATCGGCCTGGCGTTCGCCGCGCTCGCGGTCCTCGTCGTGCTCACCTCGCCCTCTCAGGCGACGATCACCAACGCGATGGGCATCGGGCTGGCGATCGGCTCGGTGATCTTGTTCTACGGCCTCTACGTCTCGGCCCGCGACAGCGGCGAGAAGCGCCGGGTCATCGCGATGATCCCGCTGTTCCTCGGCGCGATCGGCTTCTTCGGGATCTTCGAGCAGTCGCCGACGACCCTCAACCTGTTCGCCGAGAAGCTGGTCGAGCGCAAGTTCCTCGGGTTCGAGCTCCAGGCCAGCTACTACCAGGCGGTCAACGGCATCTTCATCGTCGGGCTCGCCGCGGTGTTCGCCTGGATCTGGATGCGGCTCGCCAAGGCCGGCAAGGAGCCGACCTCGGTCAACAAGTTCGGCATCGGCATGGTGATCCTCGCGCTGTCGTTCGTGATCATGCTGCCGGCGGCCGGCGCCACCGAGACCAACCGGGTCAGCGCCGGCTACCTGATCGGCCTCTACTTCTTCTACACGATGGCCGAGCTGTGCATCTCGCCGGTCGGCCTGTCGAGCATGTCCAAGCTCGCGCCCAAGCGCCTCGCCGGCATGGTGATGGGCACCTGGTTCCTCGGCACCTCGATCGGCATCTACCTGGCCGGCCGCGCCACCGCGATCTCCGAGAGCCGCGGCTACAACTTCCTGTTCATCTTCCTCATCGTCGCCTCGCTCGCCATGGGCGCCGCGCTGTTCGCGGTCGCTCCGATGATCCGCAAGATGCTCGGCAGGGAAGACCACCCGTCCGAGTCGCTCCCCGGCGCGCGCGTCGTCGAGGACTGACCTCGGGACTTCGGGCTCGGGACCTCGGGCTCAGATCGTCGGCCAGCGCGACCAATGCTCGCGCAGCGCGGGCGGCAGCTGGTCGAGCACCCAGCCCCAGGTCTGCTCGGGCACCAGTACGAGGCCGTTCGGATGGCGCGGGTGCAGGCCGATCGGCGGGTGTGGCCGGGCGCGCGCCGGGAGCAGGGCATCATCGAGCGGCGACCCGGCGCCGATCAGCGCCAGTGGCAGCAGCCGCCAGCGCCGCTCCGCGGGCACCTGCTCGGGGCGTAGCCGGACGGTCGCCCGCGTGTACCAGGCGGTCATGAACGCGATGTGGCGCTCCGGGACGACCACCGTATCCCCCGGTGGGATCTGATCGCGGGCCGCCAGCACGCTGGTGACCAGCGCCGGGTGGGTCGCGATCCAGCCCTCGTCGCGCGCGCCCGGCGTGCGCAGCGCCAGCAGCGCGGCGAGCCCGGCCAGCGCGAGCTGGGCGTGGCGATCCAGGCGGGTGCGCGCGTGGAGCACCGCCCCGAACATCGCGAGCACCGGCGCGGCGAGCCGGCCCGCCGCGATCGCCCCGGCCAGCGCCATCGGCACGAACGCCGCGATCCGCAGCCGGAACCCGAGGCCCTGCGGATCGCCAACCGCGAGGTTGGGCCAGCCGATGACGACGGCGAGCGCCACGATCGCCCACGCCACGACGCG
>JBQCJR010000542.1:0-3238 GCA_051952595.1 Kofleriaceae bacterium
CTGTGGACGTACTCCAGCGGCGAGCTCTCGGCCGCCTACAACTACCTGGCCGTCGAGGCGTACACCAGCTACGGGCCACGCGCGCGGATCGGCTTCGGCACGCCGATCGATCACCGGCAGCGCATCCAGCTCCGGCTCGGCTGGAGCCTCGAGTACCTCAGCTTCCGCGACATCTCGCCGGTGCTCGGTCCGGAGCTGCGCGCCACGCTCGGGCTCGACGAGGCGCAGCGCGTCGGCGCGTTCTCCCAGGCGATCACCGCCGATCTGCGCGACAACCCGATCGAGCCGCGGATCGGCGTGTACGGCGAGCTGCGCGTCGTCGAGGGCACCGTGGCCGCCGGCGGCGCGTTCGACTACCTCCAGCTGATCCCCGAGCTGCGCGGCTACGTGCCGCTCGGCCGCGTGGTGCTCGCCGCGCGCGCGCGCACCGGCGTGTTCTTCGGCGACGCGCCGGTCACCGAGCGGTTCTTCTCGGGCGGCGCGTCGAACCACCGCGGGTTCGGCGAGCGCAAGCTGTCGCCCTCGGTCACCGGGCTGGTCGGCGACGACGAGCGCACCGTGCCGTACGGCGGCACCGCGATGGTCGAGACCAGCCTCGAGGCGCGGATCCCGATCGCCACCTGGCGCGAGATTCCGATCGGCGCGGTCGCGTTCCTCGATGGCGGCGACGTCACCAACGGGATCGAGCAGCTCGACCTGCTGAACCTGTACTGGGCGGTCGGGCTCGGCCTGCGGTTCCACACCATCGTCGGGCCGGTGCGCGTGGATCTCGGCTACCGGATCAACCGCACCGGGCCGACCGATCTGTGGCCCGACGAGAAGCTCGCGTTCCACTTCAGCCTCGGCGAGGCGTTCTGATGGCGCGTGCGCCGCGAGCGGAGCGCCGGCGCCGCCCGTGGCGATGGGTGCGGCGGATCCTGCTCGGCCTCGCGATGGCCGCGGTGATCGCGATCGCCGCGCTGGTGGTCGCGGTGCACACCGACTGGGGCCGCGAGCTGGTGCGCGAGCAGGTCGAGGCGCAGCTGAACCAGACCTTCGTCGGCGGCGGGCGCGTCGGCAGGATCGAGGGCAGCCCGTTCGGCGAGCTGGTGCTGCGCGACGTGGTGATCAACGACCCCGAGGGCCGGCCGGCGATCTCGGTCCGCACCGCGACCGTGCGCCTCGCGCTGCTGCCGCTGCTCCACAAGCGCGCCCACCTCCGCCACGTGCGCGCCGAGGACATCGAGGTCGACCTGCGCCGCGACGCGCGCGGCGAGCTGTGGATCGAGAAGCTCACCCGCCCGGGCCCGAGCTCCGGGTGGGGCGCGGTGATCGATCAGCTCGAGCTGCGCCGCGCGCACGTGGCGGTCGAGATCGGCGGCGCGCCGATGAACCTCGATGGGATCGAGCTGTTCGGCGCCGCGCGGTTCCCGGCGTCTGGCCCGCTCGAGCTCGACGCGATCGCGCGCGGCTCGTGGCGCGAGCGCGGCGCGCCGATCGCGCTCGAGGCCCTCGCGCGCTACGACGGCGATCGGGGCCAGCTGCGCCTGCCGTACGCCACCGCGCGGATCGGCGGGGTCACCGCCTCGGCGGTCGCGCTCGACCTGGTGGTGCCGCCCGGGCCGCTCGCCGGGTTCGCGAAGTTCCTCGCCTCGCCGCCGCGGCTCGCCGGCGCGCTGGTCGTCTCGGCGCCGCGCCACGCGGTCGCCGCGCTGGTCCCCTCGCTGGCGCTGCCCGACGATGTCTCGCTCGTGGTCGAGGCCGCGCCGGCCGGCGGGTCGTGGAACCAGCTCCAGGTGATCGGCCGGCTCGGGGCCACGCCGCTGCGCGGGCTGATCTCCGCCGATCTCGCCACGCTGCGCGCCCGCGGCGTCGTGGCCAGCGGCCTGGTCGACCCGGCGCCGTGGACCGGCGGCGCGCTCGAAGGCAGCGCCGCGGCGGTCGTGGTGTTCGAGGCGCGCGCGCCGATCGGCCGCCGCCTGCCGATCTTCGACGCGATGGTGCACCTGCGCGGCGAGCTCGCGGGCGTCCCCGAGACCAGCGTCGCGCTCGTGGTGTCGAGCGACGGCGAGCGCGGCTCGGCGGTCGCCGGGATCGCGGGGCAGGGCGGGCTCGTCGCCTCGCTGGTCGCCGAGCTGCGCGCCACCGGCGACCGCATCGTGCTCGATCGCGCGACGCTGCTCGCCCGCACGTCGGATCCCGTGCGCACGACCGGCGGCGCGGCGCCCTTGCGCGGCTCGCTCGACGCCCGGCTCCACGCGCACGGCACGCTCGCGCCGACCCCCGACCTCGCGGTGACCGGCACGCTCGCCGGGTCGCGGTTGCGCGCGGCCGGCGTCTCGGTCGAGTCGGTGCGGCTCGCGATCGACGCCAGCCGCCTGCCTCGCCACCCGCGCGGCCGCGCCGAGCTGCACGCCCGAGGCATCGCGCGCGGCGCGTTCGCCCTGCGCTCCCTCGAGCTCACCGCCGCCAGCCGCGAGGACGGCCGGATCGCGGTCGCGCTGCGCAGCCGGCCCCCGCAGGATCCGGGGAGGGTCGAGGTCGACGCAATGGTCTCGATCGGCGAGACCACGACCGTCGAGCTCCAGCGCCACCACGTGCGCGCCGGCGGCGGCCAGGACTGGGTCGGCTCCGGCGGCTGGCTCGCGATCGGGCCGCGGCGGATCGAGCTGCGCGGGCTGACCAGCCGGGTCACCGGCGATCGCGGCGCGCTCGCGCTCGACGGCAGCTTCCAGCGCGCCGGCCGGGGGCGCGGCGATCTCGCGCTGCGGCTCCGGCTCGAGTCGTTCGCGCTGACCAACCTCGCGCTCGAGCGCGGCGGCACGCTCGACGCCTCCCTCGACATCACCCGCACCCGCGGCCGGTTCGCCGGCTCGGTCGCGCTCGACCTCGAGCAGCTGGAGGTGGTGCCGGAGCTCCGCCTGGTCGAGGCGCACGCCCGGATCGACGCCAGCCCCGAGCAGCTGGTGGTGACCGCCGACGCGACCGGCCTCGGCGTCGGCCGCGCCGAGCTCGCGCTCGACATCGACCCGCCGGACGATCTCGCCGATCTCGACGCGTGGCAGCGGCTCGGCCGCAGCGCGATCCGCACCGGCCGGCTCGCGCTCCACCACGTGGATCTCTGCCGGCTCGCCCGCACGGTCGGGGTCGCGCCGCTCACCGCCGGCACGCTCGACGGCGAGCTCCAGCTATCGGCGACCGCGACCGGCGGCCGGCTCCGGATCCGCGACCTCGCCGTCCGAGGGCTGACCGGCCTCCC
>JBQCJR010000543.1:0-9210 GCA_051952595.1 Kofleriaceae bacterium
GGACCCGGGCCAGGATCAGGGCCGGGGCCGGGATCCGGACCAGGACCGGGACCAGGACCCGGATCGTCGGTGGACGTGGTGATCACCAGCTGCGGCGGCTTGCTGCCCTCGCGCGAGTGGAACGTGGCGCCGTCCGACGACGACGAGACCAGGACGAAGTCGTACGTGCCGTTCGCGCGCACCGTCGAGGTGAGGTCGTACTCGACCCAGACGTTGGTCGGGATCGCGCCGAGATCGCCGAGCGCGGGGCCGGTGGCGGAGGGCCGGTTGTTCCAGGTCGCGCCGGACTCGGTCCACGCGCCGGTCGCGCGGTAGATCGCCGGGCCGTCATCGCTCGGGTTGTTGACGAACAGCCGCAGCCGCGCGCGGGTCACGGTGCCGGACAGCCCGGCGACGCGAAACCGGAACAGCGCCTCGGTGCGCGGCGAGCCATCGACCGCCGGGCGCGTCGAGGTCCCGAAGTTGCGAGTGGGTGTGTCGCTCGCGACGTGGGTATCGGCGATCGGCGTGAACGTGGTGGTCGCGGTGGCCGCATCGCCGGCTCGCGACGCGGTCACCACGGCGAGCGCCGAGGCACCCGCGAGGATCCAGGATCTGGTGCGTTGCATCGCCGCACCTCTATCCCTCCCTGGGGGTGACTGTAACTGTCGGTCATATCCCACACAGGAGCCAGATATCGAATCAGGCGATTTCGGAGCTGCGGTTTCCTCGACGGTGTTGCGCTACTCGCGCGAGCACCCGTGCGGTGGGCCTTACATCGGCCGCGGCCCGAGAGGGGCAGGAAATTTTCGGGAACGCACCCGTCGCAGGCGTGCTCGATCTCACATCGACGAAACGCGACGGCTCGTCGCGATCCGAGAGCCGCAGGGCTGTCGCATGGCACCGGTGCCGGTTCACCGCCCACGGCCGGCGTGATGCCCGCCGCATGCCGGCCCGCCGATGCAATGCATATCTCATTCGATACATCGGGCATCTGCGACTCTGTACGTTTCATGCGCTGTGGCGTGCGCGCACGGTCAGATCGCCCTGACAGCACATGATCGGGAGTTGCTGGTTGATGTCTAATTCGCGCGGGCGCTAGATGGCCAACGCATCCACCGAGGGAGGACGCGATGGTTTCAGGTTATGGCCTTCGCCCGTTGCGCTGGGCGATCGTCTCATTGGTCGCGCTGTGGTTCATCCTGCCGGCCGACGCGCTGGCCCAGACACCGGGGAATCGCGAGATCTCCGGCACGATCGTCGACGCCGAGTCGCGACCGATCGCGAACGCCACCATCGCCGTGACCGGCGGCGGACCGGCGACCACGACGGGCGCCGACGGCAGCTTCAAGCTGACCGTCGCGGCGGCCAACCTGACGCTCGACATCACCGCCGAGGGGTTCACCACCCGCCAGGCGACGGTGCTCGGCGCGCGATCGCCGCTGCAGCTCCAGCTGGTGCTGCTGCGACCAACGCCGCCACCACCGCCGGAGACCCGCGCGATCGCGGGCGTGGTCACCGATGGCCAGCGCGCGCCGGTGCCGAACGCGACGGTGCGGGTGCGTGGCACCGAGCTGTCCGCGGTGACCGCGGAGGACGGCACGTTCTCGATCCCGGGCGTCGCAGTCACCGACGTGGTGCTCGACATCGAGGCCACCGGGCAGCCGGCGGCGCAGCTCGCGGTGCCGGCCACCAAGGCGACCGTGGTGATCGCGATGGGCGCCGGCGCGCCGCCGCCGCCTGCGACCCGCCGGGTGACCGGCAAGGTGCTCGACCCTGTGAGCGGCGAGCCGGTGGTGGCCGCCGAGATCACGGTCAAGGCGACGGGCGAGGTGCTGTTCAGCGACGGCGACGGCGCGTTCGTGGTCGACAACGTGCCCGAGGGGCCGCTGGCGCTCGACGTCTCCGCGCCGGAGCGCGAGTCGCGGGTGCTCGAGGTGGCGGCCGGCCAGACCACGATCTCGGTCCCGCTCGCGCTGGTCCAGGGCGAGCAGATCGTGATCGAGGGCCGCGCGCCGGTGATCACGAAGTCCAGCCTGGCGAGCGGCGCCTCGGTGGTCGATGACAAGGAGCTCAACCGGGTCACCGCGGCAACGGTCGACTCGGCGCTCCAGGGCAAGCTGGCCGGCGCGAACCTCCAGTTCAACTCCGGCGCACCGGGCGGCGGCGCCCAGCTGCGGCTGCGCGGCATCTCGACGATCAACGGCCAGTCGTCGCCGCTCTACGTGATCGACGGCGTGGTGGTCTCGAACGTGGCGGTGCCCTCGGGCTCCAACGCGATCACCGGCGCAGCGGCCGGCGGCAGCGCGTCGAACCAGGACAACCCGGTCAACCGGATCGCCGATCTCAACCCGAACGACATCGAGCAGATCGAGGTGCTCAAGGGTGCCTCGGCGGCCGCGCTGTACGGCTCCAAGGCGTCGAACGGCGTCGTGATCATCACGACCAAGCGCGGGCGCAACGGCGAGAACCGCGTCGAGGTGACCCAGCGCGTCGGCGTGTCGCAGCGCTCGAACAAGCTCGGCTCGCGCCGGTTCGAGTCGCTCCAGGAGGTGCAGGAGGCGTTCGACAACTCGCCGTCGATGGTCCAGGCCTACCAGGACGCGGGCGGCCGCACGTTCGACCACGAGGACGAGATCACGCGCACGCCGATCTCGTGGGAGACCCTGGCGAGCGCGTCCGGCGGCACCGACAAGGCGAACTACTACGGCTCGATGCTGGTGCGCGACGATCCGGGCATCGTGATCGGCACGTTCTACGAGAAGCAGAGCGGGCGGCTCTCGCTCGGCTACAAGCTCGGCGATCGGCTGCGGCTCGGGCTCACCGCGAACCTGCTGCACTCGACCTCGGATCGCGGCCTCACCAACAACGACAACTCCGGCACCTCGTACTACGTGGTGCTCTCGGGCACGCCGAACTTCGTCAACTTCAACCCGCGCAACGGGATCTACCCGGCGAACCCGGCGGTGGGCAGCGGCACGAACCTGCTGCAGAGCGTCTCGCTGCTCGAGAACCGCGAGGACGTGTGGCGCCTGATCGGCGGCAGCACCGCGGCGCTCGACCTGTACAAGGACGCGGCGAACGACGTGAAGCTGCTCGGCAACTTCGGCGTCGATAGCTTCGATCAGAAGAACAACCTGCTGTCGCCGAACGAGCTGATCTACGAGCCGCGGCTCGACGGGCTCGCCGGCACCGCCATCGACGCGACGACCCGCAACCTCAACTGGAACGTCGGCGCGGGCGCGACGTGGACCCACGAGCCCAAGAGCGGCAAGTTCCGCAACGCGCTCTCGGGCGGCCTCACGTTCGAGAACGTCGACCTCAACTCGGTCTACGTGATCGCGCAGAACCTGATCGCCGGCCAGCCGAGCGTCGACTCGGCGACCTCGATCAACACGGTGCAGAACCGGCTGCGCACCAAGGACGCCGGCCTCTACGTCCAGGACGAGCTCGCGCTGCTCGACAACCGGCTGTCGCTGCTCGGCGGCCTGCTCGGCGAGCGGTCGAGCCTCAACGGCAACACCGGCAAGTTCTTCCTGTATCCCAAGCTGGCGGCGGTGTACGCGCTGATCGCGCCGGAGCAGGGCGGGCCGGCCGGCAACGCGGCCAAGCGGCCGATCGAGAACCTGCGGCTGCGCGCCGCGTACGGCGAGGCCGGCAACCGGCCGAACTACGGCCAGAAATTCACCGCGCTCACCGCCGCCAACAGCATCGATGGCAACCCGGGCCTCACGATCGGCCCGAGCTTCGGCGACGCGAACATCGAGCCGGAGCGCCAGCGCGAGATCGAGCTGGGCGCCGACGTCGCGTCGCGCGACCAGCGGGTGGTCGCCGAGCTGACGCTCTACCAGCGCAGCATCTCGAACCTGCTGCTCCAGCGCGCGCTGGCGACCTCGACCGGGTTCACCACCGAGTTCCTGAACGGCGGCAGCATGCGCAACCGCGGCATCGAGGCGGCGGTCCAGGTCGCGCCGGTCCGCGGCAAGGTCGACTGGACCACGCGCGCGACGCTGACGCTCAACCGGTCGCTGATCACCGACCTGCCCGACAACATCCCGGCGTTCGACCTGTCCACGGTCGGGTTCGGCGCCGGCCTCGGCGCGTTCCGCATCGAGGAGGGCAAGAGCGCGACCCAGATCGTCGGCACGATCGGCGGCGGCGAGGTGGCGGTGGTCGGCAACGGCGAGCCGGACTTCCGGGTCGGCTGGTCGAACACCGTCCAGGTCGGCGACTTCACGTTCGGCGCGCTGATCGACTGGCAGCAGGGCTCGCAGATCATCAACCTGACCCGGCTGCTCTACGACAGCGCGAGCAACTCGCCCGACGAGACCGCCGCCGCCGAGCGGCTCGCGCGCCTCGACGAGGGCGACATGCGCCCGTACATCGAGGACGCCACGTTCGTGAAGCTGCGCGAGCTCTCGGTGACCTATCGGGTCCCCGAGAAGGTCGCCAAGGAGCTCGGGCCGGTGAAGTCGCTCTCGGTCAGCCTGTCCGGCCGCAACCTGTACACCCTCACCAACTACAGCGGCCTCGATCCCGAGGTGTCGAACTTCGGTAGCCAGCCGATCGGCCGCAACTACGACGTCGCTCCCTATCCGCCGAGCCGGAGCTTCTGGTTCTCGGTGTCGGCGGGGCTGTGAAAGGAGGATCCGATGCGACTCACTGACGCTCCCTCTCGTCTGCTCGCGGCCGCCGCGGTCTGCCTGATCGCCGGCTGCGATCTCGATGTCCCCGATCTCAACAACCCGGGCCTCGGCGATCTCGAGGACAACCCGACGCGGGTGACCGTGAACGCGGCCTCCACCGGCCTGCTCATCGGCAACCGCCGCAACGTCGCGCAGAACAACGGCTACGTGCTGCAGCTCGGCGTCCTGGGCCGCGAGGCCTACAACTTCGACACCGCGGATCCGCGGTACATCCGCGAGCTGCTGACCAGCCCGCTCAACCAGGGCAGCCCGTTCGGAGGCAACTTCTGGGCGCTGCCGTACGCCAACATCCGGCTCGCCAACACGATCCAGCGCGTGGTGGACAAGGTGCCGGACTACACCGCCGAGGAGCGCGCCGGCATCCTGGGGCTCTCGAAGACGATCGAGGCGCTCGATCTGCTCGAGGTGGTCTCGACGCGCGACACCAACGGCGGCGTGATCGACACCGACCGCCCGCTGGGCTCCGAGCTCGCGCCGATCGTCGGCAAGCCGGAGATGCTCGCCGAGATCGCGCGGCTGCTCGACGCCGCGCTGCCCGACCTCGCGGCGGCCGGCGACGCGTTCGCGTTCCCGCTGTCCAACGGCTACGCCGGGTTCGACACGCCGGCGGCGTTCGCGCAGTTCAACCGCGCGATCCGCGCGCGCGTCGCGGCGTACCAGAAGGACTACCCGGCGGTGCTGGCGGCGCTCGAGGACTCGTTCCTCGACGAGACCGCCCCGTCGCTCGCGAAGCTCGAGCACGGCGTGTACCACTCGTTCTCGACCGCCTCGGGCGACCAGGTCAACGGCCTGATCAACCCGAACATCTACGCGCACCCGTCGCTCGAGGCCGATGCGATGCGCAACGGCGCGGCGATCGACGCGCGGTTCACCCGCAAGGTCGTCGAGACCGCCGATCCGGGCTCGGGCGGCATGCTGTCGTCCGACCTGGTGTTCACGATCTACGGCGGCCCGGCGGCGGCGGTGCCGATCATTCGCAACGAGGAGCTGATCCTGCTCCACGCCGAGGCGCTGTACTTCACCAACGAGCCGGCCGACGCGCTGATCGCGCTCAACCTGGTTCGTCAGACGTCCGGCGGGCTCCCGGCGATCGGTGGGGCGCCGAACGCGCAGCAGTTCACCGATGCGTTGCTCTACGAGCGCCGCTACTCGCTGATGTTCGAGGGGCACCGGTGGATCGACGTGCGGCGGTTCGATCGCACGATGGATCTGCCGCTCGATCTCGGCACCCACACCCGCAACATCCGGTATCCGCTGCCGATCGCGGAGTGCAACGCGCGACCGAACGAGCCGGCGTGCGAGCTCGGGAGCAACTAAGCGCGGCGGAAATGTTGGGCTAGCCCACCGAACGGGCCACGCTTGAACCGCCCCGCAGATCCAGGCTCAATAGGCCGAGATGTTCGGCGTGGTGAGCGATCGACCGTGGGGCGCGACGCTCGGCTCCATCGCCGCCCGGCAGCTGACCGGCGAGCTGGTGGTGCACACCGATGACAAGCCGCACCGGATCTCGTTCCTGCGCGGCACGGTGGTCGCGGCGAGCTCGCCGCTGATCGCCGATTCGGCGGCGCGGGTCGCGATGACCTGCCACCTGGTGTCGTCGACGCAGGTGGCGGCGCTCGCGCGGCGGATCGCCGCGGAGCCGGAGCGCGAGATCGAGCTGGTCGCCGAGTCGGCGCGGCTCTCGGCGGATCAGGTCGAGCTGCTGCGCCGCCGGCTGCTGGTCCAGCGGGTCGCGCGCACGTTCGCGATCGAGCGCGGGAGCTTCTCGTTCGAGGCGGCGATCACGCTGCCGGTGGCGCCGCCGGCGGTCGCTCTGGGCGCGGCGATCTATCTGGGCGCGCGCATGCATCTGTCCGAGGCGCGGCTCGCCGCGGACCTCGGCCAGCTCGGCACGCGCTTCGTGCTGCGCGCGTGCGATTCGGCGCGCTACGGGTTCACCGATCGCGAGCAGCCGCTGCTCGACGCGCTGCGCACCGAGACCAGCCTCGCCGAGCTCGACGCCCGGCTGCGCGAGCTCGAGCCGCGCACGATGCAGGCGGCGATCTACGCGCTGGTCGCGACCGGCGCGTGCGACGCGCGCGATCCACAGGAGGTGCCGGTCCCGCAGGTCGCCGAGCCGGTCCCGACGCCGGCCGCCGAGGCGCCGCCGATCGCCCGCTCGCGCACGATCACGTTCGAGGCGCCGACCAGCCCCGGGCGATCGCCGCTCGCCGGTGCGCAGCCGACGCGCACGACCGCGCCGACCGGGCCGATCGCGGCGACCGGGCCGGCGATCCCGCGCACGGTGACGCCGCGGCGCAGCCAGGGGCACCTGGTCCGCGAGACGATCGCGGCGGGCATCGCGCTGGTGGAGCAGGGCGCGGATCACTTCCGGCTGCTCGGGCTCCCGACCGATGCGTCGCAGGACTCGCTGCGCAGCGCGTACGTCCGGTTCGCCTGCCAGCTGCACCCCGACAAGCTGCCCGAGCTCGGCGTCGCCGAGACCCGCGACGCGCACCGGCTGTTCGCGCAGGTCAACCTCGCGTTCGCGGTGCTCAACGATCCGGTGCGCCGCGCCGAGTACCTCGCCGGACTCCAGCGCGGGCCGCTCGAGGCGCGTCCGACCGCGCGCGTCGACGCCGCGGCGGACCGCGTGCGCCTGGCCGAGCAGGCGTTCCAGCGCGGGATGGCGGCGCTGCGCCGCGAGGACCTGATGGTGGCGATCGAGGAGCTGACCCGGGCGACCCAGCTCGCGCCGGCGGACGTGGACCACCAGGCCGGCCTGGCGTGGGCGCGGTTCTGCGCGTCGTCGGACAAGCAGGGGATCGCGCCGGAGACCCGCAGGACGCTCGAGCGCGCGATCTTCAAGTCCCCGAACCCAGTGATGGCGTGGCTGTACCTCGGGCGCGTCGAGCGGATGCTCGGGCGGCTCCACCAGGCGCTGCATCACTTCCGCGAGGTGATCGAGCTCGAGCCGGGGCACCCCGACGCGGCGGCGGAGATCCGGGCGATCGAGCCGAGGATCGCCGCTCGGCGCTGAGCGCCGGGCGGCGCCACTGGACGGAACAGGAAGCCCTGTCCGCCTGCGTCGCTCACCGACGCTTGGTGGCCGGCTTGCGTGCTGCTTTCGTCGCGGCCTTCGCCGCGGGCTTGCGCGCTGCCTTCGCCGCCGGCTTGGAAGCTGCCTTCGCCGCAGGCTTGCGCGCCGCCTTCGTGGCCGGCTTGGGTGCTGCCTTCGTCGCCGGCTTCCGTGCTGCCTTCGCTCCTTTCGCCGCCGGCTTCCGCGCTGCCTTCGCTGCCGTCGCCGCCGTGCCCTCCGCCACCGCGCCGATCTGCGCCACCATCTTCTTCGGCGCCTGCGCGCGATAGCTCTCGTCGATCCACGACTTCAGCATCTCGACATCCGGCTCCACCGCGCTGAGCTCCGCCGACACCCAGCCGCTCTTGCCGAGCCCGTACGCCGTCGGCGTGCAGAACGGCAGCATCAGCGCCACCCCCGAGGACTGCGGCAGCTTGCAGGAGATCCGCAGCGGCTCGCCCTCGATGCTGAGGTACGCAAACGTCTTGTCCTTGACCGCGAGGTCCATGTGCCCGGGCCACGGGCTCTTGAAGTGCGCCCCGGGATAGGCCATCCCGAACGCGCGAAGCTCGCGCAACACGTCATCGGTCCCAGCTCGTTTCGACGCGGACTTCGCCATCCGCGGAGCTTACTCCGACCGGCAGGCGCGCTCGCGGTAGGATAGCCAGTGGTGAGTAGTGGAAAGCGCCTGACCCCGAGCGACGCGATGTTCCTGTACGGCGAGTCGAGGGAGACGATGATGCACGTCGCCGGGATGATGCCGTTCTCCCCGCCGCCCGATGCGCCGCCGGACTACCTGCGCGGCCTGATGGACGAGATCCGCGCCGGCGTGCCGGTCCACCGGCCGTTCAACCTGCGGCTGCGCACGCCCGAGCTGCTCCGCAATCCGTTGCAGACGTGGGTCGAGGACGACGCGGTCGATCTCGACTACCACGTGAGGCGTTCGGCGCTGCCATCGCCGGGCGACGAGCGCGAGCTAGGCATCCTGGTGTCGCGGCTGCACGGCCACCCGGTCGACTTCCACTACCCGCCGTGGGAGCTCCACCTGATCGAGGGGCTCGAGGGCGGCCGGTTCGCGATGTACGTCAAGGTCCACCACTCGCTCATCGATGGGTTCACCGCGATGCGGCTGCTCTCCAACGCGCTGTCGACGGATCCCCACGAGCGCGACCGGCCGCTGTTCTTCTCGATCCCGCCGCGGATGCGCCCCGCGCGCGACGGCGCGGGCGAGGGTGCACACGTCTCGGAGCTGCTCGCCGCGGTGCGCGCGCAGTACGGCGCCGCGAAGACCGCCGTTCGTGCGATCAAGAAGCTGATCGACAGCAAGCGCTCCGGCGATCACGACTTCGTCACGCCGCGTCAGGCGCCGAAGAGCCTGCTGAACGCGCGGATCAGCAAGAGCCGGCGCTTTGCGACCCAGCGCATCGAGACCGCGCGGCTCAAGGCCGTCGCGAAGGCATCGGGCGG
>JBQCJR010000544.1:0-8173 GCA_051952595.1 Kofleriaceae bacterium
CGGACCTCGGCGCACGCGCCGCGCGGTCCTCCGGCGACGCGATCGCCGTACACGCCGCGCTGTGGGAGCGCGTGGCGCCGCTCGGGCTGGCGCGGCTGGCGCTCGCGATCGTCGAGGCGGTCGCCCCGGTGGTCACCGCGGCGCTGGTGCGCGCGCTCGCGCCCGCGTGACCGGCGCTGCACGAGCCGGCAGTCCCCCCGTGATAGCCTCGGAGAAACAAGGAGCTGCGATGAAGCCGAGCAAGCTGATCCTGTCCGGTGTGCTGGTGTGTGGGCTCGCTGTCCCGGCATTCGCCGATCTGTCGATCCTCGACAACAACAAGACCCTCAAGGTCGACTGCGCGAAGGACGCGAAGGTCGACCTGGTCGGCAATCACATCACCGTGACGCTCGACGGCACCTGCGCCAAGGTCACGGTCACCGGCAACCACGCCTCGGTCACCGGCTCGGCGACCAAGGTGTTCGTCGCCGGCAACAACAACAAGCTGGCGATCGACGGCGCCGACGACATCGCGATCGCCGGCAACAAGAACGCGCTGACCTGGAAGCGCGGGCTCAAGGCGGCGAACCCCAAGGTCGCCAACACCGGCAAGGACAACGCGATCACGCAGGCGAAGTGAGCGCGCCGCCCGCGGCCGCGAACGCCTCGAGGTCGAGCTCGAACTGCCACTTCCCGCGCCGCGTGGGCTGATCGAGCGCGGTCTTCAACATGTCGAGGTAGCCCAGCCGCGGCACCTCGTACGCGCCGAACCGCTCGAGGTGCTCGGTGTGCACCTGGCAGTCGATCAGGCCGATCTTCCACGCGTCGAGCTGCCGCACGCTCGCGACGAACGCGATCTTCGATGCGTCCGGCGCGCGCGCGAACATCGACTCGCCGAAGAACGCGGCGCCGAGCGACACGCCGTACAGGCCGCCGACCAGCTCGTCGCCCTCCCACGCCTCGATCGAGTGCGCGAACCCGAGCTCGTGCAGCCGGTTGTACGCGTCGACCATCTCCGGGATCAGCCAGGTGCCGGTCTGCCCGGGGCGCGGCACCGACGAGCAGCCCTCGAGCACCCGCGAGAACGCGGTGTCCATCCGCAGCGTGTACGGCTGGCGCCGGATCGACTTCTTCAGGCTCTTCTGCACCACCAGATCGCGGGTGGTCATCACCATCCGCGGATCCGGCGAGTGCCACAAGATCGGCAGGTTCTCGGCGTACCAGGGGAAGATCCCCTGCGTGTAGCCGAGCAGCAGACGCTCGGGGCGCAGATCGCCGCCGAGCGCGAGCAATCCATCCTCGGCGAGGTGGACCGGCGGAAACTGGAGGCGCTCATCGAGCCGGAAGACCGGCATGCCCGCAGTGTACCCGCGCGCGCGCCCAGCGGGGCGCCAGAGGGCCACCGAGGCGCGGGCAACCGAGGCGCGAGCTACGCGCGCCGCCGGCGGCGGCCCAGCCCGATCAGCGCCGGGATCAGCAGCGCCGCCCAGCTCGCGCCGCCCCCGGCGTTGCAACCGCCGGTGGTCTCGGCACCAAAATCGTTCTGATCATCGGAGTCACCGCTGGTGTTCTCGTTGCCGTTCGGCGTCACGGTCAGCGCGACGTTGAGGGTGCCAAACGTCGTCGCACCATCGGTCAGCGCGAGCTGCGTGAACAGCGGAGTCTCCTCGGTCACCGAGGGCGTCCGCACGTCGAGCTCGATCACGCCCTGCGCGCCGGCGCCGATGTCGCTGCCGATCGTGCCGACCTCGCTCGGCGAGGTCCAGGTCGCCGGGTTGTACATCTCGCTGGTGCCGCCGCCCGAGACCACGAGCCGGGTGTCCGCCGGCCAGTCGATCGCGCCGGTGTTGTCCACGGTGATCGCGTAGCGCGCCACCACGTCCGGCGCGACGCGATCCGGGCCCTCGACCATCAGCACGTCGGCGCCGGTCGCCCGGCCGCCACACGTCGCACCCTTGGTGAACCCGGTCGCCGGCGCGCTCTTGAGCCGCGCCTCGGTCTTGGGACCGTAGAGCCCATCCTCGGAGATGATGTCGTTCGGGTTGTTGCGGTTCCACAGCCGCTGGAACGCCAGCACGTCCTTGCCGCGGCTGTCCGGCGAGCTCAGGTGGTCGAAGTGGACCGGGTCGCCGGGAACGGAGTGCGACCAGCCGCGGTTGCCCATCGCCGAGATCAGCGACGAGTAGTTCGCGAGGTCGAGCGCGCGGCCGCTCTGGTGGTTCGAGCGGCCCGGCGTCGCGGCGGCGGTGATCCCGCAGCGGCCCTGCTGGTACCAGCGGTACAGCAGGTACTGCTGAGCGACCGTGCGGAACGCGCTGTTGACCTGGACGGTGCGGGTCTCGGCCACCTTCTCGAGGTTGGCCTTGGCCGTCGAGTGCAGGTACGGCAGCACCGAGTTGCTGGTGATCTGGAGCCGCGTCGACGGGCTGAACTTGGTCAGCAGCGCCGGGTTCATGCAGCTGATCTCCTCGGCGATCTGCTTCGACAGACCCACGACGACCGAGGTCGAGCAGCCCGAGGAGACGTACGCCGAGACGGCGATCTCCGAGGAGGCCTCGCCGTACTGCTCGTCATCGGTGACGCCACAGCCGGTGGCGAGCACCCCGAGACCCAGGATGGCGGTGGGCAGGCGGACGGCTGCGGTGAAACGGCGGGGCGTCGTCATGTGGCCGAAGTCCCGAGCAAGGGTCGGGCCGTCGCGCACCTCCAGGCACGAGCGGGATCGCGTGCGCGATTCGTGCACCGGCGTGCACGTCAGCTCCCTCGTTCTGCTCGACGCGTGATCGCGGCTGCGCGCCTGCGGGGGTGGCTACTCGAGTGGCCTGGGAAGCCGTTCACCAACGGCCTGGGGGCCTCGCCCCGATTCGCGCAGCACCGGCTTCCCGACGACGCGGCGCGACGAGCCCGCTGCTCCTCCCGCGCTCGGATCGGCGAGCGCCCAACCACCGTCCTCGGCGGCGTAGAGTGCGGGCGATGCAGTTGTTGTTCTGCGGCTCGGGCTGGCTCGCGATGGTCGATCGGATCGCCGCCCAGCTCGGCCCCGAAGACTCGATCGCCCAGTGGGATCGCCGCGCGCCACTCGTCGAGCGGGTCGCCGAGGTCGACGTGCTGCTGCCCTCGAACGCGCCGATCACCGCCGACGTGATCGCCGCCGCGCCGCGGCTCCGCTTGATCCAGCAACCCGCCGCGGGCGTCGAGGGCATCGATCGCGCCGCCGCGATCGCGCGCGGGATCCCGATCTGCAACGCGCCTGGCGCCAACCACATCTCGGTCGCCGAGGCCGCGCTCTACCTGCTGCTCGCGCTCGCCCGGCGCGCTCCCGCCGCCGCCCGCGCGTTCGCCGGCCGCGAGATCGGCGTGCCGCTCGGGATCGAGCTCGCCGGCAAGACGCTCGGGATCGTCGGCATGGGCCGCGCCGGCCGCGCGCTCGCCGAGCGCGCCGGTGCGCTCGGGATGACCATCCGAGGGCTCGCTCGCGGCGCGTCGCCCGCCGAGCGCGCGGCGTTCTTCGCGGCGTGCGACGCGTTCAGCCTGCACTGCCCGCTCACCACCGAGACCCGCGGCCTCGTCGACGCCGCGGCGTTCGCGGCGATGCGCCCCGGCGCGCTGCTCGTCAACTGCGCGCGCGGCGCGGTGATCGATCGCCCCGCGCTGCTCGAGGCGCTGGCCACCGGCCGGCTCGGCGGGCTCGGCCTCGATGTCCACTGGGACGAGCCGGCGGATCCCGCAGATCCGCTGTACGCCGATCCGCGCGTGGTCGCCCTGCCCCACGTCGCCGGCTCGACCGAAGAAGCCTTCGCGCGGATCGCGCGCGTGGTGGTCGACAACGTTCGAAGGCTCGCGCGCGGCGAGCCGCTGTCCCACCGCGTCGGATAGTGGAGCGACGGGCTTCTTCGCACCCGCCCGCGATCAGGGGCCCCGACCCGTTGTGGGGGGTCGTGGATCGTGTATTCATTCGAGGCGAGTGGCCGCCGCGACGTTACACCACGCGGCGGCATCCAAGTACCGAGGTTTCATCAGATGACGTGGCTCTCCAGGTACGCCCGATCCTCGATCGGAGCCAAGCACATCATGGCCGTCACCGGCCTGCTGCTGTTCTTGTTCGCTATCCAGCACATGGTCGGCCACCTGCAGATGTTCGGCGGCCAGGACATGTACAACGCCTACGCGCACTTCCTGCAGAACCTGTGGGAGGTCAAGTGGCCGGTTCGCGCCGGGCTGCTCTCGCTGCTGATCATTCACATGGTCGTGGCGATCGGCCTGGTGGCCAAGAACCGCGCCGCGCGGCCGCACGGCTACGCGATGTACAAGCCGGTGCGCTCGTCGGGCGTCGGTCGCGCGATGGCGTGGACCGGCCTCGCGCTGTTCGCGTTCCTGGCGTTCCACATCCTGCACTTCACGATCGGCATGGTGCAGCCCGAGGCGTTCCACACCCTCGATCCGAAGGGCCGCTACGACGCGTACTCGATGTTCGTGATCGGGTTCAAGAACCCGGCGATCTTCGGCGTGTACGCCGCCGGCATGCTGCTGCTCGCGATGCACCTCGGCCACGGCGCCTCGAGCTGGCTCCAGTCGCTGGGCCTCCGCCACCCCAAGTACAAGATGGACAAGATGGGGCCCGTGTTCGCGGTGATCCTGTTCGTCGGCTACATGCTGCCGCCGGTCGCGGTGCTCGCCGGCATCATCCGCCTCCCGGGCGCCTGAAGGATTGACGATGAAACTCGATGCACGCATCCCCCAGGGGCCGATCGAGCAGAAGTGGTCGAACTCGAAGTTCGAGCTCAAGCTGGTCAACCCGGCCAACAAGCGCAAGTACAAGGTCATCGTCGTGGGCTCCGGCCTCGCCGGTGGCGCTGCGGCCGCGACGCTCGCCGAGCTCGGCTACGACGTCGCGTGCTTCTGCTATCAGGACTCGCCGCGGCGCGCCCACTCGATCGCCGCGCAGGGCGGCATCAACGCCGCCAAGAACTACCAGAACGACGGCGACTCGGTGCACCGCCTGTTCTACGACACCGTCAAGGGCGGTGACTTCCGCGCCCGCGAGGCCAACGTCCACCGGCTCGCCGAGGTCTCGGTCGACATCATCGATCAGTGCGCCGCGATGGGCGTGCCGTTCGCCCGCGAGTACGGCGGCTACCTGGCGAACCGCAGCTTCGGCGGCGCGCAGGTCTCGCGCACGTTCTACGCGCGCGGCCAGACCGGCCAGCAGCTGCTGCTCGGCGTGTACGCCGCCCTGTCGCGCCAGATCGGCGCCGGCAAGGTCAAGATGTTCCCGCGCACCGAGATGCTGGACCTCGTGCTCGACAACGGCCGCGCGGTCGGCGTCGTCGTGCGCGACCTGGTCACCGGCCAGATCTCGTCGCACTCGGCGCACGCGGTGATCCTGGCGACCGGCGGCTACGGCAACGCGTTCTACCTGTCGACCAACGCCAAGGGCTGCAACGTCACCGCGACGTACCGCGCGTACAAGCGCGGCGCCGGGTTCGCGAACCCGTGCTTCACGCAGATCCACCCGACCTGCATCCCGGTCTCCGGCGACTACCAGTCGAAGCTGACCCTGATGTCGGAGTCGCTGCGCAACGACGGCCGCGTCTGGGTGCCCAAGCGCCGCGAGGACGCCTCGAAGCACCCCGACCAGATCGCCGACGAGGATCGCGACTACTACCTCGAGCGCAAGTACCCCAGCTTCGGCAACCTGTCGCCGCGCGACATCGCGAGCCGCGCTGCCAAGGAGCAGTGCGACGACGGCCGCGGCGTCGGCCCCGGCGGGCGCGGCGTCTACCTCGACTTCCGCGACGCCATCAAGCGCGACGGCGAGGACAAGGTCCGCGAGAAGTACGGCAACCTGTTCGACATGTACGAGCGGATCACGGGCGAGAACCCGTACCGCGTGCCGATGCGGATCTACCCCGCCGTCCACTACACGATGGGCGGGCTGTGGGTCGACTACCACCTGCAGACCACGATCCCCGGGCTGTTCTGCCTCGGCGAGGCGAACTTCTCGGACCACGGCGCGAACCGCCTCGGCGCCTCGGCGCTGATGCAGGGCCTCGCCGACGGCTACTTCATCATCAACTACACGCTCGGTAACTACCTCGCCGGCATCGCCGCGAACAGCCTGGTCTCGCCGACCAGCGCCGCGTTCAAGGACATCGAGACCCAGGTCCGCGGCCGGCTCGACAAGCTGATGAACGTCAAGGGCACGCGCTCGGTGGACTCGTTCCACAAGGAGCTCGGCCACATCATGTGGGAAGACTGCGGCATGGCGCGCAGCAAGGAGTCGCTCGAGCACGCGCTGCGCCGGATCCCCGAGCTGCGCGAGCAGTTCTGGCGCGAGGTCACCGTGCTCGGCGAGCGCGACTCGTTCAACCAGTCGCTCGAGAAGGCCGGACGGGTCGCCGACTTCCTCGAGTTCGCCGAGCTGCTGTGCAAGGACGCGCTGGTCCGCGAGGAGAGCTGCGGCGGACACTTCCGCGTCGAGCACCAGGTCGAGGGCGAGGCCAAGCGCGACGACGATCGGTTCGCGCACGCCGCGGTGTGGGAGTGGAAGGGCGACGGCAACGAGCCGGCGCGCCACACCGAGCCGCTCGTGTTCGAGAACGTCAAGCTCGCCACCCGGAGCTACAAGTAATGTCGACCATCAATCTCACGCTCCACATCTGGCGGCAGGCCGGCCCCAAGGCGCCCGGCAAGCTGGTCACCTACAAGGTGAACGACGTGTCGACGCACGCGTCGTTCCTCGAGATGCTCGACATCCTCAACGAGCAGCTGATCGCCAAGGGCGAGGAGCCGGTGGCGTTCGATCACGATTGCCGCGAGGGCATCTGCGGCACCTGCTCGCTGATGATCAACGGCCGGCCACACGGCGGCCAGCGCGCGACCACCACCTGCCAGCTGCACATGCGGCTGTTCAAGGATGGCGACGAGATCTACGTCGAGCCGTGGCGCGCCTCGGCGTTCCCGGTGATCAAGGATCTGTGCGTCGATCGCACCGCGTTCGATCGCGTGATCGCCGCCGGCGGCTTCATCACCTCGAACGTCGGCTCGGCGCCGGACGCCAACGACGTCCCGGTGCCCAAGGAGTCCGCGGATCGCGCGTTCGAGGCCGCCGCGTGCATCGGCTGCGGCGCGTGTGTCGCCGCGTGCCCGAACGGCTCGGCGATGCTGTTCGTCGCCGCCAAGCTCGCCCACCTCCACCAGCTGCCCCAGGGCCAGCCCGAGCGGCTGCACCGCACCCAGGCGATGATCACCGCGATGGACGCCGCCGGGTTCGGCAACTGCTCGAACCACTACGAGTGCGAGGCCGCCTGCCCGAAGGACATCTCGCGCGACGTGATGGCGCTCGCCAACCGCGACTACGCCAAGGCGGCGTTCACCCACCGCGATCGCTCCGACAAGGGCGACGGCGCGGGCTGAGCAGCGCGGCCGCGCGACACAGCCGCGCGGCCCATCTCGTTAGTCCACGCGCGCGACCGCGCCCGGCCCGGCGACGTGGTCCATCGTGTGGAGCAGGAGCTGGAGCGAATCGGTGGGGCGCAGGCTGGTCCGCGTGCCCGAGCCATCGGCGAGCCAGTAGACGCGGCGCGCCCACGGGTACTGGCGATCGCGCGCGATCACCGCGACCTTGCGCGCGCCGGACTTGCGCGCGTCGACGAGTAGCCCGCGGACCTGGGCGAGCGTGAGCTCGGGCCGGAGGTGGAGCGCGATCGCGGCGGCGCCGTCGGGCGCGCGCAGCTCGCGGAGCGCGTCGATCCGGGCGGTCGCGCCATAGCGCTGGCCACCGATCACGATCTCGCCGCTCGCCGCGACCTCGGCCTCGGGTAGCCCCGGATCCTCCTGCGAGGCGCTGCCGGCGATCGGCCAGTTCGAGGGCGCGGCCTTGCGCTCGATGTCGTGGATCGAGCCGTTGGCGAGCCGATCGAGCGCCTCCCACGTCCGCACCGCCTCGTGCCAGCCCGGCTCCGCCGAGCACATCACGCAGCCCGACACCGCATTGCGCGCGCGCTCGGTGGCGCGCCGGGTCGCGATCGCGGCGATCACGTGACCCTGATACTCGGGCACCACCTGCTTGCAGTCCCCGGCGAGCGGGCCGCCACACAGCCGCTGCAGGAGCTCGCGCGGCTGCTCGCCCGGCTTGGGCATCAGCTCGGCCGCCCTCGGATCGCGCTTCACGAGGATCGCATCGGCCTCGATC
>JBQCJR010000545.1:0-4846 GCA_051952595.1 Kofleriaceae bacterium
GGCGACGCGAGCGAGGGCAGCTCGAGGTTCGCGAAACCATCGCTTCCGACGCCGTCGACATCGATCCGGAACAGCCGCGCATCGGGCACCGCCTGGCGGGCCTGCGCGACGGCGTAGCGGATGAACGCGCTGACGTCGACGCGCTTGGGATCGAAGCCGTGCGGCGGATCGAGCTCGTGCGACTCGACCCAGCCGTCCCCGCTGGACGCCGCCGGCGCGGCCGGGTCCGCGGCGATGGCGTTGGCCACCGCCGGTTGCTGCTGGAGCGCGCGCAGCCGCGCGAGGCGCTCGGCGGCGGAGAGCTTGCCGAGCCCACGCACGTCCTCGACCAGCTTGCGGGTCTCGGCCGGCAGCAGCTTCGGATCGAGCGCGTCGAGCTGGGCGAGCGCCTGCTCGAGCTGCTGGGCGGGATCGATCTCGTCGCCGTCGCCGTCGTCGCCCTCGTCGGAGTCGCGGTCCGCGGCGGCGGGTGGGCGCGCGGCCGGCGCGGCGGGTCCGGCCGGCGTCGCAGGGGTCGTCGGCGCCGAATGCGTCGGGGCCGCGGCCTCGCGCGTGGCGATCACGGCGGCGGCGATCCCGCCGCCCACCACCACGAGCGCGAGGCCGCCGAGCCACGCCCTCCTGCGCGGCCGGCCGACCGGCGTGGGTGGCGACTGCGCCGGCCCGGGTCCGGCGCCCGCCCTCGGCGGGATCTCGCGCTGCGTCGGCGGCGTGGGCGACTGCGATCCACGGCCACCCCAGGTCGCCGGCGGCGTGGGCTGCCAGCCACCGCTCGACACCACCCGGTGACCGCCGGCGCCGGTGATCGGGGTCCAGTGCTCGGTGGCGAGCCGCGAGGTGGCCTGCTGGATCGCCATGCTCATCGCCTGCGCCGACGCGAACCGCTGGTCCGGCGGCTTGGCGAGCGCGGTCAGGATCACCGCCTCGAGCTCCGGCGAGAGGTCCGGGCGCAGCGCGCGCGGCGGCGGCGGCGGAACCTCGACGTGCTTGCGCAGGAGATCGAACAGCGATTCGGCCAGGAACGGCTTCTGTCCGGTCGCGCACTCGAACAGGATCACGCCCATCGCGTAGAGGTCGGCGCGGTGATCGACCACCTTGCCGGCGGCCTGCTCGGGCGACATGTAGTGCGGCGTGCCGAGCAGCGAGCCGGTGCGGGTCGCGCTGCCGGCGTTCGCCTCGAGCTTGGCGATCCCGAAGTCGAGCACCTTCGGCCGGCCCGACGGCGTGACGAAGATGTTGTCGGGCTTGAGGTCGCGGTGGACGATCCCCTTGGCGTGCGCGGCGGCCAGCGCGTCGAGCACCTCGACCGCGAGCCGCGCCAGGCCGCCGAGCGGCAGCGGCTGGCGATCTTCCACGGCGCGGTCGACGATCGACGCGAGCGGCGCGCCGTCGAGGTACTCCATGATGATGTAGGGGCGACCGTCGGGCAGGGTCGCGAGGTCGAGCACGTTGACGATGCTCTCGTGGCGGATCAGGTTGACCGCCTTGGCCTCGGCGAAGAACCGCTCGACCAGGTCGCGCCGATCGGTGCACTCGCGCGACAGCACCTTGATCGCGACGCGGCTGCCGATCGAGGGGTGCACGCCCTTGTAGACGCGGCCCATGCCGCCGACGCCGAGCAAGCGCGCGACCCGGTACGCGCCGATCGTCGTGCCGAGCAGGACGTCTTCGCCGATCGGAGCGAGCAGCGTACCGTCGGCCGGACAGTGGCCGGCGCTCGCCTGCGGCGCGCCACACTCCAAGCACACGAACATTTGTCCGAGGATAACACCTGTCCGTCCGAATACCGGCCACCGCGTCCGGCCACCGGCCACCGCGACGCGCAACACCGCGATCTCAGGGACTCGATCGATGGCCTATCGCTTGCTGCTCCACCGCTGCATGGCCATCCCCCTCTCCCGAGCCGCTCGTCCGATCGCCCTCGATTCCTCCGCCGATCGCGCCGCGCACGTACGCGCGCGCGATCGGCCGCGCGTGCCGATGCGCGAGCGTCCGCGCGAGCGGCTGTGGCGCCGCGGCACCGGCGCGCTCGGCGACGAGGAGCTGCTCGCCCTGGTCCTCGGCACCGGGGTCCGCGGCCGGCCGGTGCTCTCGGTCGCGGCCGCGCTGGTCCAGGTGACCGGCGGCGTCGTCCCGCTGTCGCGCGCGTCGCCCCGCGAGCTCGCGCAGATCCACGGCATCGGCACCGCGAACGCCACGCGGGTCGCCGCCGCGTTCGAGCTCGGCCGCCGCGCGCTGGAGTTCGAGCAGCACCGCGAGCTGCTGGCCCGCCCGGACGACGTGTTCCGGTGCGTCGCGCCGCGGCTCGCCGGGCTGCACCAGGAGGTGTTCATCGTGCTCGGCGTCGACGTCCGCAACGGCCTGCTCGATATCGTCGAGGTCGCGCGTGGCTCGGTCGCCGGCGTCGAGGTCCATCCCCGCGAGGTGTTCCGGCCGCTCGTGCGCATGGCGGCGGCCGGCGGCGTGGTGGTCCACAACCATCCGTCCGGTGATCCCACGCCGAGCATCGAGGATCTCGAGCTGACCCGCCTGCTGCGCGAGGCCGGCCGGCTGCTCGGCATCCCGATCATCGATCACATCGTGGTCGGCGACCGCTCGTTCCGATCGATCGTCGAGTGGATGGGGACCGAGCTCGATCCGGACGCGGTGAGGCACTGAGCGCGCGGCGGCCGCGCGATCACTCCCTCATCTCAGCCAGACCAGCGCGCGGCGGTCGAGGCGCGCCGGTGGATCGAACACCAGCGCGTGCCACCGCGCGACCTCGGGCACCGCCGCCAGCGCGAATACGAACCGCACCGCGCTCGGCGGCGCGCCGACGCCGACCTCGACGCCGGGCCGCGCCAGCACGTTGAGCAGGTGCACCGGCGCCGCGACCTCGGCCTCGATCGCCGCCGCTCCGTCGAGCTCGATCCACTCGCCGAGCCGGGTCAGCCGGCGCGTCCCGGCGGCGGTGACGAGCGCGATCTCGGCGCGCTCGTCGGCGAGCACCGACCACCGCCGGTACCCCGGGAATTGCGAGAACGGGCCGGACCGCGCCACCTCGGCGACGCTGATCCGCACGTCGTACGGATCGCCCTGCTCGGGCCAGCGCGCGATCTCGTGCGTGATCCCGCCGCCGTTGCGCCATGGCTGCGCGCGCCAGGCGCCGGGTTCGATCGAGCGGGTCACGCGCGCCGCTCGGCTACTGCCAGGTGCCCGCGGTGAACACCCACTTGCCGCCGGCGTTCTCCCAGCGCGCGTCGATCCACCGCTTCTGCGCGCGCTCGCGCTCCCACTTGCCCGCGACCCACTCGTAGTCGCCGTCGCGCCACTCGAAGTGGCCCTTGACCCAGACGTAGCCGGGGCGCGGCCGTCCCGGGTTCTCGTCCGGCGGCGCCGGCGGACCCGCGTCCGGCTCCCGCGGCGCATCGGTCCACGCGCCCGCGATCCACTGCCACCTGCCGCCGGAGCTCTCCCAGCGGCCGGCCTGCCAGCGCTTGCCGCGCTTCTTGGACTCGAGCTTGCCGGGCACCCACTCGAACGAGCCGTCGTCCCACTTCCAGTAGCCGGGGACCCACACGAAGCCGCGGCGGAACTGCGGCTTCTCCGAGCGCGGCGGTGGCGGCTGCTCGATCTCGCGCGGCGCATCGACCCACGCGCCCGCGGTCCACTGCCACCTGCCGCCGACGTTGTCCCACCGGCCGTCGGTCCAGCGCTTGCCCTTCTTCTTCGCCTGCAGCTTGCCCGGGACCCACTCGTAGGAGCCATCGGACCACTCCCAGTAGCCCTTGACCCACACGAAGCCGGGGCGGCGCTGCTCGACCTCGTCGAAGATCCGCGGCGGCGGATCCGGCTCGCGCGGCGCATCGATCCAGCCGCCGGGCACCCACACGTAGCGATCGCCCTGCCGATCCCACTTGCCCTCCTGCCAGCGCTTGTTCTTCTTGCGCGCCTCGTAGTGGCCCGGCTTCCAGGTCCACTTGCCGTTGCGCCACTCGTACTGACCCGCCACCCAGACCTGGCCGCGGCGCGGCTTCCAGGTCTCCTTGGGAGGCGTGGGCGGCGGCTGGGTCGGTCCAGAGATCGTCAGCTGGGCGCCCGCGCGGTGATCGCGGACGACCTGGGCCGCCGCGATACCGGGCGTGGCGAGGCCCATCACGAGAATCGAAGCCATCAGTCTACGCATGAATCCTCCGTTTCCCGCCACGATCTCACAGCGCCGAGCACACGCACGCGCGAGCCCTCCGTCGTAACGTTCTGAAACAAAGTCCTCTCGTGGGCCTCACGCTCAGGGCGACGGTGACGGCGACGGCGGCGACGGCGGCGGCGACTGGGCATCGCGTAGCCGGGCCTCGAGCTCGGCGATCCGGCGGCGCGCCTCGTCGCGCTCGCGCTCGATGCCGCTGCGCGCGGTGACCGCGGCATCGCGCTCGCGCTCGGCAGCGTTCTGGCCCTCGCGCGCCGCATCGCGGATCCGCTCGGCCTCGGACTGCGCCGCGCGCGCCGCATCCCGCTCCTTCTCCGCTGCCTCGCGGGCGACCCGCGCGCCATCGCGCTCGCGCTCCGCGGCCTCGCGCGCCTGCCGGGCGGCATCGCGATCCCGCTCGGCGACCGACTGCGCGAGCCGCGCGGCATCGCGGATCCGATCGGACTCGGCCTGCGCAGTGCGCGCCGCGTCGCGCTGTAGCTCGGCGTCCTCCTTCTGGCGCAGCGCCTCCTGCGATCGCTTGAGCGCCTCCTCGGCGGTGCCCTTGGATCGCTCCGCCGCCTCCTCGGCCAGCGCGCGCAGCCGGCGCGCCGAGGCCGCCGAGGTCTCGGCCCGCTTGCGCAGCTCGTCCGCGTTCTTGCCCTCGCGCTGCGCCTGCTC
>JBQCJR010000546.1:0-11749 GCA_051952595.1 Kofleriaceae bacterium
GACCAGCCGCGCCGCCAGCCAGTCGGGCAGCGAGGCCGCCAGGGCGATCCGCGCCGCCGGCCGGCGCTCGGCGGCGATCGCGTCGTCGATCGTCGCCACCGCGCGCCAGTCCAGCTCGCGCTCGACCGCCGCCGCGCGCGCCGGCTCGATCAGCCGCTCCAGCACGAGCAGGGCGAGCAGGCGCTCGCTGTCGCGCGGCGGCTTCTGCACCTTGCGGCCGCGCGCGATCGCGGCGTCGATCCGCCGGAGGTGGCGGACCAGGCCGTACAGAGTCTCGCCGACGAACCGGCGCTCGTGCGCGCCGATCCAGCGCTCCTTGCGGAACGTGGTGGCGAGCCGATCGGTCACGAACCCCCAGTCCATGCGGGTCCGCTGCCACAGCTCGAGCACCAGCGCGCGCAGGCGGCCGCCGTCGACCACCTGCGAAGCCAGCTTGCGATCGGCCAGCCGGTCGAGATCCGGCCGTGCCACTTCCTCGGAGCTCATTGCAGCTGCCGGTAGTCCTCGAGGATCAGGAACAGCGGCACCAGGCCGTGCGGGCCCAGCTGCTTCACCGTCTGCAGCGCGTCGCCGATCCGGTCGATCCGCTCGCGGTTGCGATCGAGGAAGTCGGTCGTGGTGGCGAGCTTGGCCGCGGCGAACAGCCGCACCGAGGACACCTCGCGCTCGAGCGACGAGAAGAACCGGCGCTCCCAGGCGTTCGACGGCACCTGGGTCGCGAGGATCTCGTCGAACGAGTCGACGTGGAGCTCGCGGCCGATCTGGTGGAACACCGGCGCGGCCTGGTCGAGCTTGACCTGCGTGTCGCGCACGGTGGCGACCAGCGCGAACGCCTCGCGGAGCAGCGGGCCGCGCGCGAGGGTCGCGGCGACCTCCGGCGAGAACCCGCGCTGCACCAGCTCCTGCTCGCGCAGCTCGTACGCCAGCTTGGCCGGCCCGTCGAGCGCGGCGACCAGCGCGGCCACCGCCTGCTCGAACTGCGGCTTGGCCTTCGCGATGTCGTCGGGCCCGAGCTTCCAGCTCGCCTCGTTCCAGATCCACCAGCGCAGCAGGCTGCGGTGGACCTCCTCGAACGCCATCAGCGCGGCGTACTGATCCGCGGCGGCGATCTTGTAGTCGGCGCCGTGCACCGCAGCGCGGAAGCTCTGACCGCCGAGCAGCTCGTCGATCATGAAGTAGCGAACGACCAGCTCGTCGATCGGCGCGGTGGTCTCCTTGCACAGCTGGACCAGCAGCGTGCAGCCGGCCTGGTTGATGATCGCGTTGGTCACCACGGTCGCGATGATCTCGCGGCGCAGGTGGTGGCCCGCGACCTGCTCCGGGTACTTCGCCACCGCGCTCGGCGGGAAGTACGACGCGAGGAACGGCTGGAACAGCGGCAGATCCGGGATCCGCGAGCCGAGCACGCGCCCGTACAGATCGTTCTTGGTGTGCGCGACCAGCACCGCGAGCAGGTTGCGCGGCAGCCCCTTACCAGTGGTCAGCCAGCCGCGCAGCTCCTGATCCGCCGGGATGTGCTCGGCGGTGCGCGAGAGCCCGTGCTTGTCGAGGTACGACAGCACGTCGAGGAACACCTCGCCGTGCTTCTTGCTGCGCGCGGCCTCCATCGAGAGCAGCGCGGACTGCAGGTAGTTGTCGCGCACGCACGCCGCGCCGACGTCCGGCTCGAGCTCGCGCAGGAACGCGTTGCGCGCCTCGCGGGTCAGCTGGCCCGACGCCATCAGCGGCGCGAACAGGATCTTCAGGTTGACCTCGTGGTCGCTGCAGTCGACGCCGGCCGAGTTATCGATCGCGTCGGTGTTGTGGCGGCCGCCGGCCATCCCGTACTCGGTGCGCGCGCGCTGGGTCACGCCGAGGTTCGCGCCCTCGCCGATCACCTTCGCGCGCAGCTCGTTCGCGTTGACGCGGACGTTGTCGTTGACCTTGTCACCGACCTCGCCGTGGCTCTCGGTCGACGCCTTGACGTAGGTGCCGATGCCGCCGAACCAGATCAGATCGACGTCGAGCATGAGGATCGCGCGCACGATGTCCGGGCCGGTCACCACGTTCGCGGTGATCCCGAGCAGCGCCTTGGCCTCCGGCGACAGCGCGATCTCCTTGGCCGCGCGCTCGTAGACGCCGCCGCCCTTGGTGATCAGCGCCTTGGAGTAGTCGCTCCACTGCGAGCCCGGCGTGGTGAACAGCCGCTTGCGCTCGGCGTACGACGTGGCCGGATCCGGATCCGGATCGATGAACACGTGCTTGTGGTTGAACGCCGCGACCAGCTTCAGCTGGTCGTTGAGCAGCATGCCGTTGCCGAACACGTCGCCGGCCATGTCGCCGACGCCGGCGACCCGGACCGAGGTCTTGCGGATGTCGATCCCCATCTCGCGGAAGTGCCGCTCGACGTTGGTCCACCCGCCGCGCGACGTGATGCCCATCCCCTTGTGGTCGTAGCCGGCCGAGCCGCCCGAGGCGAACGCGTCGTCGAGCCAGAACTTGTAGCGCAGCGAGATGCCGTTCGCGGTGTCGCTCAGGTGCGCGGTGCCCTTGTCGGCCGCGACCACCAGGTACGGATCGTCCTCGTCGTAGCGCAGCACGCCCGGCGGCGGGACGATCGACGTGCCGACGTAGTTGTCGGTGACATCGAGCAGGCCCGAGATGAACACCTCGTACTGGGCGCGCGCCTCCTCGCGGGTGGGCGCGACCTTGCGGGTGACGAACCCACCCTTGGCGCCCTGCGGCACGATGATGACGTTCTTGAGCGCCTGCGTGCGCTGCAGACCCAGCACCTCGGTGCGGAAGTCGTCGGCGCGATCGCTGTGGCGAAGCCCGCCGCGCGCGACCTTGCCGCCGCGCAGGTGGATGCCCTCGACGCCCGGCGCGTGGACGTAGATCTCGTAGGCCGGGCAGGGCCGCGGCATGTGCTCGACGAGCGCGCTCTCGATCTTGAGCGCGATCGAGTCGCCGCGACCCGGGCGGTAGTAGTTGGTGCGGCGGGTCGCCTCGAACAGGTCGATGAAGTAGCGGAGGATCAGGTCCTCCTGGATCACCGTGACCTTCTGGAGCAACTCGTCGTACTTGTGCGCGAGCGCGGGCAGCAGCTTGTCGGCGCGCTCGGCGACGCTCTCGGCGCGCGCGGTCGAGAACTTGGTCTCGAAGTACTCGACCAGCAGCGCCGCGCACTGCGGGTGCTTGAGCAGCGCGTCGTCGACGCTCTGGGTGCCGAAGCCCTGGAACACCTGCACGAAGTAGTTGCGGTAGGCGATCAGCAGGTCGATCTGGTGGTGATCGAGCCCGGCGAGGTAGCCGAGGCCGAGCAGCCGGTCGTCGAGCAGCTGGCCCACCAGCACGCGCTGGATGATCACGCCGAGCCGATCGAGCGTCGCGTCCTCGATCTTGCGGCCGTCGGCGCCGGTGACCTCGAAGCCGGTGATGTGGATGTCGGGCAGGTTGGCGGCTGGCTCGAGCCGCTCGGCGAGCCGGCTGGTGGTGCGCAGCGCCATCCGGTGGAGCGACGGCACGATGTCGTTGAGCAGCAGCTCCTGGCGCGAGACGATCCGCAGCTGGGTGTGGCGCGTGGCGCCCTCGCCCACGGTGACCAGCGCGACCCGCAGGCCGTCGGCGTCCTCGAGCTTGTCGAGCAGGGCGAGATCCTGGAGCGCGAGCTCGGGCGACAGCGCGCCCTTGTACGAGTCCGGGAACCGCGAGCCGTAGCGCTGCCACAGATCCTGCGCCAGCGTGGAGTCGTTCGAGTTGCCGCGGTAGCGCTTGTAGAGCAGCTCGCGCAGCCGGTCCTCCCAGCTGACCAGCAGCTGCTCGAGCTCATCGGACAGCTTCTCGAGATCCGCATCGCTGACGCCGGGCCGGTACTTGCCGACCGTGAAGTGCAGGCGGATCGGCGACTCGTCGTCGGTCTCCTGGCGGTACTCGCGGAGGTGCGGCACCGCGAGGAACTTGCGGATCTCGAGCGAGACCTCCTCGCGCAGCGCCTCGGAGAAGCGCATCCGAGGCACCACGCACACCACGCTGATCCGGCGGCCGCCCTGGCGGCGCCACACGAACACGCGCGCGTGGTCCTTGGACTCCGCGATCCGGAACTCGCTGACGATGTCCCGGATCTCGTCGATGCTCCAGTAGAACAGGTCCTCGAACGGGATCGAGTCGAGGATCGCGACGCTCTTGGCGTACGCGTAGCTCCCCGGCTGGTCCTCGAGCTTGGACATCACTTCTTTGATCCGCTTGCCGACCACCGGCACGCGGCGGTTCGCCTGCTTGAGCGCCTTGGTCGACATCAGGCCGACGAACACGTGCTCGCCGGCCGGCTTGCCATCGGCGCCGAGCTGGGTGACGCCGAAGTAGCGGACCTGTGAGACCGACCGGACCACGGTCATGTAGTCGGTGCGGTAGAACGAGTACAGCTCCTCGCGCTCGCGGCGCGTCGCGACGATCTCGCCGATCACCTCCTCGAGGGTCTTGCGATCCGGCGCGGCGAACAGGCCGAGCCCGCGGTCCGCGCCCTTGGCGCCGTTGCCGTTGCCGTTGCCGCCGGCGTGGTGCGGGAACCACGCGTAGCCGCACAGGATGAAGTTGTCGTCCTTGAGCCAGTCGATCAGCTCGATCGCCTCGACCGCCTCGCGCTCGCGCGCGCTGCGCGGCTCGTCGGCGGCGTTCACCACCGGGATCGCCTGCGACGACTCGCGCGCGCCGATCGCCGGATCGCCGCCGATCGTGGTGAGGAACGCGCGGGTCTCGTCGAGCCGCGCCATCATCTCCCAGCGATCGCGGTTGACCAGCAGGGTCAGCTCGAGCCGCTGCTCGAGATCCTTGCGCAGCGCCTCGCGCCGCTCCGGCGGGATCGTCGAGACCTGGAGATAGACCTGCGAGTATTTCGTGCCGCGCGTCGCGTCGATCCCGGTGATCTGACCGCCGTCATGGATCACGCCGTGGATCGGGTGCAGCACGAAGTGGAGGTGCAGCCCCTGCTCGCGCAGGAACGACTTGATGGTCCGGATGATGAAGGCCGCGTCCGGCAGCCGGGTCTCGATCACCGTCGACGGCGAATCCTCCGGCAGCAGCGGGTTCTGGGGATCTCGGATCTGGACCTTGACGGTCTTGCCGAAATCCTCCTCGAGGAACGCGAAGCGATCCATCACGAAGGTGAGCAGGTGCTGCGGCTCGACGTCGGCAAACACCTCGGGTGGGATCGCGCGGCAGTACGCGCGGATGTACGACTCGAGACGGTCTCGGTGGGTCTCCTTGACGGCTTGATGGGCCAGAGACAGGACTTGCCGGACGACCTCTGCTTGCATGATGCTGTTGTTCTCCGAAGCGACGCTCTGATCGAGCGACGCGGCGCACGTTAGCATCGTGGCGCGCGGTGGATAGAGGAGGGCGCCTGTCTTGGCGCCTGGCCTTCCCCGATCGTTCCCGATCTGTTCCGCCGCGCCGCGTCAGCTGACTGCCCGATGCGGCTGGATCTGCCATGGTCGAGATAGAAATGACCGCCGAGATTGCACCGCCCGGATCGCCTGCGCTACCTCGGATGGTCGGGGCCATCGCACGCGCGCCGTCGCTGCGCGAGCGCGGCAACCTGTTCGAGATCGCGACCCGGCAGATCCAGAAGGCGATGAAGGCGGTCGCGATCGATCCGGACGTCGCGGAGATCCTCGGTCAGCCCAAGAACGAGCTGATCGTGAACTTCCCCGTCCGCATGGACAGCGGCAAGTTCCACATGTTCAAGGGCTACCGCGTCCAGCACAACAACATCCTCGGCCCGTTCAAGGGCGGCGTCCGCTACCACGAGGAGACCAACCTCGACGAGATGAAGGCGCTCGCGGCGTGGATGACGTACAAGAGCGCGCTCCACGAGATCCCGTTCGGCGGCGCCAAGGGCGGCGTGAAGTTCGATCCGCGGCAGTGCTCGAAGGCCGAGCTCGAGCGCATCACGCGGCGGTTCACCGCGGCGCTCGGGACCAACATCGGTCCGGAGTTCGATATCCCCGCGCCCGACGTCAACACCAACAGCCAGACCATGGTCTGGATGATGGACACCTACATGAACATCGTCGGCTCGCACGAGCGCAACCTCGCGCGCGGCGTGGTCACCGGTAAGAGCGTGACCTCCGGCGGCAGCCACGGCCGCGCCGAGGCCACCGGGCAGGGCGTCGTGCACTGCATCACCGAGTGGGCGAAGGACCACAACTTCAAGCTCGATGGCTGCGCCGTGATCCTCCAGGGCTTCGGCAACGTCGGCAGCTACGCCGCGCGGCTGCTCTCGCAGCGCGGCGCGGTGGTCGTCGGGGTCGGCGACGTGGGCGGCTACATCGCGAACCTCGAGGGCATCAACCCGCACAAGCTCGGGGAGCACGTCCACCGCACCGGCTCGGTCGCCCACTACAGGGGCGCGACCGCGATCACGCGCGACGAGTTCTTCGCGCTCGATGCCCACGTGTTCGTGCCCGCGGCGCTCGAGCTCGAGATCGGGCCCGCCGAGGCGAGCGCGCTCAAGGTGCGCGTGGTGGTCGAGGCCGCCAACGGGCCGACCCATCCCGAGGCCGAGGCGATCCTGCGCGAGCGCGGCATCGACGTGCTGCCCGACATCCTGTGCAACTCCGGCGGCGTGATCGTCTCGTACTACGAGTGGCTGCAGAACAAGCGCAGCGAGCAGTGGGACCTCGTCGACGTGCTCGGCCGGCTCGAGCGCCGCATGCAGCAGACCTACGCCAACGTGCGCCACTACGCCGCGGCCCACCAGCTCGACTGGCGCACCGCGAGCTACGCGATCGGCCTCGAGCGCCTCCAGCACACGTACAAGGAGCGCGGCGTGTTTCCGTGACGGCGCGCGCGCGCGATCGAGTACACTCGATCGACGTGGCGATGCCGAAGCTGCGCGCGACCGCCGCGCTCGCCCGGTGGCTCGGGCCGTGGGCGGACCCGGGGGACCGGCCGGCGGCGGTGATCGACGAGGATCGGCTCCACGAGATGCGGGTGCGGGTGTACCGGCCGGCGCGCCGCGCCGCGGGCTCGACGTTCCTGATCGCGCCGGGGCTGCACTACGCCGCGGCCGACGATCCGCGGCTGGATCGGTTCTGTCGCGTGCTGACCACCGCCGGGCACGCCGTGGTGGTGCCGTACATCCCGGACTATCTGGCGCTGGTCCCGAGCGCGCGGGCGGTGCGCGACTTCGCGCGGGCGTTCGATGCGCTGCCGCGGTGGAGCGCGGGGCGAGGCGGCCGGCCGATCGTGTTCTCGATCTCGTTTGGATCGCTGCTCGCGTTCGCGCTGGCCGCCGAGCGCGGCGCGGCGATCGAGCGGCTGGTCGTGTTCGGCGGGTACGCCGACCTGCGCGACACGCTCGCGTTCTGCTTGACCGGCGAGGTCGCGAGCGGCCGGCGCGCGGTGCGCGATCCGCTGAACCAGAGCGTCGTGCTGATGAACCTGCTCGATCATCTCGAGCCTCCGCCGGCGGATCGCGCCGCGGTCGCCGCGGCGTGGCGGCGCTACGTCGAGCGCACGTGGGGCCGCCCGGAGATGAAGGCGCCGCCGCGGTTCGTGGCGATCGCCGAGCAGCTCGCCGCGGAGGTTCCGGAGCACGTCCGCGAGCTGTTCCTGATCGGGGTCGGCGCGCGCCCCGGGGCCCGCGAGCTCGCCGCCGCCGCGCTCGCGCGGTTCGATGGCCGCGCGCTCGATCCCGCGCCGTACCTGCCGCGGATCACCGGCCGCGTCGACCTGGTCCACGGCGCCGACGACGACGTGATCCCGTTCGAGCACGCCCACGCGCTCGCCGCGAAGCTGATCCGCGCCGACGTGCGCGTGCACGTCACCGGCATGTACGGCCACACCGGCGCGCACCGCCCGCGGCTCGCGACCGCCGCGCGCGAGCTCGCCACGATGTGGAGCGTGCTCGGCGTGCTCGCCGGGTAGCGCGCCCGCGCCGGCTCAGTTGCAGGCGCCGGACTGGCACACGCAGGGGCCGGCGCACTCGTTCACGATCCGCCCGGTCGTGAAGAACTCCTTGATCTGCCGCCGCGCCGCCGGCTGGTTGCGCGTCAGGTTGTGCATGCCGTGATCCTCGGCGGGCACGTTCTCCACCGGGACCGGCGGTGCGCCGCCGTCCATGATCACGAGCGCCGAGCCGCTGGCGAGCGGGCTGTTCTGGACCGTCAGCCCCCACGGCGTCGTCGGCGACGGGCCGAGCACCGGGATGCCCATCGTGCGGGCCTGCCACCACGAGGCGATGTTCGGCACCTGCTCGTCGCCCATCGCGATCTGCATCAGCACCTGCTTCGGCGGCACGCCGGTCGGCGCCCCGGCCAGCACGGTGTGTGCGACGCCCGCGCCCTCGACCTTGTCCCAGCGCATCTGGAACAGCTGGATCGCGAGCGTGACGTCGAGCAGGTCGGGATACGCGCCCTTCAGGACCGCCGAGTACAGCGGCCAGTCGCCCGACCGATCGAGCAGCATCGAGTAGTTCGCGCCGCCCACCGCGAGCACGCCGCGCTGGATCGTCGGCTCGAACGCCATGTGCGCGGTGCCGAAGATCGCGCCCTGCGAGATCCCGTAGTAGTAGACGCGGTCCGGATCGACGAGTGGGTCGACGCCGTCGACGAACAGGGTGTCGTGGAACGTCGTGCGCATCGCGCGGACCAGCGCGACGTGGTTGACCAGGCCCTGGACCAGCACGTCGAACACCTCGTCGGCGTGCGACATCTCGTTGAGCGCGCGCGCGACCGCCGGCAGATCCGGCGTCGACATGCCGCGCATGTCCGTGCCGACGAACACCATGCACAGCTCGGCGGCGGTCGTGCGCTGCACGCTGCCGGTGGTCTCGCCGGAGTCGCCGAGCAGGCCGTGGCCGTAGAGCACCATCGGCACCGGCGCCGGGGCGGTCCGCGCGCACGCCGGCACGAACGCGGTGAACGGGATCCGATAGAAGCCCTGGAACGCCGGCAGGCCGGCATCGTCGCGCGCGATCACCGTGCCCGCCTCGAACGCGCCGCCGCGGGTGAGGAACAGCGGCGCATCCACGGTGCCGGTGATCTCGCGGCTGTTATCGGCGGCCGTCTCGTCGGTGAGCACGGTGTACACGAGCGGCCGGCTCGCCAGCGCGGCGAGCGCCCGGTCGCGCGCGGCGATCGGATCCGCGAGCAGCGCGGCGTCCGAGGCGACCGTGAAGTCCCACGCGACCACCAGCTCGTCCTCGGAGAACCCGGCGGCCTCGAGCGCGTCGAGCACGTCGTCGAACCGCGGCCGCATCGCCTCGAGCAGCCGGTGATCGGTGTGCTTGCCATCGCGCAGCGCCGCGAACCCGGGCGGCACCGCGAGTGGACCGCCGTCGCGGGCGCGCACGCGCTCGGTGATCGCGACGGCGTAGCGGTGGCCGCCGATCAGCCGGCGCCCCGGGCGGAGCAGCAGCGCCTGCGAGTCCGGGGCGTGCTCCGCCCCGGCGTCGACCTCGGCGAAGTGCGCCACCCGCTCGCCGGTGGTCATGTCGAGGATCACCGTGGGGCTCTGGGCCGATAGCGACAGATCCAGGTTGTCGACCGGCGGCAGCCCTTCGGGCGACACGCCGCCCTTCCACGACATCGTGATCGGCGCCGACGGCGAGAATCCGTCGGCCACGTTCCAGCGCGCCGGGTCCGCGGAGATCCCGTCGATGTTGCGCGGCAGCGTGCCCTCGGGGATCGCGAGCCGGCGGCCGGTCGCGGTGGTCGCGTCGTCGATCTCGAACACCGAGCTCGGCCACGGCGTCATGCAGTGGTTGTCGCCGAGTGGATTGCACTGCGGCTCGACGCGCAGGCCGGTGTCGCTGCTGCACGCGAACAGCACGAGGGCAGGGAGGCAGAGTGCCCGCATCTCGGAAACGCTACACCGATCCACCGCTCGGCGCCGCGCTATAACCGCCGGGTGCGTCAGTCGATCGCGATCGCCGCCCTGACCTGGGCCCTCGGATGTGCCGGCTCGCCTCCGGAGCCCCAGCGCCCGGGTGGCTCCGCCGCGGGCTCGGGCAGCAGCGCCCCCGTCGCGCGGCCGGGTGGGGCCGGTCCGGCCGCCGCCACGCCGGCTGCAGATGCGGCGCTGCCCGACATCGGCTGCCTCGCACCGAGCTGCGTCTACCACCCCGGCGTGAACCAGTACTTCACCTGTCAGTCGGGCGGCGCCGGGACGTGCTTCCACTTCGGCGCGCCGTGCACGCCGACCGGCGGCTGCATGTACGAGGCGGCGAGCCGGTCGTACAAGCTGTGCACGCGCGTCGTCGAGGGGCAGTGCCAGGCGTGGGGCGCCGCGTGTGCGCCCGCGACGAAGTGCATGTTCGACGCCGCCGACCAGCTGCACCACACCTGCGAGGACGTGAGCGGCGGGACGTGCAAGCGTTTCGGCGCCCTCTGCGCGCCGTAGCCAGCTAGCGCGCCTCGGGCTTCCACGCGAGGGACTGCCCGTTCGCAACGACGTGGCCCACCCCGGGGAACGGGAAGTGCACGGCGAACACGCGCGCGTGATCCGCCGCGAGCGTCGCGAGCGTCTGTTGCCGCATGGCCTCGGCCGCCTGGCGATCGGTGTCGAACTGGATCGACCACGCGGGGCGCTGCACAGAGACCACCGAGTGATGCGCGAGATCGCCGAGGTAGTACACCTTCTCGGTCTCCGTCCCGATCTCGTACGAGCTGTGGCCCGGCGTGTGGCCCTGCGTCGCGACCGCCTTCACGATGGGGAGCACCTGTGCGCCGGGCTCGAACGGCGTGACCTTCGGCGCGATCGCGACGACGATGCGCTTGGCCTCCTCGTCGGTGTCCGCCCGGAGCGTGGCCCACTCGGGCGCAGACATGTGGATCGTCGCCGCCGGGAACGCGAGCGCGCCGGCCTTCGTGACGAGGCCACCGACGTGGTCGCCGTGCGCGTGCGAGATGAAGATGTCGGTGACGGCGGCCGGCTGCACGCCCGCGAGCGCGAGCGACTGCGGGAGTCGTCCGGCGTCCGCGTAGGACGCCTCGCTCCCCGTGCCCGTGTCGAACAGGATCACGCGGGTGCCGTCCTTGACGAGCAGGCACTGGATGTCGAGGCGGATCGTGTCGCGCGGCAGCCCCGCCGCCGCGAGCACGTCGGCGGTCTCGGCCGGTGGGCGACCCTGCCAGAGCGCCTGGCCGTCGTTCGGCAGCTCGAGGTGACCGTCCTCGAGCGCGTAGGCCTCGAGGGTGCCGATCTGGAGGCGCTCCGCACGTCCCGGCTTCTCGGCCGGTGCCTGGGGAGGTGGCGACGAGCTGGCGCATGCGGTGGCGAGCAAGAACAAGGCGAGGGAGGTCCTCATGCCGCCACTCTCGCAGGATTCGTGCGCGCCGTCCGCGTTCCGTTCGCGGTTCTCAGCGCGGCGCCGCGGCGCCCTCGTACGGGCCGAGCCGCATCGTCATCGTCATCTTCATCGGCGAGACCTGGCCCTGCGCCGCCATCTCGAAGTGGAGCTCCGCCGCGAGCTCGCCGGTGAGCGCCATCTTCGCGAGGTCGATCGTCCCGTGGCCGGTGCCGTCGCCGCCGATCTTCGTGATCTCGAGCGGCGTGCCCTCGATCGTGACCTTCTGATCCGCGCCGCGCACCGTCGACGTGCTGCGGAACGACACCCGGTCGCCCTCGACCGCCGTGACCTCGACGGTGGTCACGGTCTCCATCGCCACGCCGTTCTGCCGCACGGTCCGGCGGTGCTTCCACACCGCGCCCACGCCGACCGGCGCGGTGGGCAGCGGCATCGCCACCTGCTCGAGGTTCTGGGTCAGCT
>JBQCJR010000547.1:0-4495 GCA_051952595.1 Kofleriaceae bacterium
CGATCTCGAGCGGACCCGTGGGCGGTTGATCGCGGTGGTCGCCGGGTTCCTGATCGCCACGGTGGTCGCCGGGATGCTGCTCGGGACGATCCACGTCAGCCGGCCGATCGCGCGGCTGCTCGAGGGCGTGCGCCAGGTGCGCGCCGGCGAGTTCCGATCGCCGGTGCCGGCCGCGCGCCGCGACGAGATCGGCGAGCTGGTCGCCGAGTTCAACGCGATGGGCGAGGCGCTCGCCGAGGCGCGCGCGCGGACCGAGATCGAGGCCGAGGCGCGGGCGCGGCTCGAGCAGGGGCTCCAGCGGGTCGACAAGCTGGTCACGATCGGCCAGCTGTCGGCGGGGCTGGCCCACGAGATCGGCTCGCCGCTCCAGGTGATGTCCGGCCGGGCCTCGGCGCTGCTCGAGCACGCCGACCCGGAGGTGCAGCGCCAGGCCGGGCTGCTGGTTCAACAGTGCGACCGGATCGCGCGCGTGGTCGAGCAGCTGCTCGCGTTCGGCCGGCGCAAGCCGCCGGTGATCCGGCGCTGCGACCTGACCGAGCCGATCCGCTCGGTGATCGAGCTGCTGGCCGGCGAGGCGCGCCGCCGCGGCATCGAGCTGGTCACCGCCGGCATGGATCGCCCCCACGTCGTCGAGGCGGACGCCGATCAGCTCCAGCAGGTGGCGCTCAACCTGGTCAAGAACGCGCTCGCGGCGACCCCGCCGGGCGGCGAGATCGTGGTCCGGCTCGCCGACGAGCACGACGCGGTCGCGCTGATCGTCGAGGACACCGGCGAGGGCATCCCCGCCGAGACCCAGGCCCGGCTGTTCGAGCCGTTCTTCACCACGCGGGCCGCCGAGGGCGGCACCGGCCTCGGGCTCGCCGTGGTGCGCGCGATCGCGACCGAGCACCGCGGCGGCGTCGAGGTGGCCTCGGAGCCCGGGCGCGGCGCGCGATTCACCGTACGGTTCCCACGCACGGAGGCTCCATGACCGATCGCCCTCGCCTGTTGATCGTCGACGACGACCCCGCGGTCGTCGAGTTCCTGCTCGAGGCGCTCGCGCCGCGCTACCAGGTCACCGGCGAGACCTCGCCGCAGCGCGCGCTCGATCGCGTGGAGCGCGAGGAGCTCGACGTCGTGATCAGCGACGTCGAGATGCCCGGCCTGCGCGGCACCGAGCTGCTCGCGGCGATCGTCGAGCGCCGGCCGCGCCTGCCGGTCCTGCTGATCACCGCGTTCGGCAGCATCGAGCTGGCGGTCGCCACGGTGCGCGCCGGGGCGTGTGACTTCGTCACCAAGCCGTCCAAGCCCGACGCGCTGATCCGCGCGATCGAGCGCGCCCTGCGCGAGCGCTCGATGCGCCGCGAGATCGTCCGGCTGCGCCGCGACCTCGGCGAGCCGACCGAGGGCTTGATCGCGCGCAGCGCGGCGATGACCCGCGTGCTCGACCTCGCGCGGCGCGCGGCGCGATCGTCCGCCACGGTGCTGATCACCGGGGAGAGCGGCGCCGGCAAGGGCGCGATCGCGCGGTGGATCCACGAGCGCAGCCCGCGCCGCGACGGGCCGATGATCCAGATCAACTGCGCGGCGCTGCCCGGCGGGCTGGTCGAGGCCGAGCTGTTCGGCGTGCGGCGCGGCGCGTTCACCGACGCGCGCGAGTCGCGCGACGGCCTGTTCGTCGAGGCCTCGTCGGGGACGCTGTTCCTCGACGAGATCGCCGAGATGCCGCTCGAGGCCCAGGCCAAGCTGCTCGCCGTGCTCGAGTCGGGCCGGGTCCGTCCGGTGGGCGCCACCGCCGAGACCGCCGTCGACGTGCGGCTGATCGCCGCGACCAACCGCGACCTCGACGACGCGATCCGCCACGGCCGGTTCCGCCAGGACCTGTTCTTCCGGCTCAACGTGGTCCAGCTCGCGGTGCCGCCGCTCCGCGAGCGCCCCGAGGACATCCCCGAGCTGGTCCACGCGTTCCTCTCGCGCGCGGCGCGCGGCGGCCACGCGCCGGCCGGGATCACCGACGAGGCGATGCGCCACCTGTGCCGGCGCGATTGGCCTGGCAACGTGCGCGAGCTCGCGAACGTGGTCGAGCGCGCGGTCGCGCTCGGCGAGCACGACGCGATCGTGCTCGAGGACGTGCGCGACGAGCCGCGGCCCGGGGCGCCGTACGAGAGCCTGCTCGCCGAGGCCGCCGACCGCCAGCTCTCGCTCGCGGAGGTGGAGCTCGCGTATATCAAGCAGACCGTCGCCCGCGTCGGCGGCAACATGGCGCACGCCGCGCGCGTGCTCCGCATCGACCGCCGGACCCTCTACCGCAAGCTCGGAGAATCGACGTGACCTCGTACCCACTGATCGCCTCGCCCGTCCTGGCGCTGGCTGCGGCCCTGGCCGCCGCGGGCTGCCAGCGCACCGAACCGCGCACCGAACCGCGCAGCGAAGCGCGCGGCGCCCCGCGCCCCGCCCCCCCCCCCGCCCCGACCCCCCCCCCCGGGCCCCCCCCCCCCCCCCCCCCCCGCCCCCGCCGGCCCGGGCCGCCCCGGCCGGCGCCCCGGCCCCGCCCCCCGGCGCGCGCGAGCCGGCCCCGCCGCTGCCGTAACCACTGCCCGGCACACGCACCGACGCGAGCGCGTTCGCGGGCGGCGCGCAGCGGGCCGCGATCGGCGACCTCGACGGCGATGGCGCCGCGGAGCTGGTGGTGGCCGATGCCAACCAGCTGCGCGTGCTCGACCGCACCGGGCGGCAGCTCGCCGCCGCACCGGCCATCGCGGGGATCCAGGTGCTGGTGGTCGCCGACGTCGATGGCGATGGCCGCGCCGAGATCCTCGCCGGCTGGGGCGCCAGCCGCGAGCACCTGGCCGGCCCGGCCCGGGTGACCCTGCACCGCTACCGCAAGGGCGCGCTGACCGCGGACACCGTGTTCGCGCCGGAGACCGCGCGCCAGGACGTGGTCTCGGTCGTCCCGATCCCCGAGGAGAAATCGATCCTGATCGGCTACTTCGACTCGAAGTACATGGTCAGCGCCGTGGTCGCGCGCCCCGCGGCGGCCGGCTGGCAGATCGACAAGCTCGGGTCGGTGCGCACCGCGAGCAGCTTCGCGCGCGGCGACGTCGACGGCGATGGCCGGCCCGACGTGGTGGTCGGCCGGGTGTACGGCGACGAGCGCGGCGTCGATGGCGACGCGTTCGTGCTGCGGCCCGACGGCGCGCGCACGCCGATCCCCACGACCCGCGGCCTGCGCTCGCTCGCCGTGGTCGACGCCGACGGCGACGGCGCGCTCGAGGTGCTGCTCGCCGACGGCTGGCACCAGAACTACGGCACCACCGCGCGCGCCCTGCTCACCTGGTCGCGCTACGTGGACGGCGCGTTCCGCTCCGAGCTGATCGAGGACACCCCCGGGCAGTACGCGATCGAGAAGATCGTGCCGGCGCGGGCCGGCGGGCGCACCCTGATCGTCGCGCTCGGCAGCAGCTACGTGCGGGTGTTCGCGCGCCACGACGGCCGCTGGCAGGGCCTCACGATCGCCGGCACCGCGCGCGACATCGCGGTGGGCGACGTCGATGGCACGCCGGGCGACGAGCTGCTGATCCTCGGCGACCGCACCGAGATCGTCGGGCTCTCCGACCTGCCCTGGCCCTCGCACTGAGCCTCGCGCTCGTCGCGGCGCGTGATCACGCGCCGGACCTTCAGTCGCCCGCGCCTCGCCGCTGCCGCGATGGCTCGAGCACCTCGAGCGCGCGCGCCGGATCGTTCGAGAACACCCCGTCGACGCCGAGCGCGGCCAGCCGGATGAGCTCGGCCGGATCGTCGACCGTCCACGCGTTGACCGGCATGCCGCTGGTGTGCCAGCGACGGACCGACGCCGCGGTGCACAAGGTGTGCTGCGGATGCGCGAGGCTGGCGCCGATCGCGCGGCCGATCCAGCCGCGGCGCGCCGGTAGCCGCTGCTCGCCGTGGAACAGATAGCCGAGCGCGATGTCCGGCGCGTAGGCGTGGAACTGGAGCAGCGCGATCGGATCGAACGACGACACCAGGACCTGATCGGCGCGCCCCGAGTCCTTGATGATCTTCGCGGTCGCGGCGACCAGGGCGTTCGCGCGGCCGGGGCGCTCGACCTTGATCTCCACGTCGACCTCGGTGTCGAACGTCGCGAGCACCTCGGCGAGCAGCGGCACCGGCTCGCCGCCGACGCGCAGCCCGGCGCGCTCGGAGGCCGAGATCTCGTCCATCCGACCGGGCCGGCCGGCGAGCCGCTGGAGCTCGTGATCGTGGAACACCACGACGTGGCGATCGCCGTCGAACTGGACGTCGAGCTCGATGCCATCCGCGCCCACCTCGACCGCCTTGTCGAACGCGAGCATCGTGTTCTCGGGCGCGACCGCCGAGGCGCCGCGATGCGCCCACACCCGCGGGCGCCCGCGGGTGCGCCGCCCACGGGTGGAGCGGCCGAGCCGGCCGAGGTGCGGCAGGAACCGCCCGAGCGGGTTGCTCGGCATCTACTCGACGACCGTATTTTGGAGCGCGC
>JBQCJR010000548.1:0-6185 GCA_051952595.1 Kofleriaceae bacterium
CCTGGCTCCTCGGCCTCGATCTTCTCCACGATCCGCTGCGCGTGCGGTTTGATCTCTGCATCGCTCTCACTCTTCAGCTTCGATTTGGCTTCGATGAAGACCTTCTGCACCTCCAGCCGGTAGTCACGGCACCATCGGCCGACATAGAGCCGAGCAGCGATCTCCTTCTTCTCGTCCTCGAGCTTCTGCTCCCAGTCCTTGGCCATGTCTTCGAACCGACGGAGCTCCTTCTCGATGTCTGCAATCTTGTTCTCTAGATCGCGCTTCTCACCATCATCGTTCGAGCTCGACCTCTTCGATTGAAGGTTGTCTCGCTCGCGCCTGAGATCTTCGATCTTCCGCTTCACGCTCTCGATGTTCCTCTTGAGCCCATCGGGATCGAGACCGTCACAACTCCACGTCTTGCGCTTACAGTACTCCTCGACATAGGCGCCCTTCGACTCACACGTACTTCGCTGGCTCGAGTAGGGAATCAGGCCGCATCCCGAGCTTCCCGCTGCCTGCTCGAACTCGCTCGGAGTCTGCGCTGCTGCAGTGGCGACGCGAAACACGATCGCAAAGGCGATGGGATGGATCTTCGTCACGGTCACGCCTCCGGAAGATATGGACGCCAGTACTCGTCGAGTACTTCGGAATAGTCCTGCCGGTCGTACCTGCTCGTCTGCGACTCCTCGAGCGCGACGAGTGCGCGCGCGACGGCTGACCGCTGGACGGCGGTGAGTCGATCCATGCGGGCGTCGAACCACGAGGGGTCTCGGCTGCGGGTCAGCGCGCTTCGCAGGAACGGAGGGAGCCCGTTGAGCTCCGGTCCCCCCTTCAGTACCGCGGCGAGGAACGCCGGGAGGTACTCGACAAATGCCTCGGGGGTGAGAAACACCGTGGCGTCGTGGTGGAACTCCAAGAACTCGAACGCGAGGCGGTCCCAGGTCTTGCCCCTCGAGCCGTCCCGGAAGGTGTCCGCGTTCAGATAGGTCGTGCCGCTCGCACCGAACGCCTGATCCGCCTCGAGCGGACGAGGTGGGAACGCGTGTGTCAGATGTTCGATCGCCAACCGCCGCCTGTTTTCCATGCACGGTCGATCTGACCGGAGCCGTGGGAAACTTGCAACCGCGCCCACGTTCAGCGCGCCTTTCGAGGACTCGCCCCGGGATGTGCGCCATCGCACCCGCGCAAACCGGCGACACCTGCGCTGCGAGGCCGCCGCCTCGCCGCTGCGAGCGGGCTTGAGAAGACGGCTGCGCGGGCGGAGCACCGGGCGGCTACGCTGGCGCGCGATGAAGCGGCGGACATTTCTGGCGGCTGCGGGCGGTGCCGGCGCCGCCGTCCTCGTGGGGCCCTGGATCCGGAGATCGCGGGCGGCGCCGTTCGGGACGTTCCCGGCGGGCACCGAGTCGGTGCAGCTGCCTGCGGGTCAGCAGGCCCGGCGCGTCCTCGAGATCTTCCTCTACGGCGGCATCTCGATGTGGGAGACGCTGTACTTCGTGCGCGACTACGGGCGCGCCACCGACCCGCAGCACCCGAACACCCAGTACTACGCGTACGAGGCCGAGAACGCGGCGGCGCTCGGGCGGTGTGGCCACGCGGACCTCGAGCGCGCGATCGGGCGCGACGCCAACGGCGCCACGGTGGAGCTCGGACCGTTCGCGGCGCGGCTGTGGAGCCGGCCGGACCTGGTCGAGCGGATGCGGATCGTCGTACAGCGCCACGCGCTCGAGCCCCACGAGGCGGCGGTGCCGATGGCGCTCACGGGGCGCCCGGTCGGTCAGCCCAACGCGGCGGGGCTCGGCGCGCACATCCAGCGCGCGCGGCTGGACAGCGGGATGACGCCGGGGCGCGCCTCGCCGCACGCGTACGTGCTGGCGACCGGCGGGATCTCGACGGACAACGTCGCCGCGGCGGCCTCGGCGGGCACCCACATGGGCGCCGCGCGGCCGCTGATGATCAAGACCGACCAGGCGAGCGCGTTCACCTCGCTGCTGGCGCGATCGAGCGTCGGCAGCCACCGCGCGAGCCACGACGCGCTGGTCCGCGCGTACGTCGATCAGTACCAGGGCCGGCTGACCTGGCCATCGCGCGGCCGGGTTCGTAGCCCGCGCACCGACGATCTCGCGGTCGCGTTCCACAACGCGACCCAGGTCGACGCGATCCGCGGCGTGGTCTCCGACGACCTGTTCGCCGAGCGCGATGGCGCGGCGTGTGGGATGTCCGGGCTCAGCATCCCGCTGATGGGGCTCGAGGCAGCGCGCCACCTGCTGACCCACCCGACCGAGCCGGCCTCGTACGTCTGCGTGAGCGACATCGGGCTGTTCGAGGCGTCGGGCGGCGGCGGCTACGACACCCACACCGACAACGCGGCGGACACCGCGATGAACTTCGACAACCTGCTGAGCGGGTTGATCGGGATCATCAACGCGCCGGGCGAGGGAGATCCACGCAAGCTGGATCTCGATGACACCCTGATCATCCTCAACACCGAGTTCGGCCGGACGCCGTGGCGCCAGGGCGGCTCGGGGCGCAACCACCACCCGTACGGCTACGCGACGGCGTTCCTCGGCGGGCCGATCACCGCGGCCCACCGCGGGGTGTCGGGCGCGATCGGCCGCGACGGCGAGGCGGCGAGCTTCGGAACGCCCTCGGAGAACCGGATGGCGGCGCTGCTCGCGATGGGCATCTGGCCGTTCGCGGCGGACAGCTTCAACGTCTCGGATGCCCCCACGGCGACGACGGAGCTGGCGGCGGCGCAGCGCGCGTTCGACAAGTTCCTCGGGAGGGCGTCGTGATCGCGGCGCGGATCGCGGTGGTGGCGCTCGCGAGCACGCTCGCGGGCTGCGCGGCGTGTGGCAACGACCGCGCGACGCCGAAGGACGCCGGCCCGGACGCCTACGTCGACGAGCGGGCCTGGGATCAATGCGATGGGGACCCGGCGGCGTTCGTGCGCCACGCGTTCCTCGCGCTCGACGGGCGGCGGCCGCGCAGCCAGGCCGAGGTCGACGTCTACGTCGATCTCTACGCGCGCGCCGCCGAGCAGGGGCTCGCCGCGCCGGAGGTGGTCGCGCGCGCGATCATGAGCCGGCCGGAGTTCGACGAGCGCTGGATCGACCTCGCGATGGACGCGCTGCACGTCCAGCGGCTCGACTACCAGAGCGAGTCGAACTGCTGGGACCTGCCGGTGCGCACCGCGGTCGGCCCGGAGCTCGCCCGCGCGGTGCGCGATCGCGCGGCCACCGAGACCGCCGACGGGACGCCGTTCACGATGCTCGATCTGGCGCGCAGCGCGCTCGCGCTCGACGACCTGACGCCGCTCTATCGCGCGCAGCTGTTCTCGCTGGTGGCGCATCCGGTGCCGGCGGCGAACGTGCCGCCGATCGAGGCGGAGCTGGCGCGGCGCGCCGATTTCGGCGCCCGGTTCGACGCGAGCTACCTGCACCGCGACCCGGTGTGCCTCGGCTGTCACACCAGCGATCGCTCGGTGACCGACTCGGACGATCCGGCGCGCGATCGCCACTGGCCGGTGCCGGGTGCGCCGGAGCACGCGGTGTACGGCGTGCTCGACGACGCATCGAGCCAGCGCGCCCACGCGGTGTTCCGGGTCGCCAGCTTCGTCGCCACCGGCAGCACGCGGCCGTGGGGCTGGGCGCCGAGCTGCGGCCGGTTCGCGGCGCCCACCGCGATCGGCAACGACCCGGCGGGGATCGACGCCAAGCTCGGCTCGATCACCGGCAGCCGCCCGACGGTGTTCGCGCTCGAGCAGGCGCTCGCGCGCGGGTTCGCGGCGCTGCGGGCATCGGGCGCGCCGACCGGGGAGCTCGCGGATCCAGACGCCGCGCTGGCCTGGCTGGTGACCCTCAAGATGACCGAGGACGTGTGGCGCCAGGCCACGGGGACCCAGCTCACGATCTCGAACTACTTCCCGCGCAACGAGGCGGCGAGCCAGCTGCTGTACGCGCTGGCGCAGCGGTACGTCGCGTCGGGGTTCTCGCTGCGCGCGCTGCTGGTCGCGATCGTCTCGAGCGACTACTTCGCGCGGCTGCCGCCGGACGCGGGATGTGGCCAGGAGCCGTACGCGTATCCGAACGTGTTCGACCCGTGGGTCACCGCCGAGGGAGATCCGGCGATGCGCCACAACAGCCCCGGCGACGCGGTCACCGCGGTCGACGCGCGCACGCTGATCTCGGCGGCGGCCGCCGCGCTCGAGTGGCCACCGGCGCCGTCGGCGTCGCGGTTCCCGGAGTACGGCGAGGGCTGCGAGGACCTGCCGTGCAGCTTCATCGGCGATCTGTGCTTGGAGCAAGGCTTCTGCTGCATGACCCACGAGGTCGCGTGCGTGGGCAACGGCGTCGAGCCGTGGCTCGAGGTGCCGTTCCAGCGCGCGATCGGCACGTTCCTGCGCAACAGCGAGCGCGGGTTCCGCGGGCTCGATTTCCAGGCGCGGCTGGCATGGGAGGACCGCTACGGCGCGTGCGCGCGGCCGCGCTGGGTCACCGAGGACTTCGTCGATCGCCTCGCGGCAGCGGGCGCCGCGGATCCGAGCGCCACGGCGCGCGAGCTGGTGGCGGCGCTCAAGGATCGCCTGATCGGCGAGCCGTCGATCGCGGACGGACCGGAGGCGGAGGCGATCGCCGCGATCACCGGCGCGCTCGATGGTCCGGCGAGCGGCGTCGGCGCCGAGCAGCTGCGCCGGGTGTGCGGAGCGCTGCTGGGCTCGCCGCAGTTCCTGCTCCAGGGAATCGCCGGACGCGGCGGCGAGCGCCCGCGGCTGACCCCGGAGAGCGCGGACTATCCGGCGATGTGCAACGAGCTGGCGACCCACGGCCTCGGCACCGCGGGCTGGGTGGTCGGCTGCCTCGAGGGCGCGCTGACGCTGGCGCCGGGGCTCACGGCGCCCTAGCCGCGCCGTGGCCGCGCTTGCGGCGTTCGAGGCTTTGCGCCATGTTCCCGGCGAGATGGGAACCAAAATCAGCGCGCTGCTCCTGCTGACGCTCGTCGTCGGTTGCGAGCACAAGAGCAAGAGCCAGGATCAGCGGAGCCAGGAGAAGAGCCAGCCGGCCGGTCAGGTCGCGCGGCCGAGCGAGCCGAAGCCGGCGCCGAGCCAGGAGCCGGCCAAGGCGGCGACGGTGGACCGGGCGCAGGGCGACTCCCAGGGCGTGCGGGCGCCGACCGCGGCGGATCTCGCGGAGTACACCAAGGACATCCCTGGCAACGGCAAGCTGATGGCCACGTTCGAGACCAGCCACGGCGCGATCCACTGCGAGCTGTTCCCGGATCGCGCGCCGATGACGGTGGCGAACTTCGTCGGTCTCGCGACCGGCAAGAAGGCGTGGCAGAACCCGAAGACCGGCGCGGTCGAGACCGGCAAGCCGTTCTTCGACGGGCTGGTCTTCCACCGCGTGATCGCCGACTTCATGATCCAGGGCGGCGATCCGCTGGGCCGCGGCGTGGGCGGCCCGGGCTACCAGTTCGGTGACGAGGTCAGCGCGAACGACGCGATGGTCCCGGGCACGCTGGCGATGGCGAACGCGGGGCCGGGCACCAACGGCAGCCAGTTCTTCATCACCGAGATCGGGCCGGAGTGGCTCAACGGCAAGCACACGATCTTCGGCAAGTGCGCCGAGCTCGACGTGGTGAAGAAGATCGCGCGGGTGCCACAGAACCCGCAGAACAAGCCGGACGAGCCGATCACGATGAAGGTGACCATCTCGAAGGGATGAGCTCCGCGACCGAGCGCGAGCTCGAGGCGCTGATCGTCGAGCAACCCGACGACCCCGCGGCGTACCTGGTGTACGCCGACTGGCTCCAGGATCGCGGCGATCCGCGCGGCCGGTGGATCGCCGCGCAGGCGGCCCGGCTGGAGCGGCCGGACGATCCGGACCTCGCGGCGGCCGAGGCGGCGCTGCTCGACGAGCACCGCGACGCGCTGATCGGGCCGATCGGCGCGCACCAGCCGCCGCCGGTGTTCGAGTGGTACCTCGGGTTCTGGCGCACGCTGCGGATCCACGGCCTGGGCGCGACCGAGCCGGGGACGGCCGCGGCGGAGGTCTCCGCACTGCTCGCGCTGCCGGCGGCGCGGTTCCTGCGCGAGCTGATCCTGCACGGCGCGGCGGACGCGGCGGTGGTCGCGGAGATCGCGGCGCGCGGCGACACGCTGACGAGCCTGGAGATCCAGGTGCCCGTCGAAGGAGCGATCA
>JBQCJR010000549.1:0-3126 GCA_051952595.1 Kofleriaceae bacterium
GGAACAGGCGATTGTTGTGATCATCGCTTCGAACGGGTTGTTTCCCCGCCGCGTAGTCAACCTGTACCGGCTCCCCACCCCCATGCAGCTCGACGCCGCGCCCGCCCCGGAGGCCGCGCGCCGCGAGGCGATGCAGAAGGCCGAGGTGCCGCGCCCCGAGGTCGTGCCGCTCAACTACGCCTCGGCGGCCGAGCTCAAGCCCAAGCTCGAGGTCGACGATCGCACCAACGCGCTGATCATCACCGACGTCGCCGGCAACCGCGAGCAGATCGCGCGCCTGGCGCTCCAGCTCGATACCCAGACGCCGCAGATCTCGATCGAGGCGCGGATCGTCGAGGCACGCTCGACCTTCCTCCGCCAGATCGGCGTGCAGTGGGGCGGCCGCGCGCTCGCTGGCTCCTCGGGCGGCAACGCGACCGGCCTGGTGTGGCCGTCCTCGATCAGCGTGATCGGCGGCAACGAGGACGCGCAGACCGTGCGCAACGGCGTCGCGACGCCTTCGGACTTCGCGGTCAACCTGCCGGCCGCGACCGGCTCCGGCGAGGGTGGCGCGATCGGCCTGTCGCTCGGCTCGGTCGGCGGCAACTTCAACATCAACCTCCGGCTGTCGGCGCTCGAGGACACCGGCACGGTGCGGATCGTCTCGGCGCCGAAGATCACCGTGCTCAACAACAAGCCGGCGAAGATCACGCAGGGCGTGTCGATCCCGATCCAGGTGATCTCGGCGGCCGGCACCCAGACCCAGCTGATCCAGGCCGATCTGTCGCTCGAGGTCACGCCGTACGTGTCGCAGCGCGACTGCGCGGTCGCGATGAACCTCAAGGTCACCAAGAACGAGCCTGACTTCGTCAACGTGGGAGCCCGCGGCGACCCGTCGTTCCTGCGCAAGGAGGCGAGCACCACGATGCTGGTCAACGACGGCGACACCTCGGTGCTCGGCGGCATCTACACCCGGAACAGCGGCCTCGCGTACCGGAAGATCCCGTTCTTCGGCGACCTCCCGGTGATCGGCTGGCTGTTCAAGAACCGCCGCGAGAACGACGATCGCACCGAGATCCTCGTGTTCATCACCCCCAAGATCACGAACAAGGGCGCGCTGCGCTGCCAGTAGCTGGCAGACGGGGCACACTGGGGCGATGCCAGGGACGCTGTTCCTGATCGGCTTCATGGCCGCCGGCAAGACGTCGGTCGGCCGCGCGATCGCCGCGGCCACCGGCCGGCGGTTCGTGGATCTCGACGAGGCGATCGGCGCGCTGTACGAGGCGGTGCCGACGCTGGTCGCGCGCGACGAGGCGGCGTTCCGGCGCCTCGAGGCGGAGGTGCTCGCCGACGCGATCGCGCCGGGGGGGTACGACCGGGTGCTCGCGACCGGCGGCGCCGCGGCGGCGTTCGGCGACAACCTGGCCCGCATGCGCGCGGCCGGGCTGGTCGTCGCGCTCGGCGTCGATGTCGCCGAGGCCGAGCGCCGCGCGGCAGCGGCCGGCGGCACCGCGTCGCGCCCGCTGCTCGGCGCGGCCGCGACGCTCGCCGCGATCCGCGCGCCGATCTACCGCCGCGCGCACGCCGTGGTCGACACGATGGGGCGCTCGATCGATCAGGTCGTCCGCGAGGTGCTCGCCGTCGAAGCGGCGTGGGAGCAGCTGCCGGCCTATCACCGCGGCGCGACGATGGTGGCACTCGGCGAGCGCTCCTACGCGGTTCCCGTCGCGGCATCGATCGACGGCGCGCTGATCCACAGCGCGCTCGCCGGCGCGACCCGGGTCGCGGTGATCACCGACGCGAACGTCGCGCCCCACCACCGGCCCGCGGTCCGCGGCGCGTTGGCCGAGCGGCCGCTCGAGGTGATCGAGCTCGCGCCCGGCGAGCCGACCAAGTCGTTCGCGACCTACGAGCAGCTGTGCAACGAGCTGGTCGCGCGCGGCCTCGATCGCGGCTCGGCGATCGTCGCGCTCGGCGGCGGCGTGGTCGGCGATCTGGCCGGGTTCGTCGCGGCGACCCTGTTCCGCGGCATCCCCGTGGTCCAGGTCCCGACGACGATCGTCGCGATGACCGACGCGGCGATCGGCGGCAAGACCGCGGTCGATCTGCCCGCCGGCAAGAACCTGGTCGGCGCGTTCTGGCAGCCGCGGCTCGTGATGTGTGGCCTCGATACACTCGCGACGCTCCCGGCGCGCGAGCGGCGGGCCGGGTTCGGCGAGCTGTGGAAGTACGCGCTGCTCGACGGCGCCGAGCTGTGGCGCCGGGTCGCCGCGTGCGCCGCGTGGGCCGCCGGACCCGAGGGCGCGCTCCCACCCGACGAGCTGCGCGAGGTGATCGGTCGATCGATCGCCTACAAGGCGGCGATCGTGGCGCGCGACGAGCGCGAGCGCACCGGCCACCGCGCGCTGCTCAACCTCGGCCACACCGTGGGCCACGCGATCGAGACGCACTCCGGAATGGCGCACGGCGAGGCGGTCGCGCTCGGCTTGATCGCGGCGTGCCGGGTCTCGGCCGCGGTGCTCGGCACGCGCGCCACGCTCGAGGCCGAGGTCGCCGCGGCGGTCGCCTCGTGTGGACTCCCGCACGAGATCGATCCATGGCTGACCAACGACGTGCTCGCGCGGGTCGGCGTGGACAAGAAGCGCGCCGGCCGGCGGATCGGGTTCATCGCGATCCGCGAGGTGGGCGCGTGTGAGCCGGTCGAGCTCGAGCTCGCCGAGCTCGGAAGAATTTTGCGCGGTGCTCCGGCACCTTGATACGATTTTCGGCGGAGGACCGCGATGCAACGGCTCGTCTCACTGGCTCTGATCGCCGCTACGGGCGCGTGTGTCGCCAACTCCGGCGACGAGGGCATGGTCATCGTCAAGAACGTCGCGTCCGAGGAGGACAGCTGCACGATCTCGGCGAGCCCGACCTCGCTGCACATCTCCCGCGGCGCGCTGTTCCTGGACTCGCCGGAGCCGTACGTGTTGACCCCGCTGATCGAGAGCCGGATCACCGCGACCGCGGCGACTCAGAGCCAGCGCACGATCGCGCTGCGCGGCGCGCGGGTCGATGTCCGCGTGCTGTCGATGATCGTCGACGACGTCGACGTCGCGTTCGACGCCAGCAACCTGCCGCCCGGGTCGCTGAAGTTCACGTCGCTGT
>JBQCJR010000550.1:0-5064 GCA_051952595.1 Kofleriaceae bacterium
CAGATCTCGACCGGCCAGACCCCGGCGGTCGAGCCGTGCCTGGTCACCCACCAGGCGCTCGGCGGCTACGTCGCGCGGCTCGACTCCCAGGGCACGACGACCGTCGGCTCCACCACCGTGGCGCCGATCAGCTGGATGGTCGTCACCAACGGCCAGTTCGGCGCCGACGCCCGCAACCGGGTGCGCGGGTTCGACCACGGGACGAACGCGCTGTTCGCCGAGCCGTCGACGCCGGAGGCCCAGGTGCTGGTCGACCTCGCGGTGTGTCCGAACACCCACCTGGTGGTCGCCGATCAGACGATGGCGGCGAACGGCCTGCGCGTGTACCTCGGCAACATCGAGCGGACCTCGGCCGCGCTCCCGATCGGCCTGCGGCCCGGCTCGTCGCACGGCCTGGCCTGCTACTGATGTAGGCGCCCGCGGTACTCCGCCGCAGTGGCAGAAGTCACCGTGGCGCTCGGGGCGCGTGACGGGCTGTCGCACTGACACGCAATACGTTTGCAAGTGCAGGTCGTCTCGCGCCGCGGGCTGGATGACAGGTGCTGTCCGGTGTGCCGCCGCGCAAAGCCGCGCCGAGATCTCGGTCTTGGCCCGCTCGCGTGCACATCGTCGCACCTCGGCCCTACACCGCCCGACGTGCAGTGTCGGCTCGCTCACGCTCCGACGCGCGACCGTGGCTCCGCGCGTTCTCGGTCGCGCGCGCGGCGCGGATCGCTCTCACCACCTGTCAGCGGACGCGCCGGCCGTTGCGCGGGTTGTGCAGCGGTGCGTGGCACCGGTCATGAAGAACGGGACCTCCTCGAAAAGGGAGGCTCCGCATGCGTTCGCTGTTCCGTACGAGTGTCCTGGCGTTGGCGACGTGGCAGCTGGTGGGCTGCGCGATGGGTGGAGAGGAAGAGGATCTGTCCACCAACCAGGGTGAGTCGTGGGAGGAGTTCTACGCGCGCACCTACCGCGAGAACTGGGACGGCGGTCACTTCATCGTCAACGGGGATGTCGCGATCAAGGACGAGAAGCAGCTGCGCGAGTTCTACGACAGCCTCCAGCAGGGCGGCCTGATCGTGAACCGCGCCGGCGGCGCCGACGACAAGTGGAACGACACGGTCAAGCTCAACCTGACCTACTGCATCAGCAACAACTTCGGCTCCAACAAGTCGCGCGTGGTGACCGCGATGCAGCAGGCGACCGCCGGATGGACTTCGCGCGGCAACGTGAAGTTCGTCTACGTCTCGGCCCAGGACGCCAACTGCACCGCCAGCAACACCACCGTGCTGTTCAACGTCCGGCAGGTCTCGGGCCAGCCGTACCTCGCGCGCGCGTTCTTCCCGAGCTCGTCGCGCGCCTCGCGCGAGGTGCTGATCGATACCAGCAGCTTCGGCAACGTCGGCTGGCCGCTCCAGAACATCGTCGGCCACGAGCTCGGTCACGCGCTCGGCTTCCGCCACGAGCACACGCGCCCCGAGGCCGGCACCTGCTTCGAGGACAACAACTGGCGCCCGCTGACCCCGTACGACTCGGCGTCGATCATGCACTACCCGCAATGCAACGGCACGTCGTCGAACCTCGACTGGTCGGCGCGCGACGCGCAGGGCATCGCCGCGCTGTACGGCGCGCCGGGCGGCGGCAACCCGGATCCCGAGCCGAACCCGACGAGCACCGAGACCAAGTCCGGATCGGTCGCGCGCAACACCAACGTGCAGATCGGCTCGTACCCGGTGAAGGTCGGCTCGACGTTCACCGTCACGATGACCGGCAGCGGCGATCCCGACCTCTACGTGCGGTGGAACAGCCAGCCGACCACGACGAGCTACGCGTGCCGGCCGTACCTCGCCGGCGCGAGCGAGCAGTGCTCGCTCACCGTGCCGAGCGGCGCGACCCGCGGCTACGTCATGGTGCGCGGCTACTCGGCGGGCACGTACTCCGTGAAGATCGACTGGACCGCGCCGTAACCACCGCGCTACTCGCGCGGGCGCACGCAGTAGACCTCGGCGACCACCTCGATCGTGCTCGCCGGGGACGTGTTGCGGTAGTCGCACCGCCAGCTCGACGGTGACGCGCCATCGGTCATCGCGAGCGGCCGCGCCGCGACCAGCTGCGCCATCCACTGCGGATCGGCGTAGCAGCCGCCGGTGACCACCAGATCGACGGCGCGATCGCAGCTCGCGATCGCCGTCGCGACCATGCCCGCGGCGACCGAGATCCGCGACTCCTTGCGCTGGAGGTCGGACTTGTTGCCGTAGGCCGCCGTCGGGCCGGGTGGCCCCTTGGGGCCCTGTGGCCCCTGCGGTCCCTGGAGGCCCTGCGGTCCCTGGAGCCCCTGCACGCCCTGCGGTCCTTCGGGGCCGGGCGGGCCGGGATCCCCCTTGGCGCCGCGTGGGCCCTCGGGCCCCGCGGGTCCGAGCCCGGCCGGCCCGATCGGCCCCGGCGGGCCCGCGGGACCGGGTGGTCCGTCGGGGCCGCGCGGTCCGGCGAGCCCCGAGGCCGAGCCGCGCGCGAGCAGCTCGTCGGCGACTCGCTTCGCGTCGACCGCGCCGCGCTGCTCGAGGCCGGCGAGCCGCTGGTCCTGCTGATCGAGCCGCGCGGTCGCCTGCTGGAGGCGCGGGGCGAGCTGGGCGTCGCCGTCGTCGGCGCGGCAGCCGGCCAGCGCGCAGGCCATCACGGGCAACGGCAACCACGCGCGCATGGCGCGATCCTACAGAACCAGCCCGTTACGGGCGAGCGGCGCCGGATTTTTGCGCCGTTCGAACGACTGGCGTAGGACCGAAGGCGATGGCGCTCAAGCTGGCGGAGATCGCGATCGACCACCCGCGTGGTGGCTCGCCGTTGCTGTCGGGGGCGAACCTCGAGGTCGCCGCCGGTGAAGTCGTGCTGGTCGCCGGCGCCGCCGGGGTCGGCACGTCGCGGCTGGTCGCCGCCGCGCTCGGCGAGATCCCGGTCGCCGGTGGCCGGATCGAGGTGCTCGGCCGCGACGTCGCGAAGCTGCGCCGGTCGTCGCTGCGCCTGCTGCGCCGCCGGGTCGGCATCGTGCCGCAGGATCTCTGCCTGCTCGAGGACCGCAGCGCCCAGCTCAACGTCGTGTTGCCGCTCGAGATCGACGGCGTGCCGCGCTCGGTCTCGGTGCTGCGCGCCGCCGAGTGCCTGACCCAGCTCGGCCTCGAGTCCGAGGCGTCGCTGCCGGTCGATTGCCTGTCCGCCTCGGCGCGCCAGCGGGTCGCCGTGGCACGCGCGCTGGTCCGCCAGCCCGAGCTGGTGATCGCGGATCACCCGACGAGCGCGCAGGACCCGACCGGCGCGGATCTGGTGTGCACCGCGATCCAGGCCGCGGCCACCCGCGGCGCCGCGTGCCTCGTGCTCGGCCGCGATCCGGTGCTGCGCGAGCTCTCCGTGCTGTTCGGCTGGCGCACCCTGGCGCTCGTCCACGGCGCGCTCATCCCGCTCGGCGAGCTCGAGGGCGCCGGCCACTCGGTCGACGACGTGCTGATCGACGTCGACTCCGCGCCCACGCCCGTGCGCCCCGCGCCCGCCGACGAAGAAGACGACGATCTCCCCAACGTGGTGCCGTTCCCGCTCGGCGCGCGGGCCGCGGCGCGAGGAGGGCGCTGATGAAGATGCGCATCCTGCGCCGGCTGCGCACCCAGGCGCCTCGCCACGTGCGGCGCCGCGCGCTCGATCGCTCCGACGCGACCACCGAGCCGGATCCCGGGCCGTTCCCCGAGGAAGTGTTCGATCGGGTGACCGGTCCGTACGGCCGCCGACACGGCTCCGACGAGGAGACGTGATCCCGCGGCTCGCATCGGCGCTGCGGCGCACCGGCCGGATCGCCGTCGATCGGCCGCGCGCCGCGCTGTGGACGCTGCTCGCGCTCGCCTGCGCGCTGTTCGCCGCCGGCGTCGCGGTGATCGCCGCGACCAGCATCGATCGCTGGGCCGCCGCGCGCCCCGGCGCGCCCACCAGCATGGTGGTCTACCTCGGCGAGGGCGTCTCCGAAGCGCGCGCGCAAGCGCTGGTCGGCGAGCTGCGCGCGCTGTCCGGCGTCGAGCGCGCCGAGCTGGTGCCGCCTGCCGAATCGGCGCGCCGGCTCGTCCGCGCGCTCGGCTCCGATGGCGCGTTGCTCGAGGGCGTCGACCTCGCCGCGCTGCCCGCGTCCGTCGAGGTCGCGCTCGCGCCGGGCGTGCGCGACGTGATCGCGATCAGCCCCACGCTGCGCGCGCTGCGCGGCGCCCCCGGCGTCGCCGACGTGGTGATCGACGAGGCCGGCGAGCATGCCGGCGAGCATTCCGACGTCCAGGGCGCCCACGGCGACCGAGTCTCCCGCTCGCTCGGCGCCATGCGCGGCCTCGCGTGGACCGGCGCGGCGCTGTTCGCCGGGCTCGCGCTGATCGCGCTTGCCGCGATCCGGGTCCGGCTCGATCGCGGCCGCCAGGAGCTCGCGGTCGCCCAGCTGCTGGGCGCCGGCCCCGGCTTCCTCGTGATCCCGACCGCGCTCGCCGGGGCGCTCTCCGGAGCGCTCGCGGCGCTGATCGCGACCCTCGCGCTCGGCGCCGGGCTGCATCTCTATCGCGACGCGCTCGCCGGCGTCGTGGTGCCCGGGTTCGCCGAGCTCGCGGTGTTCGTCGGGATCGGCGCGCTGCTCGGCCTGATCGGCGGCGGGCTCGCCGGAGCATCGCGTGTGGCGCGCTAGCCTCGCCGCGGCCGCGCTCGCCTCGTGCGTGCTGCTCGCCGGCGCGGTCCAGGCCGATGACGAGCCGCGTCCGCAGCCGGTGCGCACCGAGCGCGCGCCGCTCGACGCGCGCGCCCAGCTCGCCCAGCAGCTCGCCGACGAGCTCGCGGCTATCGAGCGGAGCCGCGCGATCGTCGATGAGAAGCTCGCCGCCACCGATCTCGCGCGGACCCGCCGGCTGGCCGCCGCCTACCGCGTGCTGCGCGCCCCCGCCGGCGGAGATCCCCTCGCCGCCGCGCGCCGCCGCGCCGCCGCGCGCTGGCTGATCGATCGCGATCTCGCCGAGCGCCGCCTGCTCTCCGAGGAGGCGGGCCTGCTGCGCGACGCCGCGGCGCGGATCTCCG